>JBMTVT010000021.1:0-34228 GCA_049451635.1 Tamlana sp. | reverse complement strand
CAAGCAAACAATATTCTAAAAAGTTGCTTGCCATTTGCCAATAAATCCATTAGAATTGGCATAACGGGAGTTCCTGGTGTTGGTAAAAGCACGTTTATTGAAGCATTTGGAAAACACTTGACCAGCTTAGGAAAACGTGTTGCTGTTTTGGCTATAGACCCCAGTAGCACTATTACAAAAGGTAGTATTTTAGGAGATAAAACCCGAATGGAAGCTTTGGTTAAAGATAAAAATGCATTTATTCGTCCATCAGCTTCTGGAGACTCTTTGGGTGGTGTAGCCAGAAAAACACGAGAAACCATAATTCTCTGTGAAGCTGCTGGTTTTGATGTGATTATTATTGAAACTGTTGGTGTAGGTCAAAGTGAAACAACTGTTCATAGCATGGTAGATTTCTTTTTATTGCTAAAACTCGCTGGAGCTGGTGATGAATTACAAGGTATTAAACGGGGCATTATTGAAATGGCAGATGCCATTGCCATTAATAAAGCAGACGGTGATAATGTAAAAAATGCCAAACTTGCTAAGGTAGAATTTAATAGAGCGCTTCACCTATATCCTGAAAAAGCATCAAAATGGCAACCTAAAGTAACCACATGTAGTGCTTTACATAATGAAGGTATTGATGCTATTTGGGAAATTATTTTAGATTATGTTGAGTTAACCACCAAAAACAATTATTTCATCACAAAACGACATGAGCAAAACAAATTTTGGCTTATACAAACCATTGAAAACCAATTAAAATCTGATTTTTTTAATGCCCCAATAATCAAAAAAGAATTAGAAGAACAACTTAAGCTTGTTGAAACCAATAAAACTACACCCTTCGCTGCGGCAGATTATCTTATGAAATTAAAATAAAATGCTTAAAACTGTTCAAATAATTGCTTTAATCCAAGGACTGTTTTTGCTGATAGTACTTTTTAAAAATAAAAATAATTATTTAAAGCCCACTTTATATCTGCTTTTAGGCACTATATTTTCGGTAATTCTATACATTTTTGGTGATGATGAAACCAACTTAATTAGTCCCAATGTAGATTTATTTCTTTTTGACAAATCGCTGTTCATTACTTTTTTATTTCTTTTTGTAAAATATTACTTATCAAAGGCCAAAAAATTTTCTCTAAAAGACTTATTTTTTTTTGTACCAAATCTGTTCTTTTTCGTAATTGAATTATTGGAAATTATTTATTCTGAAGGCATTTTTATTATTGATTTCATCGAAATTTTCGTTGAGCTTACCTTTTTGGGTTACATGTTTTACACCTTAATAAGCTTGTTAAAAGCCAAGTCCCAAAAATGGATGCTATATTTTATTGTTCCGTTGGTTATAATAATTGGTTTTTCAATTTTGGACGAGGTTTTGTATTGGTTTTATTATGAAGAAACCTTTTTTGCCATAACAAAAGAACACCTTGGAGAATATACCATAATAGTTGTTGCATTTCTTTTCTATACCATAGCACTTAAGTTAGTGCTATCGCCAAAAGATATTTTAATAAATAAGGAAAGTGAAAAATATAAAAACTCATCACTACATGTTGAAGATTTTGAAAGCATAAAGTCCAAACTTATAACGCTTATGGAAAAAGATAAAATCTATACAGATTCTAACCTTTCCATTCAAAAAATTGCTGAGTTGTTACATGTACCCAGACAATACATTTCTGAGGTTTTAAATAATTACATGCAAACGAATTTCCAGGCGTTTGTTAACAGTTATCGCATTGAAGCTTTTATTGAAGCTTTGCATGAAAACAAACACGAGCATTATTCCCTTTTAGGAATCGCAAAAGATGTAGGCTTTAATTCAAAAACATCATTCAACACAAGTTTTAAAAAACTTAAAAACATGACCCCTTCAGAATACAAGGATATAGTTTTAAAGCATAAATAAAAGGTTCAAAATAATCATTCGGCACTTATTAAATTATATTAATGTTCAAATTTAAAAGACCTTTGATAGCTTAAACCTATTTAAGTTTTTTCAATGCCTTTTAAACTTTTCCCAAAACGATTTACGCTTTTAAAAGCATATACCATTTTTTTTATTTCTGTCTCATTATTAGTTCGTATTGCCTTTTTAATTTGGAATTTTAATGAGGTAGATACTTCATTTTTTAAATTAGCAAACACTTTCATCATAGGTTTTTTATTTGATATTGGTACAGTTTCCTTTTTTGCAATTCCATACATTGTTTACTTATCAATTGTTCCTATAAAACTTTATGGTTCTATATTAGATAAAGCAATTACTTACATTGGCTTTTCATTAGGAGTCATTATTTTTATATTTTCTTTTTTTGCTGAAATTACGTTTTGGGAAGAATTCCAAAGACGCTTCAATTTTATAGCGGTAGATTATTTGGTTTACACCTATGAAGTTGTAAAAAACATAAACGAATCCTACCCTATTCCATTCCTTCTTAGTGGAATCATTCTATTATTGATATTAGTTATTTATGTTACAAAAAAAACATCTGCTTTTAAACATACGTTTAGTAACGATGATCCATTTAAAAGTAAAATTACAACTTCAGTTTTTATAACATTAATAGCTATAATTTTTGGTCTTTTTATTAAAAATGAACATGCAGAACAATTTGATAATCGGTATAATAATGAAATTTCAAAAACGGGTATTTACTCTTTTTTCGCTGCATTTAGAAATAATGAATTGCCCTATAAAGATTTTTACAAAACAATAAATGATGATGTTGCTTTCAATATTGTTAAAAAGTGTATGGGAAATAAAACCAGTATTTCTTTGCCAAACCCTGAGTCTATTTACAGGCACATTTCTGCTTTAGATTCTAAAGAAACCCAAGAAAATCCAAATATTATTTTTATATGTATTGAAAGTTTAAGCGGCAAATATTTAAATGCCTTGGGCAGTGAATTAAATATAACGCCAACACTGGATTCATTAGTACAAAAAGGTATATTCTTCAGTAATTTATATGCCACAGGTACAAGAACTGTAAGAGGCATGGAGGCTATTACGCTTTCAATACCACCAACTCCTGGGAGAAGTATTGTAAAACGGGGTAATAATTTAGACCTTTTTACTATTGGAGAAGTGTTTGAAGATAAAGGCTATGAGAGAAACTTTTTTTATGGTGGTGATGGCTATTTTGATAATATGAATAGTTTCTTTGGAGGGAATGGCTTTAATATAGTTGATAGAGGAAGAGGGTTTTTACTAGACTCCAACATAAAAACTAAGCGAACAAATATTGATGATAGTGAAGTAACTTTTGAAAATGCATGGGGTATTTGCGATGAAGACATTTACAATAAAGTTTTAAGTGAAGCTGATAAAACTTACGAAAGCGGACAACCTTTTTTCGATTTTATAATGACGACCTCAAACCACAGACCATACACATACCCTGAAGGTAAAATAGATATTCCATCAGGAACTGGACGAAATGGCGCTGTAAAATATACCGATTATGCCATTGGCGAATTTTTAAAGCAAGCAAAAACCAAACCCTGGTTTGAAAACACAGTTTTTGTTATCATGTCTGATCATTGTGCTAGTAGTGCAGGACGTTGGAGTTTAGATGTTGAAAATTATCATATCCCTGCCCTTATCTTTAACACAAAAAATGTATCTCCTCAAAAAGTAGATAAACTATGCTCCCAAATTGATGTCTTTCCTACTCTTTTTAGTATCCTGAATTGGGATTATAACTCTAATTTATTTGGCCAAAACATTCTGCAAATGCAAAAAGAAGATGAGCGCGCATTAATCGGAAATTATAGAAAACTTGGGTTGTTAAAAGAGAATAAACTAATGGTACTTGGTGACCAGCATCAATCAAATTTCTATGAATGGGATAACTCAAACAATAGTTTGACAGAACTTCCTGTTGATGACAGTTTTTTAAATGAAACGATTTCTTATTATCAAGTAGCAGATTATTTATACAGAAATGATGGTTTAAAAATTAAGGATACACTTTGAAAAATATTCACTTTATTATAAACCCAATTGCCGGAAATGGCAATAACCATATCAATTTAGATGTGCTGCATCAATATTTTGAAAAAGAAAACTACCATATAGTTGTTAAAGAAACATCACATAAAAAACACGCCATAATATTAACCAAAGAATCTATTTTTGAGAATCCCGACATTATTGTTGCCTGTGGCGGCGATGGCACGATAAATGAAGTTGCTTCATGCTTAGTGAATACTAAAATCACATTGGGTATTATACCTATTGGTTCTGGTAATGGGTTGGCATCAAATTTAAAAATCCCTAAACAGTTACATAAATCATTACAGCTTATAAAAAATCAGCCACTTAAAAAAATAGACATTGGTTGCCTTAACAACAATTATTTTTTTAGTAACAGTGGTTTAGGTTTTAGCGCCAATGTTATAAAGAATTATGAGCTTTCTAAAACACGAAAATTATTGGGTTACGTTAAAGCTTCATTAATGTCGCTAAAAGAAATTAACCATAACGATAATAACATTGAAGTTGAAATAAATGGAGAAAAAGTTTGTACCAATCCATTAATCATTTTTGTTTCAAATTCCAATGAGCTTGGATATCATGTGAGTTTAACCCCCAGAGCTTCTTTACAAGATGGTTTATTGGATGTTTTAATTGTTTCTAAACTTAGTGTTATAAAAATATTGGCTTTCAGTATTTTGATGCTTTTTAAAAAGCATCATTTATTAAAAGAGGTAAAAAACTTTCAATCAAACAACATTAAAATTCATCAAAATAAAGAGCAAGTTTTAAATACTCAAATTGATGGTGAAATTCTTGACATTCCGGACAAAATAATCAACTTATCTGTACTAGAAAAATCGTTGTATGTTATAGCAAGCTAAAATTAACCTATATATCTTTTAGTTAAATATTTAGCTAATTTATAAAACATAAATCCGGATAATGCTCCATAGGTAAGTCCACAAACAATGTCCAAAGGGTAATGAACACCAATATAAATTCTGCTGTAAGCAACCACTAAGCTTATTAAAAATAACACATAGATTAACTTTTTATAGAAAGGTCTCAGCAGCAAACCGCCAAAAATGGCTACAGCCATTGAGTTTGAAGCATGGCCAGAAAAGAAACCGTATTTTCCACAACGTACTGCTATAAAACGAATGTGTTCAACCAAATTGGCTTCACCACAAGGTCTTGGTCTGGCAAAACTTCGTTTAAAAATATTAGTAACTTGATCTGTAAACGTAATCATTAAAGCAACAACTAATATTAAAATTAACAATGCTTTCCAACCAAATTTTTTGTAGAATAAGTAAAATAGAAGCGCTCCCAGAAAACTTCCAAAATAAAGCTTATTGGTTATTATTAACCACAAACCATCCCATGTTTCTGATCCTAAATTATTTAAATATAAAAATAACTCGCTATCGTATTGTAACAGTTTTTCAATCATCCAATATCAATTCTAATCCTCATATTTTGCTATTTCAGCATCATAAAATTCTGTTGCCAGCTTTATAGCGTTTTCTGTTTCGGTTTGAAGTTCTTTTTGGTCTTCATCATCAAAATCCTCAAACCACTCGACCTCATCATTTTCAAGATTGATTATAAACCTTGGAAACTCGGTATGGATTACAAAAATGGCATTTGGAAAATCGGAGTTATCACCTAATATAAATTTTGGAAGTGTCATTAATTATTATTTATTATTTGATAAAATTAACTTTTTAGTTAAATAGTTAAACCTAATATACAATAAAATAGCTGCTGTTGTTAACCCTGACAATAACCCTAGCCAAATACCAAAACTACCGTAGGTATTTTCTTTACCTAAAAACCAACTAACAGGAAACCCAACCAACCAATAGGATATAAATGTAATTATGGTAGGTATTTTAACATCCTGTAAACCACGCAATGCACCTAAAATAATGACCTGTAAACTATCACTAATTTGAAATATTGCTGAAGCTATTAATAATTGTGAAGCTATTTTAACAACTTCAGAATTATCACTAAAATTTACAACATCATTAAAATCTACATACAGTTTTGGGAAAAATTGATGCCCAATTAAAAACATCAATCCAAAGATAATGGCAAACACTAGTCCCATTAAAAACAACGAAAATGCTACCCTTCTCAGCTCTAAATATTGGTGCAGTCCTTTTTGATTACCCACACGTATCATTGATGCTACACTTAATCCCATAGCTACCATAAATGTCATAGATGATAAATTTAAGGCTATTTGGTTTGCTGCTTGGGGATTTTTTCCCAATAATCCACTTAACCAGATGGCAGCGGTAAATATGGCAACTTCAAAAAACATTTGCATAGCACTGGGAGCTCCTAAATTAATAAGCTTTCTAATCATTAATTTATCGAGTACAAAAAACTTGATATTGATAACAAATGCTTTAGAATTTTCTTTTCCTTTTAACAAAAACCACAAATACCAAACCATTATAATTCGTGATGCAAGCGTGCCATAAGCAGCGCCTACAATACCCAATTCAGGGAAACCAAATTTCCCGAAAATTAACAGATAGTTTAAAACTACGTTTACAATATTGGCCAAAAGTGTGGCGTACATTGGATAGCGCGTCATAGACAAACCATCGCTAAACTGCTTAAAGCCTTGAAAAATAATTAGTGGTATAAGCGAAAACGCAACTAAATCTAAATAAGGAATGGCCAGTTCTACAACCTCAACGGGTTGTTTCATCAAATACATTAATGGCTTTGAAAAAAATACCATTAAAAAAAGCAAAATCCCTAAAACGGTACATAAAAACAATCCATGTTTAAATGACGATTTGCCTTTTACAAAATCTTTGGCGGCATCGGCTTCAGCTATCAATGGTGTAATAGCTGTTGAAAACCCTATACCCAAAGACATGGCAATAAACATAAAACTGTTACCTAGCGAAACTGCTGCAAGCTCAGCAGTTCCCAATTGTCCCACCATGATATTATCAATAAAACTAACAAAGGTATGCCCTAACATACCCAACATTACTGGAGCAGCAAGTTGCCAATTGTATTTAAATTCTTTTGTGTAGCGTCTTAAATGCATTCAACAAAAGTAAGCTTTAGTCGTATTTAATAACAATTTTAAGGTAGTTTTTATAAATATCTTAAAAAATGATAAATGTTGATAATTCTGAAAGAATCTTAACAAATGTTAAGATGATTTTTATTAAATTCATATTACTTAAAATAAGTAATATTCTCTTTTTAAGACATTATAGCAAATTTGAAAACTTTAGCATTATTTATTTTAAAGGGATTAAAACATCTGAGCTTAAGTTTCGTTATTAAAAAAAAATTATAGCCCTATTGCATGCTTTTTAGCCAAGTTAAACTCAGTGATAATATCTTCAACAATTTGAGGAACTGGTTTAATGTCATGAATTAACCCAGATATTTGTCCTATTTCTAATTCACCCTCGTCTAAATCGCCTTCAAACATGCCTTTTTTGGCTCTAGCCCTACCTAAAAGAGCTTTCAACTCCTCTACAGTAGGTGATGTTTTATATAGCTCTTGAACTTGATCAAAAAATTTATTTTTAATGAGTCTTACCGGTGCTAATTCTTTTAAAGTTAATTGCGTGTCTCCTTCTTTAGCATCAACAATAACTTGTTTAAAAGCTTCATTCGCGCTGCTTTCTTCACTAGCTACAAATCTGCTACCAATTTGAACGCCATCAGCACCTAAAACCATAGTTGCCAACATGGCTTTTCCTGTGGCAATGCCACCAGCCGCAATCAATGGAATATGAATTTCTTCTTTTACCATAGGAATAAGTGCCAAAGTTGTTGTTTCATCCCTACCGTTATGTCCTCCAGCTTCAAAACCTTCAGCAACAATGGCGTCAACACCAGCTTCTTGGGCCTTAAGTGCAAACTTAACACTGCTTACAACATGAACCACAGTAATGCCACGTTCTTTTAACCATGGGGTCCATGTTTTAGGATTTCCCGCTGATGTGAAAACAATTTTAACCCCTTCACTTACTATAATATCCATAATCTCCTTAATGTTTGGATATAACATCGGTACATTTACTCCAAAAGGCTTGTCTGTAGCTTTTTTACATTTTTGAATGTGCTCACGTAAAACTTCAGGGTACATGGAGCCTGCCCCTATCAAGCCCAAAATTCCTGAATTGCTAGCTGCTGATGCTAGCCTCCAACCACTGCACCAAACCATACCCGCTTGTATAATTGGATATTGAATGCTAAATAATTTGGTGATTCTATTATTCACTATTCTTTTATAATTTTAAAAGATTTATTACCGCCTTGGTAAATAATTTTTGCTATGTACATACCTTTTGAAAGCATTGCTACATCAACTTCACTCTTAGTGTTTGAAACAAGTTGAGACCCAACTCTTTTTCCCAATAAATCAAAAATATATAAAGTACCCATATCATGTTCTGTTGGCAATTTTATAAATATTCTATCTTTAACGGGATTTGGAAATAACAAAATTTTTTCATTCACATATTGGTTAGAACTTGAAGATAAACTCAAATTCAAGGCAGTTTCTAAATTAGGGATGCCATAACCCAATAAATAATCTGGTGTTGAATATTTTGAGGAAGATTCCCTTACCAATTGCATAATTTCGGCATTGGTTTTACCAGGTAAAGCTTGCCACAAACAAACAATGCCGCCCGCTAAAATAGGCGAGCTAAAAGATGTTCCATTTGCTGTTGCTATGGCATCATTTTCTGTAATTACATAACTTGCCAACCCTTGAGCAACTGCATCTGGTTTGTGAGAGGGTTGTGTGGCATTGCCCTTTGAGCTAAAAAAAACATAATCTCCAGTAGCATTAACGGCACCAACACTAAATACACCTGGTGCGTCAGCTGGCGCTCCAACAATCTGCCAACTTTCATTCCCGGAATTTCCTGCAGAATTAACCAACAACATACCTTTTTCAAAAGCTATATTGGCTCCTTTGGTAATAAAAGTTGTATTCCCATTCATATCAGTAGTTGTATAGTTGTAATTAGGATTATCAAAGGTGGTATAACCTAAAGACGTATTAATAACATCTACTCCCAAACTATCTGCCCGTTCTGCAGCTTCAACCCAATAACTTTCCTCAACAGGATTTTCATTTGGTGCATCTTCTGTAATAAATAGATAATAGGATGCATCTGGTGCAGTACCAACAAATTGGTTTTCAATATATCCAGCCAAATTACTTAAAACCAAGGTGCCGTGGTTACTGGTTGTATTGGTATAAACATCAACATCCCTATTAACAAAATCATAGTTCCCTAATAAATTATTGGCATTTCGTAACCTTTCAAAAGAAGTCATATTATCCACATTAGGAAAACCTGCATCCAAAACTGCCACGGTCATACCATTTCCTGTATAATTTGCTAAATGCAATTTATCGCCATTAAACATGGTTATTTGATTTAAGGCGTTACCATAATTGAATACTGTTGAAACACTTTCGAATTTGGATTTTGCTTTCTGTTTATTGATACGTTTATTGGTATTCAAACTTTTGTCAGCAAAATCTATAGAAGCCACAAAACTTAAACTCGAGAGCGCTTCAATATCTACTTGACTACCCCTAACATGAACTGCATTGAACCATTTAGACTTTGCCATAACGGTAATTCCAGCAGCATTCTTAAGCTGGGTAATATAGTTTTCGTTTACAGGAACATCTCTAACATCAATAGTTACATTATGGGCGTTTTTTCTGTTTATTGCTTTTTGGGTAAGTATTGAAATTGGATTTGAAATAGATGAGGCTACGTTTTGCTTATCTATTAGATAAACCCTAGCATCTTGTTGGGCAAATAGATTGGTTTGTAAACAAATAAAACCAATTATAAAGATTAGTTTTTTCATAAGTTCGCAGATTAGAAACCATCAAATTACGAAATTACTCCAGAACCTAGGAGTTCGTCCTCTAAATACCAAGCGACAAACTGTCCTTCTGTTATAGCTGATTGAAAATTTTCAAATTCAACATACAAACCACTATATACTTTATGCAGAACAGCATTTTCTAGAGGTTGACGGTATCGAATTCTAGCTTTAACTTTCATGGTTTCATCAACTTTCAAAGCTAAATCTTCACGAATCCAATGCAACTCATCATTAGCAACAAACAAAGCTTTCTTTAATAGGCCTGGGTGTTCTTTCCCTTGACCAGTATAAATCACATTTTCTTCTATATTCGTATCAATTACAAACAAAGGTTCTACAGTACCACCAACAGCCAAACCTTTACGCTGTCCTTTTGTAAAATAATGGGCACCTTGATGTTTACCAACTACCTTACCATAATCTATTTTGTAATCAATTTTCCTTGATAAATACTTTAGTTTTTCCTCTTCAGAATCAAAATTAGGAGCAACGGTATTGAAAATTTCTTGATCTTTTGGGATTTCTACTATAAAACCTTCTTTTGGCTTTAATTGCTGCTGAAGAAAATCTGGTAGTTTTACTTTTCCAATAAAACAAAGTCCTTGAGAATCCTTTTTTTCAGCAGTAACCAGATCTAGCTTTGTAGCAATTTCACGTACCTGTGGTTTTGTTAGCACACCAATAGGAAACAACGATTTTGCCAATTGTTCCTGGGATAATTGGCATAAAAAATAAGATTGGTCTTTATTGCCATCAACACCAGCAAGTAGCTGGTAAATTGTTTTCCCATTTTTATTAATAGTTCCTTTTCTACAATAATGCCCAGTTGCTACATAGTCAGCACCAAGTTCAAGGGCAATTTTCATAAATACATCAAACTTAATTTCTCTATTACAAAGTACATCTGGGTTTGGTGTTCTGCCTTTTTCATATTCATGGAACATGTAATCAACAATACGCTCTTTGTATTGTTCACTTAAATCTACCGTTTGAAAAGGGATTCCCAACTTTTCGGCGACTAACATAGCATCATTACTATCATCAAGCCATGGACATTCATTGGAAATGGTTACAGAGTCATCATGCCAGTTTTTCATAAACAATCCAATAACTTCATATCCTTGCTCCTTAAGCAAATATGCCGCAACACTAGAATCAACGCCTCCAGATAACCCTATAACTAAACGTTTCATTACAATAAAATTTGAGTACAAAGATACATATAATTAAAAAAATTAAAGCCTTTTGAACAAAACCAAATATATGGTGATATTTTATTTTGTTTAATTATTTTATATTTTTATTAAACAACATTAAACCTTACAAAAAATGAAAAAAAGAAGCGTGATTAAAAAGTTATTATTTATTTTGTTCACACTAGCAACTTTCTAGTTAAGTCACTGCTCTTACAGAATATTCAGACTTAGTGAGTTAACTAAGCATTAATGGTACTTATACTTTTTTTGTACCAGATAATAATGCGTTTGCAGCACTTTTAACTGCAATTGGTCAAACCTCTCTAGATGATATTCATGAATACGTTCTTAAAAATGTTTTACAGTATCATGTATTTGGAACTGCTGCTGTAGAATCGAGTGCCGTTACTAAAGGTTCATAACTATGGCTAATGGTGAGACTGCAGACTTAGTTGCTGATAGTAATGGTGTTGTACATGTAATAGATAAAGTAATACTTCCTTCTAGTTAAAAAATTAGTTTGATTTGTTGATTTTGTTGGCAAATATTGTTCAAAACAAAATTGTCTATGAAAAAGAAGGCTCCTTAAGAAATCAAGGAGTTTTTTTTATGAATTTAGGTTTGTATGTAAAATCTTTTTCTTCAACCAATTTACCATTTTCATAAAACTTCCAAACACCGTATTTTTTGTCTCTCTTGTAATGCCCCTCACTCATCAACTCCCCTTTTGGGTTATAAAATTTTGCAGGACCATGTAGCTCTCCATAAACGTAAAACATCTGTTTGAGCACTACATTGTTATCAGAATATCCAATATAAGTATCATCTAGCAACCCATTTTTATAGAATTGTTTTTCGGCTATTTGTCCATTTTCATAATACACAAAACGCTCACCTTCTAATTTACCTGAATTGTTGAAATGCTCAAGAATCAAAAGTTCATCTGAGTTTTTTTGATAGTATTTCCATGTACCAATAAAAATTTTGTCATCCATTTGTCCTTCACTAATTACCTTGCCATTGGATGCTAAAAATTTAACCTGACTTACATTATTGCTTTCATTAAATGCTTTAGTGGCTGTTAAAACAGCTTTATTATTTATCTTTTTATAAAACTTAAAAAGCCCAATTTCTTTTCCATGAGAAAAAGCACCTTCATACCTTAAAACATTGGTGCCTTCAAAGTTCTTTTTCCATACACCATGGCGTTTTCCTTCAGCATCAAATTGGTTAATCTCTTGAGAAAAAATACTGTTGGTTATTATGAAAAACAGTAAACTATATAGTAATTTCATGATGTGTTTCTTTTTCGCTTTCTCGGAATTTATGCTTTATTAACGATTATATTTTAAATTAATTATAACAAAAAAACTGCCAAAATAAATCTCTTGGCAGCTTTTAAATATTTTAAATAATTATTTCTTGCGTTTTTGTTGAAGCTGTTTTTGTTTTTCTGCCTCTTCCATCATTTTAGCCATTTTTTGCTGAAAACGATTTTGTTTTTTTGGTTTCTTTTTGTTCTCTTGAATTTGAGCATGTATTTTATCTTCATCAAGTATATAATTCTTAATCACTAAAATAATACCAATACTAATAAGGTTAGAAATAAAGTAATACAAACTTAACCCAGATGCATAATTATTAAAGAAAAACAACATCATGATGGGTGAAAAGTACATCATATACTTCATCATTTTCGCCATATCTGGCATACCTTCTTGTTGTGGTGCAGTTTGCATATTTTGCCCTGTGGTCAATCGCATATAAAAGAAAATAGCAATAGATGCCAATAAGGGAAACAAACTAACATGGTTACCATAAAACGGTATGTTAAATGGTAGGTTTGCAATAACATCATAGGATGATAAGTCGTCCGCCCAAAGGAAACTTTTTTGTCTTAAATCAAAAGCCGATGGAAAAAACTGAAACAACGCATAAAACACTGGCAATTGTATTAAAGCTGGTAAACAACCTGCCATAGGGCTAGCTCCCGCTTTGGTTTGCAACGCCATGGTTTCTTGTTGCGCTTTCATTTTATTGTTTTTGTACTTCTCTCGAATTTCATCCAACTCTGGCTTTAAAATTTTCATTTTTGCCTGAGACAAGAATTGTTTGTATTGTACAAACGATAATAGAATTTTTACCAAAATAGTCATAACAACGATGGCAATACCATAAGGCATAAACCCGCCTAGAAAGCCAAATAATGGCATAAAGATATAACGGTTTATCCAACCAAAAATGCCCCAACCAAATGGCACGATTTCATCTAAATTTCTATCATAGGCATTCAACACTTTAAAATCACTAGGGCCAAAATACCAATCCATAGTTTCATTTAGCTCGCCACCTTGCAACTCCAAAGGAATTTTTGATTCAAATTGTTTAGTATAAACTGTATCTACAGCTTCATCTTCAACCAAGTTTTTAGCCTTAATTTTTACGGTTTTAAAAGGTTTGTCAGTTAATAAAACCGATGTAAAGAAATGCTGTTTATATCCTATCCAGGTAACATCTTCCAAATCTTCCTCGGTATCTCCCATACCCGTATAATCATCTTTACCACCTTCATATTCATAGTGAATATCTGTGTATCTGTTTTCATACGAAATACTTTTGGCATGACGGTAGCCTTTTAAATCCCAATCTAAATTTATGGCTTGTGAACTGTTTATAACATCATTTAAACCTTGGGATCGAATGGAAAAATCCATCATGTAATCATTATCCTTAATTTCATAACGATACTCTAAAAATTTACTTTCTGAAACTTTAAGTTTCATGGAAACCACCGTAATATCGCCATTTTTTGTAACGCTAGGCTGAAATGGTAAATCTTTAGTATTTAAAATTCTACTATCTGTTGTTCCAAAATTGATATTGAAAAGGGTGTTGTTATCCTTTATTAAATAGATAGGAAGTGAATCAAAATCTACAAACTTCTTTAATTTAACTTCTGAAAGATACCCCCCTTTATTACTAAACTTTAAAGCCAATAAATCACTTTCAACAAGGGTCTCTTCATTAGAAGATTTTACCGCAGAATATGCAAATGCCCCTAATTTATTTTGCAATTTTATTAGCTCCAACGAATCAACACCTCCACCAACATTATAGTCTAAAGCAGTAGTGACTTTGGTTAGTTCTAATTCTTTGGCTTTCTTCTCTGCTTCAACTTGTTCTTGCTTTGCTTTTTCTTGGGCTTCAAGTTCTTCAGGGGTTGGCTGGTTTTGCCAAAGCATATACATCAATATGGCGAAAATAAGTACGAACCCTATTATCGAATTAATGTCTAATTTTTTTTCTTCCATGTATTATTTCCGTATAAATTAAAAGATTCCTGCAAAAGCAGGAATTAAATATAGCTTATCAAAAAACTATCCACTATTTGTTTTGTGCCATAGTGACACCTTTGTTCTTTTTTTTATGGTTAAAAGCGGCTTTAACAAATGCCACAAAAAGCGGATGCGGGTTAGCCACTGTACTTTTATATTCAGGATGGTATTGAACCCCAACAAACCATGGGTGGTTTGGAAGCTCTATAATCTCAACCAAACCTGTATCTGGATTTAAACCAGACATAACCATACCAGCATCTTCCATTTGTTTTTTATATCTACCATTAAATTCATAACGGTGTCTGTGACGTTCTTTTATACTTTCGGTCTTATAGACATCACGTACTTTACTTCCTATTTTTAAATTGCAAGCCCAAGCTCCCAAACGCATAGTTCCTCCTTTATCTGTAATAGTTTTTTGGTCTTCCATTAAATCTATTACTGGGTTGGCAGTAGTTTGGTTCATTTCGGTAGAGTCTGCATCTTTAATGCCCAATACGTTTCTTGCAAACTCAATTACTGCCATTTGCATGCCCAAACAAATACCTAAAAACGGAATATTGTTTTCACGAACATACTTAACAGCATCTATCTTACCTTCAATACCTCGCTCCCCAAAACCAGGAGCCACTAAAACTCCATCTAAATGCGATAATTTTAATTTGATGTTATCACTGTTTAGATATTCTGAATGAATGGATTCTATATTGACTTTAACTTCGTTTTCTGCTCCGGCATGAATAAAGGCTTCCAATATGGATTTGTAAGAGTCTTGTAGTTCTACATACTTACCAACCAGACCAATATTTACTTCACTTATTGGGTTTTTATGACGTTGCAAAAATTGATTCCAACGCGATATATCTGGCTTAGAACTTTTAAGGTTTAACTTTTTAAGGACTACCTTGTCTAAACCTTGTTCGAGCATTAAGTTGGGTACATCGTATATGGTTGAAGCATCAATAGATTGTATAACCGCTTCTTCCCTAACATTACAAAACAGAGCAAGTTTTCGGCGTAAATCACTTGGTAAATCATGCTCGGTTCTACAAACTAAAATATCTGCTTGTACACCACTTTCCATCAGGGTTTTAACACTATGTTGAGTAGGCTTTGTTTTTAATTCTCCTGCGGCTGAAAGATATGGGACAAGTGTTAAGTGAATAACAATACCATTATTTTCACCCAAATCCCATCGAAGTTGACGAACAGCTTCAATATATGGCAATGATTCAATATCACCAACAGTACCACCTATTTCTGTAATTACAATATCATAATCGCCAGAATTTCCTAAAATTTGTACACGTTCTTTAATCTCATCTGTTATATGTGGTACTACCTGTACTGTCTTGCCAAGAAATTCACCGCGTCTTTCTTTATCAATAACACTTTGGTAAATTCTTCCCGTAGTAACATTGTTTGCTTGACTGGTAGGAACATTTAAAAAACGTTCATAATGTCCTAAATCCAAATCGGTTTCTGCGCCATCTTCGGTTACATAACACTCGCCATGTTCATAGGGATTTAAAGTACCAGGGTCAACATTAATGTAAGGGTCTAGTTTTTGAATAGTAACCCGATATCCCTGTGCCTGTAAAAGTTTGGCTAATGATGCGGCTATAATGCCTTTACCTAGCGATGAAGTAACGCCTCCGGTTACGAATATGTATTTTGCTGTAGTTGTCATGTTGCGCTTATAAACGCAGGCAAATTTACAAAATTAAAATAGTTATTGGCGAATTGTTTTAGTTATTTAACGGGAGTTTTTAACAGGTTATAAAATGATTTGAATTTAGTAATCAAATAAACTAATTTAGACCAAATTATTAAATTAAAAAGCACATAGCATGAAACCTATTTATTTCCTATATACAATCTTAATCATTATAAGCTTTGGCTGTTCTAAAAAAATGACCATACCTTCTCACAGTTCTCCGAAGGGTTACCATATATTCCCAACCATAATGGACTACCAAATCATTTATAATTTGCTCTAGCTTAATACCATGTAACAGATTATTAGGTTGCGATTCCAAAATTTTAATTTCTTTTGTCCATGTTACGTTTTGGACATCTTGTTTTATTGTTCCTGGTTGAGTTTCTGTTAGAGTTTCCAAAATTGTTTGAAGTAGTTCTCTGCCTGCTTTTTTGTCGCCCTTGCCCTTGTTTTATTGTAGCCGTTGATGCGTTTGGGTCAGGTTCAAAGCCTTTCACAATTTCAACAGGAACTTTCATTTCAATCAATGTTTCAATATCTCTCAAAAAAGTAGTTTCATCGGCACTCACTAAAGACAGTGCTTCACCGCTAGCTCCAGCTCTACCTGTTCTACCAATTCTATGCACATAATCTTCAGAAATATTGGGTAATTCAAAATTTATAACGTGCGGCAACAACGGGATATCTAAACCTCTCGCAGCAATGTCGGTAGCTACCAACACACTCACGCTGCCGCTTTTAAAACCCGCCAAAGCTTTTGTTCTAGCACCTTGACTTTTATTTCCGTGTATAGCAGCAGCTTTAATTCCCGCTTTAGCCATTTTTTCACAAAGCTTATTGGCGCCATGTTTAGTTCTGGTAAATACTAAAACTTGTTTCCAATTGCCATCTAAAATTAATTTGATGATTAAATTGGTTTTTAAACCTTTTGCAACTCTATATACTTTTTGATTAATAGCATCAACGGTGGTATTTTCTGGTGTTACCTCCACTTGAACATGATGATTTAAAATCCCATGCGCCAACTTTTTTATGTCTTTTGAAAAGGTTGCCGAAAACATTAAGTTTTGTCGTTTTTCGGGCATCATGTTTATAATTCGCTCAATATCTCTTAAAAACCCCATATCAAGCATTCTATCGGCTTCATCCAAAACCAGTATTTCAACACGTTTTAGCGATAATAATCCTTGGTTTTGCAAATCGAGTAAACGTCCTGGAGTAGCTACCAATATATCAATCCCTTGACGAATGGTTGCTGCTTGAGGTTTCTGGTTAACACCTCCAAAAATAACTGCCGAACGCAACTTTAAAAACTCACTATACTCTTTAATATTGACATAAACTTGGGCTGCCAATTCGCGAGTTGGGGTTAAAATTAAAGCGCGAATAGGTCGGTATTTTTCTTTTGGGTTATCAGAAAGTAGTTGCAAAAGTGGCAATGTAAAACCCGCTGTTTTTCCTGTACCTGTTTGTGCTGATGCTAAAATATCTTTACCTTCTAAGATAAGTGGAATGGCTTTTTGCTGTATGGGACTTGGGGTTGTATATCCTTTTTTACTAACTGCTTTTAGCAAGGCTTCGGATAAGCCTAGAGATTGGAATGACATAAATTGTGCTTTTGAAGCAAACACTATTTATTTAGGTTACTCCATTATTGAGCAAATATACATCTAATTTTATCATTAGTATGTAAATAAATGGCATTGTAAAGAAAATTAATGAACTTTGCTTTACTATCTATATAGTTCATTTTAATAAAGTATATCGCAATATTAAACAAACCTAAAAAATCACCTTTTTGGATATTGCTTTTTTATGTTCCTAACTAAATCTTCTAAACCATTTAGCTTTAATTCATAGACCTGTTTTAGCATATCTCCCAATTTTCCTTTGGGAAAACCTTTAGTGTGGTACCAAACAATGTAATACTCGGGCAAATCAATTAAATAGCGGTCTTTATATTTACCAAAAGGCATTTTGGTGTGGGCTAAATCAATTAAAAATTGTTTATCTGGTAACATCCTACTCTACCGATTTATATTTTGAAAGCTTTTTAAATTCTGTTTCAATATAGGTTTTCCAAATGGTTTGGGCTTCAAAATTTCTGGAGTAATCGGTTTCTGCATCGTACTTATTTTGGGTTAGTTCTGGCTCTTTAAGTATATTATTATGAATTTGTTTCAACTCTTTTCTAATGCTGTTTGATACACTTAATTGACTTATGTGTTGTCTAAATTTGCGGGCATGCAACTCGGCAATATCAAAATGCAATTGTTCTTGCCCCAATACATGGCTATTGCTAACTCTTTTTTGTACCACGATTGCTCAGGATAAAATATGCATGAACGTTTATTTAAAAATCAACTGCTTGATTACTAGTATTTTGTGTGATTAAAAAACCAAAAGTAATGCCCAAGGCAGTTATGGCAACCGCGCTTAGGCTATTATTTGGTTTTGTTGTAAAATCTGCCCATGATAAATGGTAAGACTCATTCCAAGACAAAACAGGTTCATCATGTTTAAAGTACAAAAAGCAACAAAAAACAAGGAAAATTCTAAACACAATAATAATTATTGTAATATAAAACGATAAGCTTGCTTGCTTATTGTTTTACCTCAACAATAGCTAAATTGTCATACTTAACCAAATAAACACTGTCGTTGTAATAGCCGCCAAAAAGCTTCTTTTTATATAAAAATTTGTTCTCAACATATTCTGTTAAAATTGCGGTTTTGGCAGATATATATAGGTTTTCTGAAGAGACTAAACGCAACACCACATCCATGGTTAAATCAAACCCTTTTACCGCTCTTTTATTAGGGGTTATGTTGTATAGATTAGTATATTTTTTAACGAAAAAATTATTATCGCTTAAGCTATAATCTTTTGATGACGTTGCATAATGAAACTGAAGTTTTGAAAGATGGGTATTATTTATTTGATCGCCTTCAAAAGCATAATTTATATTAGTTGTAACCAATATAATATTTGATGGTTCTTGCTGAGAATCTGGATCTTCACGTTGATTTAATGAAGCTAATATACTGGTAACATTTGACGCAAACCCTTCGTTTGATGTTTCTAAAAACACAATGTTTTTCCCTGGCTTTAAAACTGCTTCAATATCATCTTTGGTAACAAAAAACTCATCCCTACCATCTTTGTTTTTTCTAGAAAAAACTTGTTTTGCTTGATTAAACTCTCTTTTAAGTTCATTGCTAACATCTATAGTCTTACTATCGGAAATAATAATAATATTTTGTGTTAAAGTATCAGCCTTTACAAAATTTACAATTTTAGTTTTTAATAAATCATCCGATGGTTTAGATTGAAAAACGTTATCGTATAATTTTAGGTTTGAGCCTATAGGCGAAATTATAGGGATATTATATCCTCGCAATTCTGATGATGCTCTTTCAAAAGTATTAGTTGTTAGTGGTCCTATAACAGCATCAACCGTTTCAAAATCGTTATTACTGATAATTCTAGAAACTTCACTTACTTCATGCTTGGTATCATAAACATCAACTTTTAAGTATATGCCAAGTGCTTTTAAAGAATCTAAAGCCATTAAAACCCCCGAATAAAAATCTAATGAGGCACTTAAATAAGCATCGTTTTTTATACTTTTTTTAGTATCGGCTATGGTATCAAACTCAACTCTATTCAACCTAAAAGGCAACATGATGGCAATGTGTTTGGTACTGTAATCTGAAATGCTATCAATTAAATTAATACGATCAGAATCTGCTTCCACGTTAGCATCAACTAGATTTGTAAGGGGTATTTTTAAAATCATTCCTTCTTTTAATCCGCTCTCAACTAAACTAGGGTTTAAAGCTTCCAATTCTGATTGTTCTAGGTTTAATTTTAACTTCAAACGGTAAAACCCTTCTTTGGGTAGTACCTTGTAATAGCCAAATTTTTCATCAACTTCTTTCACAACTTCCCCATCAAGATTTGGCACATTTATAATTTCTCCCTCCTGCAAAACGTCAGACATATCAGGATTTAAAGTTTCCAGCTCTTTAACTGTAATACCAAATTTATATGCTATACGCCATTTGCCCTCTTTAGGCAACACTGTATACGCTTTAGTTAACGAGTTTTCATCAATAGTTTCTGTAACTTTATAAATAGGGATTTGAAGTTTATCACCTTTAAGCAGGGGACTAGCGTACAAGAATTTATTATGCTTTTTTATATCATCTTCTGAGACATTATATGCTTTTGCCAAACTATAAAGTGTTTCTTTACGTTTGGTTTTATGCTCATTAAAACCCTGTAATTCTTTGACAATAGTAACTGTTGGTTTATTTGCTTTTGAAATTGGAATGATTAAAACAGTATTGGGCTTTAACTCTTTTTTAGCATCGGGGTTTAGTTGATAAATATCAAAAGGGGTTACATAATAGCGTTTGGCTATTTCCTCAATGGTTTCACTTTTTTTTACTAGATGTGTACTGAAATTTTGAGCATTAACCGAAGTGAAACTAAATGCTAAAATTAAAAATAATGCTAATAAAAATCTATTCATATTGTTTAACTGTACAAGACAAAAAATTGGTGAAACGTAGTCAATTTAACTATATACGTTGTTATTAACTTAACAGACGAAACATATTAAACCTTTTCTTTTACAATACCATTAACAACACATAGTATGCCAAAAATAACCATAGTTATTTTTATTCCCATTCAATAGTTGCTGGCGGCTTAGAACTAATATCGTACACTACTCTATTAACGCCTTTTACCTTATTTATTATATCGTTTGATGTTTTTTGAAGAAATTCATAAGGTAAGTTTACCCAATCGGCAGTCATACCATCAGTGCTCTCAACGGCTCTAAGGGCAACACATTTTTCATAAGTACGCTCATCACCCATTACACCAACACTGTTAACTGGTAACAACATAGCGCCTGCTTGCCAAACTTTGTCATAAAGCCCCCATTGTTTCAACCCATTTATGAAAATAGCATCCACTTCTTGAAGTATACGCACTTTTTCGGCAGTAATATCGCCTAAAATACGAATACCCAATCCTGGACCAGGAAATGGATGACGGCCTAAAAGCTCTGGATCAATACCTAAAGTTGCACCTACTCGCCTTACTTCATCTTTAAAAATAGCACGCAAAGGTTCAACAATTTTAAGCTTCATAAAATCTGGTAAACCACCAACATTATGATGACTTTTAATGGTTGCTGAAGGGCCTCCAGTTGCTGAAACACTCTCAATAACATCTGGATAAATAGTTCCTTGCGCTAACCATTTTACATCGGTTAATTGATGCGCTTCATCATCAAAAACCTCAATAAAGGCATTACCAATAGCTTTTCGTTTTTTCTCTGGATCTTCAATTCCTGCCAAGGCATCCAAAAAACGTTTTGAGGCATCTACACCCTTTACGTTTAACCCCATGCCTTTATATTGATTTAGAACACTTTCAAATTCATTCTTACGAAGTAAACCGTTGTTTACAAAAATGCAATAAAGATTTTCCCCAATGGCTTTATTGAGTAAAACGGCTGCAACAGTTGAATCTACACCACCTGAAAGCCCCAAAACAACCTTATCGTTTCCTACTTTATTTTGAATAGCTTCAACAGTTTCTTCAACAAATGAATCTGGAGTCCAATCCTGATTTATATCAGCAATGTTTACCAAAAAATTTTCCAACAATAGTTTGCCGTCTGATGAGTGGTATACCTCAGGATGAAACTGAATAGCAAAGGTTGTTTCGCCTTCAATTTTAAATGCTGCATTTTCAACATCGTGGGTACTGGCCAATAAGATACCATTTTCTGGTAAGTGTTTGATGGTATCGCTATGGCTCATCCAAACTTGGCTTCCTTCTTTAATATTAGCAAAAAATGGCTCTCCTTTTTGAATAAAGGATAGATTGGCTCTTCCATATTCTCTTGTATTGGAAGGTGCTACTTCGCCTCCTGAAAAATGAGCTAGATATTGCGCCCCATAACAAACAGCGAGCATAGGTTTTTTACCTCTTATTTTTGATAAATCAGGATGTAAAGCTTCTTCACCCCTAACAGAATAAGGGCTACCTGATAAAATCACCGCTTTGTAATCTTGAATATTTTCTGGAATTTTATTGAACGGATGAATTTCGGAGTAAATGTTGAGTTCTCTAACTCTACGGGCAATAAGCTGGGTGTATTGCGATCCGAAGTCTAAAATAAGTACCTTGTCATGTTGCATGCGCAAAAATAGGAATTGATTTTATAATGACGAATTAGGAATTACATTTTTTAAAGTATTTTTTTAACAAAGGTGTTAACTATTTCATAGACTCCAAAATAGCCTCAATATCATTCTCGTTTGTATCGGGATTGATAAAACAAAAACGCGAAACGGTCTCAAAAGCATTACCTATTTTCCACTTTGTGGGAGTTACTAAGGCAAAACCTTTTTTATGGTTTTCATAAGTCCAATGTGAATAATCTTCAGGATTCCAACCTATTCTTCTGTACAACACACAAGATAAACTTGGTTCCCTTACCAATTCAACATGGTCCATTTTTTCAATCATTTTACCCGCAGTAAAAGCCAGCTCTATGCCACGCTCTACTGCTTCTTTATATTTATCTGTACCATGTGTTGCCAATGAAAACCATAAAGGCAATCCTCTTACTCTTCTGGTAAGCTGTATTTGGTAGTCACTTGGGTTAAACCCATGAGCGCCTTCATCCTTAAAAATATCCAAATATGAACCTTCTTGAGAATGTGCTTCTTTAGCCAATTCTGGCCGTTTGTATATAACGGCTCCACAATCATAAGGAGAAAACATCCATTTATGGGGGTCGATAGTAATGCTATCAGCTTTTTCAATGCCTTTAAATAAATGCTTTACAGAATCGGCCAATAGGGCTCCACCTCCATAAGCAGCATCGACATGAAACCATAAATTTTCAGCTTCACAAACTGAAGCTAAACCTTCTAAATCATCAATAATCCCAGCATTTGTTGTACCCCCAGTAGCGACTACTGCAAATAAACATTTTCGTTGGTGTTCTGTTAAGGTTTCAATTGTTTTTCTTAAATCATTTGCATTTAAACGTTCTTCGGTATCAACTAAAATAATATCAACATCTGCCACCTTAGCCATGGCCTTGATAGATGAATGAGCGCCAATTGAGGTTATTATTAATCCTTTTTCCCTTTCAAAAGCATTATTTTTTCTCCAATTTTCTCTTGCCGTAACAATAGCCGAAAGGTTAGCCGCAGTGCCACCACTTGTAAAAACACCAAATGCTCCTTCTGGCAAGCCAGTTAAGGAAACCATCCATCTCATAGCTTCGTTTTCGCAAAAAATACCACCAGCACCTTCCATCCAATAAGCACCATGAATACTTGAAGCTGACGTCACCAAATCAAACATAATGGCTGCTCTTGTTGGTGATGCAGGTACAAAAGCCAAATGTCTTGGATGATCGATTGGGACATTGGCTTTCATTAAATGCTCTTTCCATAAGTTAAAAGCCACTTCACCTCCAATGCCATATTTAGTAATGGTTTCACCAACTAGTGCTTTTAAATCTTCAGCTTTTTGCGGTTTACCTATTTCCCGTTCGGTAGCCGAAATTCTATCAATGGTATATTTCATAACATCCAGAGTCATTTCAACTAATTCAATATCTATTTTATGCATCGCAAAAGACTTTAATAATTTATATCAAAGTTAAAATATTTTGAACCTATAAACGCCAAATCAGTGAGGAATTACCATTGCTTGCCTTACAAAAAATAAATGGGTACTTTTATAAAACACTAACCAAAATACTTAAATGAGGAAATTATTTTTTTTACCAATTCTAATTTCTGCATCTATTGCGGCACAACAAGATAAAATGGTTGATAGCCTCTTAAATGTATTGGGCAATCAAACCGATGGTATTGAAAAAGTAAACACCCTAGCTTCTCTATACAATTCCTTTCTATATCAAGAGGCCAAAGTTGCTAAACAATACGCCGAAAAAGAATTAGAATTATCTCAAAAAATAAATTATGAAAAAGGGATTGCTACAGATTTATACCATTTAAGTGTTTATTATAACAATATTGATGAGGTAGAATGTTTTGCTAGCAATAACACTGGTGGAGTAATTCTTATTTAGTGTTATTTAGTTTCAAAAAGACGATGTGAAAAACATGGCCATTCTATAAAGTTAAAATTGCAAACTCCCCTTTTAAAGGTTTTAAATTTTCTATTAATATTGGAATAAGATTTTCACCATATTCCAAATAAAACTCTGAAAAGTTGGTATTTCGTTCTTGTAAGCTTTGATTTGGAAACAATTGATTTTGAATATCTGTAACTCTTTCAACTTCATCCGCCAATTTACGTTTTTGAGCTTTTAACAGCCTTTTTTCAAGATTTTCCAGCCCTTTTATTTGCTTTACCTCTTGTGCTTTAACAGCTCCTAAAAAGGATTTATCTGTCTGTTCTGCTAATTTGTATAAATCTTCAAATTGTTTAGTTAAATGTTCCTTTTGCGATGAAAAATCTATATCAATACTCGAAATTTCTCTTACTTTTTTATTTATAAGCGCATCTTGGTTTAAAAAGATATCTTCATCAGAAACATGAAGCTTTTCAAGTTTTTCAGCTTGTTTGTCAGATTTAATTAAAACTGAATTCCTCAATAGCAATATAGGAAAAACTCCTTCAACTTGGTTAAAATATTCTTTTAGTTGAAACCAATAGGCAAGCTCACCTCCGCCACCTATATAACAAAGATTTGGCAAAATAACTTCTTGATATAATGGGCGCATGATAACATTAGGCGAAAACCTTTCGGGAAAATCAGAAACTTCTTTTAGTATGTCATTTTTACTCCAAGTAATATCTGTATTTAAAACGCCATAAACACCATCCTCAAATACAATGCGCTCTCTTAAATTTTCTTTTAGGTAAAATAAATTAATTTCCCTTGGGTTTACTTGTATTTTATAGTTTTCTGGTAGTTCGTTTATCTTTTTGATTGTTTTAGAAACTGATTTAAAAGATGATTGATTAATAAGCTCGCCTTCAATAAAAGGAATAAATTGTTTTTTTAACTCAGTATCATTGGCGTCAATAATCACCAAACCATAATCTTTAAATAACTCGTTGGCTAAAAAACGTGTAGCATCCGCTAAATTATCATGTTCTAAATAAGACTTCTTAAAGAGCTTTTTTAAATAATCGGCACTTTTGGTTTTTCCTAAATCTTGAGAAAATAAGTTAAAAACAGTTTCTAAACCTTTAGTTGACAAGTTTCCTACAGCTCCTTCTGCACTTTTATCCCATTGTAACTTCTTTCCTTTTAAATTAAAATAGTTGATTTCCTCCAAATCATGGTCTTCGGTTGCCATCCAATAAACAGGCACAAAATTGTAATCTGAATATTTTGACTTTAATTCTTTTGAAAGGTTAATAGCCGAAACAATTTTATATAAAAAATAAAGTGGCCCTGTAAATAAATTTAGCTGATGACCGGTTGTGATTGTAAAGGTGTTTTTTGAAGCTAAACTATCAATATTTTGAAGTGTTAATGTCGAAGCTTCAATGTTTTTATATTGTCTTTTTAATGTTTCAACTAGAACAGTTCTATTGGAACTATTAAAAAACAACTCCTTTTCTTTAATTTGGGCTTTGAAATTTTCAAGTTTTGGAAAATTATTATAAAACGGTTTTAAATGTGTCTTTTCTTGTAAATAATCACAAATTAGTTTTGAAAAATAACCTGTTTTAAAAAAAGGAATAGTGTTTTGACTCATATTTTAATTTAAAAACAGTGTAAATATACAGCTATTACAATTTTAACATTCTAAAAAATAAGTTAAGAATATATAAATGCACCTATAGTGTTTATTTTTTAGGCTATTGCCATATATTCTAACCAATCACATTTTATTATCTGCCCTTGAAAATCAAACATAAAATGCTAAAAAACTAAACATTACAAAAACAATGATGCTTTTTTTATATTTTAATGATTAAGAGGAATCATGAAAAATACATTATTGCTACTGCTTTTTTGTTTGTTTTTTACATTTCATGTTAAGGATCAATATATTACAAACTTTAAGTGACCTCCTCCCATAAAACTGGACAGAATATAATTAGAGTATTTCGGGCGAATAAATGTTTAACTTTAAACACAATATTAGCTTATGAAACGATCAAAATTCACAGAATCACAGATAGTATTTGCTATCAAACAAGTAGAAACTGGCACGCGACTTATTGAGGTGTGCCGCAAGATGGGTATCAGCGAGGCAACATTTTACAATTGGAAGAAGAAGTATGGAGGTCTTGGAGTCTCCGAACTGCGACGGTTAAAGAATTTGGAAGAGGAGAACACCCAATTAAAAAAACTGGTGGCCGACCTTAGTCTTGACAAACAGATTCTTATGAGCTCTAAAGCTGAGCTTTGGTTGACGCCTTTGATGGCTTAAAAGTTGTTCTTTTGATATTTTTCTTAATACTTCCATTTTTCTTTCGTAATTTGCATTTAAGTTGTTCATCGTTAATGTTTTATCGATAAAACAATTTCCTGATTATCAGTAAGATGAACAATTTTTTATTTTAAATCATAATGCACAACGGGTTATATAAAATTATCCAATGTTAGATTTTTTATTTACCAGTGATGCCATAATGGCATTACTTACACTAACCTTTTTGGAAATTATTTTAGGTATAGACAATATTGTTTTTATATCTATCTTGGCAAATAAATTACCTGATAGTCAACGCTCAAAAGTAACAACCATTGGCTTACTACTAGCAATGGCTCAGCGGATACTCCTGTTGTTTTTTGTAAGCTTTCTAATTGGTTTAAAAACGCCTTTTTACACTATTAATTTAACTTGGTTGCGCATAGCCATAAGTTGGCAGGCTATTATACTTTTTGTTGGTGGATTGTTTTTAATTTACAAAAGTACTTCTGAGATACATGAAAAAATTGAAACACCAAAACACGATGAAAATACCTTTAATAAAAAGAAACTAAAATCATTATCGCAAGCCATTTTTCAAATACTAATTATAGATTTTATTTTTTCTATTGATTCTATTTTGACTGCTGTTGGTATGACCAATGGATTACATCCCAACCATAATTATAATCTAGTTTTAATGATCATTGCGGTGATTATATCCATTGGTATCATGATTGGTTTTGCCAACCCAATAAGAAAGTTTATTGAAGAACATCCAAGTATGCAAGTTTTGGGATTAGCGTTTTTAATACTAATAGGTTTTATGCTTATTACTGAAGCAGCACATTTATCGCATACCAGACTTTTTAACAATGAAGTAGGTGCCATTCCAAAAGGCTATTTATACTTCGCTATAGCTTTTTCTTTATTTGTTGAGTTTTTAAATTTTAGAATTAAAAAGAAAAAGCGTTAGGAATAATATCTACTTTTAAAAAAGCTTTATTTGCCCTTGTTCATCTAAATCTGTATCCTCATCCGAATGTTTTGAAGATGTTGCGTCTTCATTTGATGAGTCTGTAATTGAAGATTTAACTTCTTCTTCATCCACAACTTCCAATTCGTCGGCATGTACCTCTTCAGGGGCTTCGTATGGCAATGGTTCTAGCAAGTTTATTTGATTTACCTTATCCTTAGTTAGTTGGTTACCAAGCGCCGTTATGCCTTTTACCGCTATAAATTCTTCTAGATTCACTTCTAAATTATCCTTTCTATCCTTGCCGCGATCTTTGGCAAAAACTATTTCAGCCATAGGTTTCCAATCAGTTGAAACAATTTCTAATTGCGATTTTGGGTGTTCCGATATAAATAATTCTTCTTTTCCCTCTTGTTCGATTAAAAAGCGCTTAACATAATATAAGTCTTTCTCACCAT
Source organism: Tamlana sp. (assembly GCA_049451635.1). Lineage (GTDB taxonomy): Bacteria > Bacteroidota > Bacteroidia > Flavobacteriales > Flavobacteriaceae > JBMTVT01. Next base: position 6,199 of record JBMTVT010000021.1, on the reverse strand, counting down.
TAAAATAAATGACGGAGATAGGTTTTTTTGGCACCCATTTTTCTAATACAATCATATCATCATCAAAATGCATGGTGACTTCAGGTGTAACAGTTTTTGCTGTTCCAGATTGAGTGATAATCAATAATTTATCTTCACCCCTGAATTCACCTATTAACTCGCCCCTTCCATCAACATTTAAACGTTGAACAGTGTCATCAAACCAAATTTTTCTCGGCTTTAAAGTTGAAACGCCTTTTTCTTTAAGCTCAACTCTTTTAACCGAATATTTAGTAACCAGATTTCCTTTTGAAACACGCCCTTTTATTAAAATATCAGCAAAATCAATATCCCATTTTAATTTCTTAATGCTGCCTGCTTGTCTTAATAGCAACGTAACAACTTCAGCCTCACCATTTGGGTTAGCCGAAAAATACAATACATTAGAGCCTTTGTTTTCGTTGGTTAAATCGTATTCCCTGTCTCTAGTTATCCCTGTAACTGCAAAACGTTTAATAAATGATGGTCCACTTTTTCCATCACGATAAATCATATTGTAAATAGTGCGCTTATCCTTCTTTTTAAATACGGCGACATGTATGATATCTTTCCCAATAAAGGTTTTGGCATCTACCTTAGTTACCATCATTTTACCTTCTTTGGTAAATACTATAATGTCGTCAATATCACTGCAATCACAAACATACTCGTCACGCTTTAATGAGGTTCCTATAAACCCTTCTTCCCTATTTACGTAAAGCTTAGTATTTCTTATAACAACCTTTGTAGCATCAACATCATCAAAAGTCCTTATCTCTGTTTTGCGTTCCCTTCCTGCACCATATTCCTTTTTTAGTCTTGTAAAATAGGTAATCGCGTAGTCTATTAGGTTTGCCAAATGATGCTTAATTTCTGCTATTTGAGCTTCTAAAGCATCTATTTTTTGTTGGGCCTTATCAATATCAAATTTAGAAATACGTTTGATTCTAATCTCTGTTAAACGTACTATATCTTCCTCTATAATAGCACGCTTTAAATGCTTAATATGTGGCTGAAGTCCTTTATCAATGGCGCTTATAACGCCTTCCCAAGTTTCTTCTTCTTCAATATCACGATAAATTCTTTTTTCAATAAAAATACGTTCTAAAGATGCAAAATGCCATTGCTCTTCAAGTTCGTTCAACTTAATTTCTAAGTCTTGCTTTAAAAGCTGAACCGTATTATCTGTTGAGCGACGCAACATTTCAGAAACACCAATAAACAAGGGTTTGTTATCTTCAATAACACAACCTAGTGGAGAAATGGCCGATTCGCAGGCTGTAAATGCATAAAGGGCATCAATAGTTTTATCTGGCGATAAGCCAGAAGGCAAATGCACAACTATTTCAACGTCGGCTGCTGTATTATCTTCAATTTTCTTTATTTTGATTTTGCCTTTGTCATTGGCTTTTAAGATGGAATCTATTAACGATGATGTATTGGTTCCAAACGGAATTTCTGTAATAACGAGGGTATTTTTATCCAGTTGGGAAATTTTGGCTCTTATTCTAACCTTTCCGCCTCTTAAACCATCATTATACCCAGAAAAATCCGCAATACCAGCAGTTGGGAAATCTGGCAAAATGGTAAAGCGTTTTCCTTGTAAATGCTTTATGGAAGCATCAATAAGCTCAATAAAATTATGGGGTAATATTTTTGTTGATAAACCTACAGCTATACCTTCTCCTCCTTGTGCCAATAGCAACGGAAACATAACCGGTAAATTTACGGGCTCTTTCCGGCGACCATCATAACTGGCTTGCCACTCGGTAATTTTAGGGTTATAAACAACATCCAAGGCAAACTTTGATAAACGCGCTTCAATATAACGTGATGCCGCTGCACTATCGCCAGTAAGAATATTTCCCCAGTTCCCTTGGGTATCAATCAACAAATCTTTCTGACCTATTTGCACCATGGCATCAGCAATACTGGCATCTCCGTGCGGATGGTACTGCATGGTGTGCCCAACAATATTAGCTACCTTGTTATAACGACCATCATCTAAGTCTTTCATGGAATGCATGATACGCCGTTGAACAGGTTTAAAACCGTCTTCAATAGCCGGAACAGCACGTTCTAAAATAACATACGATGCGTAATCTAGAAACCAATCTTTGTACATACCCGTAACCCGGGTTATGGTTTCTTGGGGCTCATCATTTTGTGCATTTGTTAAATCGTTGTTCTCTTCGTCTTCTATCATTAAAAGCTTTTATTTTTTTGGCTTGCCACTTAACGTTATTCTTCCTTTTTTTTGTAATCTTTGAACTTGCTCTGTACCTGTGTGTAGATGCAGATGACTATACGAGCGCTTTTTTTGCTTGCTTTTGTCTTTGTTATACAACATCTTTATTTAGTTTATTAGTGTTTAGTCTTGAATTAAATCGAGTTCTACCTTCAAATTATCAATAATAAATTCTTGTCTTGAAGGGGTGTTTTTGCCCATGTAAAAAGATAGCAAATCTTCAATTGACATGCCTTCATCAAGCATCACAGGGTCCAATCGAATATCGTCTCCTATGAAATGTTTAAATTCATCAGGTGAAATTTCACCCAACCCCTTAAAACGGGTAATCTCTGGTTTTGGTTTTAATTTTTCAATGGCATCAATACGTTCTTCTTCTGAGTAGCAATAAATGGTTTCTTTTTTATTTCTTACTCTAAAAAGGGGTGTTTGCAAAATATACAAATGCCCTTCTTTTATCACCTCTGGAAAAAACTGAAGAAAAAACGTAATTAACAATAACCGTATGTGCATACCATCTACATCGGCATCGGTGGCAATAACAACGTTGTTATAACGCAAATCTTCCAACGATTCTTCTATATTTAAAGCAGCCTGTAATAGGTTAAATTCTTCATTTTCATACACAATTTTTTTACTTAAGCCATAGCAGTTAAGAGGTTTTCCTTTTAAGCTAAAAACCGCTTGAGTATTAACATCCCTAGATTTTGTGATACTCCCTGAAGCCGAGTCTCCCTCGGTAATAAATAAGGTAGACTCTAAATTACGTTCATTTTTTATGTCACCAAAATGAATGCGGCAATCACGTAGTTTTTTATTGTGCAAACTTGCCTTTTTAGCTCTATCTCTTGCCAATTTTCTAATGCCAGAAAGTTCTTTACGTTCGCGTTCTGCCTGCAAAATTTTACGTTGTATTTTTTCAGCAGCTTCTGGGTTTTTGTGCAAATAATTATCCAGATAGGTTTTTACAAAATCGTTTATATAAGTTCTTACTGTTGGGTAATCGCCTCCCATATCGGTTGAACCTAATTTTGTTTTGGTCTGACTCTCAAAAACGGGCTCCATCACTTTTATAGCTATGGCACTCACAACCGATTTTCTAACATCAGACGCATCGTAATTTTTACCATAAAACTCACGGATGGTCTTCACCAAAGCTTCCCTAAAGGCGTTTAAATGCGTACCTCCTTGTGTGGTGTTTTGCCCATTTACAAAAGAATGGTATTCCTCACTATATTGAGTTTTACTATGTGTTAATGCTATTTCAATATCATCACCCCTTAAATGAATGATAGGATATAACATATCAGATTCGTTTATGGTTTCAGCCAATAAATCTTTTAAGCCGTTTTCACTAAAATATTTTTCTCCGTTAAAAACTATGGTCAACCCTGGGTTTAAATACACATAATTTTTAAGCATTTTAACAACATATTCGTTGCGAAACTTATAGTTTTTAAAAATGGCTTCATCAGGAATGAAAGATACCTTGGTTCCCTTTCTGCGTGATGTATCGTCAAGTAATTCTTTGTTGGTTAAATTTCCTTGCTCAAATTCTGCGGAAGCAGACTTACCTTCTCTTGTAGATTCAACTCTGAAAAAAGCTGACAAGGCGTTTACTGCTTTAGTACCAACACCGTTGAGACCAACCGATTTTTTAAAGGCTTTGGAATCATACTTTCCACCTGTATTCATCTTAGAAACCACATCTACCACTTTTCCTAAAGGAATACCACGTCCATAATCGCGTACGGTTACTTTGGTGCCTTGAATGGAAATCTCAATGGTTTTACCAGCACCCATAACATACTCATCAATAGAGTTATCTAAAACCTCTTTCAAAAGTATGTATATACCATCATCGGGCGAAGACCCATCACCAAGTTTACCAATATACATTCCTGGACGCATACGGATGTGTTCTTTCCAGTCAAGTGAACGAATATTATCTTCGGTATAATTAGTTTCAACAGTCATAAAAACAGGCAAAATTTTGTGATAGGATGCTAATATAAGACAACGTTGTAAAAAATAAAACTGCCTTATCACAAAGTAATTAACAATAAAAAAACAATGTTGTTAAGAACATTGGGTTATGCATTAATATTTAAGTAATTACTATAAAGAATAAACTAATACCATAATAATTCTTTGCATAAAATTGGTTGTTTTGCATTCATGATTTTGGGTTTAATTTTATCACAAAACAAAATACTTGTTTAGTCTATAAATTCAACTAAGAAAGATAATAAATTGATGAAGTGTAAAAATGCTAATTACACATTAAACAAAAAGTGCATCACATCGCCATCTTTAACAATGTAATTTTTGCCCTCAACACGCATTTTACCTGCTTCTTTTACTTTGGCTTCACTGCCATAGGCTATATAGTCATCGTAACCAATAACCTCAGCACGAATAAAGCCTTTTTCAAAATCGGTATGGATAACGCCTGCAGCTTGTGGCGCCGTAGCACCTATATCAACAGTCCAAGCACGAACTTCTTTAACGCCAGCTGTAAAATAGGTTTGCTGGTTCAACAATTTGTAAGCGCCCCTGATAAGTTTTGCAGAACCAGGTTCGTCCAACCCTATATCTTGTAAAAATAGTTGGCGTTCTTCATAATCATCCAATTCATTGATATCAGCCTCAGTGCCTACTGCCAATACCAAAACCTCAGCATTTTCATCTTTAACAGCTTCTTTTACTTTATCAACATAAGCATTGCCAGAAACTGCTGAACCTTCATCAACATTACAAACATACATGACAGGTTTATCGGTAATAAACTGAGATGGTTTTACAAAATCAATATAATCATCATCATTAAATTCAATAGCTCTTACAGATATTCCAGCCTCTAAACTGGACTTTATTTTCAATAAAACAGCTTCTTCTTTTTGGGCATCTTTATTACCTGTTTTAGCAGCACGTTTTACTTTATCCAATTTTTTATCAACCGTTTCAAGATCTTTAAGCTGTAATTCCATATCGATGGTTTCCTTATCGCGAATAGGATTTACATTACCATCAACATGCACAATATTATCATTATCAAAACAACGTAATACATGCAAAATCGCATCGGTTTCTCGAATATTCGCCAAAAATTGATTGCCTAAACCTTCACCTTTACTCGCGCCTTTTACCAATCCTGCAATATCAACAATTTCAACGGTTGCAGGTTGTACCCTTACAGGCTTAACCAATTCTGTCAATTTTTCTAATCTAGAATCTGGTACATTCACCACACCAATATTGGGTTCGATAGTACAAAACGGAAAGTTGGCACTTTGCGCTTTAGCATTTGATAAACAATTAAATAACGTTGATTTCCCTACGTTTGGCAACCCTACAATACCTGCTTTCATATTATTAAGATGATTATACTAAATGCAAACACCAAAAACTTTGGTTTTTGCGAGTGCAAATGTAACTATTTACTTTGTAATTTTTTGTAACATTAACAAGCTTTAATCGTTTAGTTAATGTAACCCATCAAGAATGAAATACATTATTACCCTAATAGCTATTTGCTTGTGTTGTTTTTCTGTTTTTTCACAAAATATCACAGCACGCTTATTGGATAAAAATACTAAAAACCCCATTCCGTATACTACCATTAAAACTGGTGAGCATAGTGGCATTATACCAAATGAAGAAGGGTACTTTACATTAAACGAAACCAAAGTACAATTTCCTGCTTAGGTTACCAAAGTGAAACTTTGCTCATTCAAGATATTATAGATTCAAAATTCGTCATTGAATTACAGGAAGCCATCAATCAATTGGATGAAGTTTTTATTAGCAACAAAGTTCCAAATGCCTATTCCATTATTGTAAAAGTAAAGACTGGACTTGCAATAAAAAGTCGGACATTTTTTTAAGACCTATGCCACGTTTTTAATTTGATGAAATTCTTGTTCTACTTCA
>JBMTVT010000020.1:0-35096 GCA_049451635.1 Tamlana sp. | reverse complement strand
ACTAATAATAAAAAAGGAAGCAAAAATTGCTTCCTTTTTTATTATACATACTTTTTGATTATTACCCTTCAAAGTCAAAATCATCATCTCCAATACCATTTTGGTTTTTTCTTCGGTCGTTACGTCTTTTTTGTTGATTAAACCTATACATAAACGATAAATTAATTTGACGCTGTCTCCATTGGAATTCTCTATATCTTCTATAAGTATCAGTAGTTGTTAACGATTTTCCCTTTCTAGAGTTTAGTAAATCCCTAACGTTCAAGGATATGGTAGCATTGTCATTGAATATTTCTTTACTAAAAGCTAAATCTAAAGAGAATATACCTTGATTTTCACTTTGAGCACTTTGTCTTGCTGCTCTGTAAAATGCATTTGTTTGCCAATCAATTTTTGATGGCAAGGTAACTTTACTACTAAATCTAGCAAACCAACTTGTGTTTTTAGCACTATAATCTCTTCCATTAAATTCTCCTTCTGTATTAAACTGGAAGAAATTAAAACTTGAGTTAAGTCGAAGCCATTTTGCGGGATTATATAGTAAACCTAATTCGGCACCTGTTCTTTTATTTGTAGATAAGTTTACGGGTATGGTTCTAATAATATCAATGCCGTCGGATGTTTGTTCACCTGTATTTTCTTCAATACGTTCAAACGAATCGGTTTCATATTGATAATAAACAGATGTTGTTAGTGTTAATTCCTCCCATCTTTTTAAGTATCCTAAATCAAAAGCACTGGCAAAAACTGGACTTAAATTAGGGTTTCCTTGAAACACATTTGTTCTACTAGAGCGGGAAGGAAAAGGGTTAATAAACCAACCTCTAGGTCTGTTGATTCTTCTGTTATATCCAAAAGTGATACTTTCTTCAGAATTATTGGATTCTCCAGATAAATTGTAAATCAGGTTTAAAGTAGGGAATAAACCTAAATAATTGTTATTAAAATCAGTATCAATTGGAAAACCATAAAAAACCTCAAGTTCTGATGCCGTTAATCTAGAATCTATTTTTCCTTTTAATTGTGTGTTTTCTAAACGAAGCCCTAATAGAAATGAAAAATCTCCAAATTTTGTGCCATATTGTGTGTAAAATGCGTTGACATTTTCAGTGTAATCAAAAATATTAGATAGAGCATCGTTTATTTCCAAATCACCAGTACTAAGATTTTCTTGCTCTAATAAATAATTGGTGACTGAATTTTCAAAATTACCTCTACAACCAGCTTCAAATCTTGAATTTTTACCTATGGGTTTTACATAATCTACTTGAAATAAATACTCCTTATCATCTTCATTTTGTGCTATATTTTCAATTTGAAAGGGTTCAGTATTGGTTTTGTTTGTAAAAATATAGTCTTCATTATAGTAAGTAAACTGTTCTTCAGAACCACTTTCTATTTGAATATCTACCGTTAACTCATGGCCCGCATTATCAAATTTAGTTATGTAGTTTATGGCAAATTGAAAATTATTACCATCTTCGTTTTGCTTTTCAATTCTTTGGGTTTGTTCATCAAGATTTCCATTAATAAACCTATCGCTATTGTTTATGCTAGTATCTCTATCTTCTCCATACCTATAAAATAATGTACCTGTCAAAGAGGTTTTTTTAGATAAAAAATATTCCATGCCAAGGCTAGCATTATAGTTTCTATTGAGCCGTTCAACTTTTTCATCTTCAATGATTCTATCAAAATCACCTGGGTCTACATTAAAATATTCAGCATCACTAAAACTGTTCCTGGGTGAATTAAAGTATCTAAATCCAAGGTTAGAGAATAGGTTGAATTTTTCAGTTCTGTAATTGATATTAGTTGAAATACCAAGGTTATCAGGATTTCCAACAGTTAAGTTCAAGGAGCCATTAAACCCTAAAGTTTCTTTTTGGCGTAGAATAATATTTAATATACCTGCAGTTCCTTCAGCATCGTACCTTGCAGAAGGCGAGGTGATAACTTCAACACGTTCAATAGCTTCTGCGGGTAATTGGCTTAACACATTAGTATCACCAAAACCTGCCATAGCTGATGGTTTTCCGTTAATTAAAATTTTTACATTTTCATTGCCTCTTAAACTAATACCACCTTCTATATTTACAGAAACCGATGGAACATTATTTAGTGCGTCACTTATTGTCCCGCCTGCTGTAGTAAGGTCTTTACCAATGTTATATATTTTTTTATCAAGTTTAATTTCAACGGTTGTGCGTTCAGCAACAACTTCAACAGCATCGAGTGTTTCTAAATTTAATTGAAGTGAAATAGTACCTAAATCTAAATTTTCAGTAATTTTTTTATTGTTGATTATAAAGGGTTTGTATGATATGTATTCTATTTTAATATTATAAGTATCTTTAGCAACTTTAAGATTAAATTCACCTTCAGTATTTGTAATGACGCCATCAACAATTTTGTTTTGTGTTAAACTATAAAATGAAATGGTGGCATATTCCAGAGGCTGTTTTGTCTCAGCATCAATCACCTTGCCTTTTACGGTTATGTTTTTATCTGATGTGGCATTTAATGAATTATAGGCGAAAAGAATTATAATTAATAAAAGAAAGGTGCTTTGTTTTTTCATTGGATAGTTTTGATATTTGACAACTAGTTTTTATTGAAGTTTAAACTGCTTTAGTTAAAAATATGTTAATAATCGTTCTAAAAACTAGTTTAGGTTCATTACAAAACAATAACTCTAATAATACAATATGATTAAATTTTTGTAAATTTATTTTTATAAAGATTAAACAAAATTATAGAATACCAGAGATAACTTCTGGAGGCCTGCCAATAATAGCTTTATTTCCATTTGTTATTATAGGTCGTTCAACTAGTTTTGGGTTTTTGGCCATAGCACCTATAATTTCTGAATCACTTAACGTTTTGCCTTTAAAGTTTTCTTTCCAAATGGTTTCGTTTTTTCTAACTAAATCAATTGGTTTTATATTAAGAAGTTTAACAATGTTATTCAATTCTTTTTCGCTTGGCGGGTTTTCAAGATAATTGATTACCTCAAAATCTTTTCCAGATTTTTCTAAAATTTGTAACCCTTCACGCGATTTTCTGCATCTATTATTGTGGTATATTTTAATCATTACAAATAGATATTATGGTTTTTTAATTGTTGAATAAGTTTTTCGGGAGATTCAAAATGAATACCGTTTATTCCCAGTTTATTGGCCGCTTCAATATTTCTTAGGTTATCATCAATGAAAACAGCTTTTTCAGGAGTGATCCCATAACGCTCTAAGGTAATATTATATATTTTTTTAAAAGGTTTTCGAGTTTTTTCTTCCCCAGAAACCACAATGCCTTCAAACCAATGTAAAAACTCAAACATTTCAAGTGCTTTAGGAAAGGTTTCAGCACTCCAGTTGGTCAGTGCCACTAATTTGTAATTGTTATTTTTAACCAAGGAATCTAAAATTTTAACAGTTCCTTCAATAGCACCTCCAAGCATTTCAACCCATCTTCCATAATATTGATTGATTTCATTTTTATATTCAGGAAATTGTTCAATAAGAGTCCTGTTGGCTTCTTCTATTGAACGACCAGCATCTTGTTTTTCGTTCCATTCCAGTGTACAAATATTATCAATAAACCAACGGGTTTTTTCTTTATCACCATTAAATACATCCAAAAACACGTATTCTGGTTTCCAATCTACCAAAACGCCACCTAAGTCAAATATAATGCTGTCTATTTTGGTCATAATTGATTGTTGTCTTCCGTTTTTTGTCCCATCATCATTAAATAAGCCTTTAAAAACGCATCAATATTGCCATCCATTACCGCATCTACATTACCAGTTTCATAACCTGTTCTAACATCTTTTACCAATTTGTAAGGGTGCATCACGTAGTTTCTAATTTGGCTTCCCCATTCAATTTTCATTTTGCTCGCCTCAATATCTTCGCGTTGTGCCAATTGTTTTTGAAGTTCGATTTCATACAATTGAGATTTTAGCATTTGTAGTGCCCTAGATCGGTTATCGTGTTGGGAACGTGTTTCTGAACATTGAATTTGAATACCTGTAGGCTTGTGAAGTAATTGGACTTTTGTTTCTACCTTATTCACATTTTGACCACCAGCGCCACTGGAACGGGCAGTGGTAATTTCAATATCAGCCGGATTGATGTCAATTTCAATGGTATCATCAACCAATGGGTATACATATACCGAAACAAAACTAGTGTGCCTTTTGGCGTTGCTATCAAAAGGAGAAATACGGACTAAACGGTGCACGCCGTTTTCTCCTTTTAGCCATCCAAAAGCATAATCACCTTCAATTTCTAAAGTTACTGTTTTAATACCGGCAACATCACCTTCCTGAAAGTTAAGTTCTTTAATCTTAAAACCACTTTTTTCGGCATACATAAGGTACATACGCATAAGCATACTAGCCCAATCACAACTTTCGGTACCACCTGCACCAGCAGTAATTTGTAAAACCGCGCTCAAAGAGTCGCCTTCTTCAGAAAGCATATTTTTGAACTCTAATTTTTCAATAAGGTCTAAAGCGTTAGAATATCTGTTTTGAACATCTTCGGCAGTAGCTTCATCTTCTTTGTAAAACTCATAAATAACCTCTAAATCTTCTACTAGAGTTTTGGAGTTTTTATAATCGTTAACCCAACTTTTTTTCTCGCGAAGCGATTTCATAACCAATTCAGCTTGCTTAGAATCGTTCCAGAAATTCGGGTCGAAAGTTTGCTCTTCTTCGTTTTGTATTTCTATAAGTTTGGCATCTATGTCAAAGATAGTGCCTTAGTTTGTCAAGGCGGGTGTTGAGATCTTTAATTTGATCGGATGTAATCATGTTATGGTATTAAATTTTAAGCAAAAGTAACACTTGTAATTCTATTTATAAACATAAATTTTGGTTAATAGGAAAATTCTACTTTTGGTCGGATTTATTTATATATTACCTTGAGAAAATATATATTTTAGAGGTATTGACTTTAGATACCAACATTTCTAAAGTCTATATTTTTTATTATTCACATACTATTTGCTATTATTTCGATAGTTAATAGGAAATAATTTTTATGTTTTGATATTAAGTATTATCATTCCTTTGTACAATGTGGAAGACCATGTTGAAACATGTATTGTAAGTCTGTTGAATCAAAATTTAAGTTTGGATGAATATGAAATTCTAGTAATTAATGATGGTAGTACAGATAATAGCGTTGGTGTTGTAAAAAAAATTATGGAAAACAATTCCAATATTAATATTATTAATCAAAAAAACTGTGGTGTAGGTTCAGCGAGAAATAAAGGTTTAAGTATGGCTAGGGGCAAATATATTTATTTTATTGACCCTGATGATTATTTAGCTTCAAATGTATTGAGACCATTGTTGAATTGTATTGAAGCGAATGATTTGGAAATTTTGACTTTTTCCTCATTAAATACAACACAAAAAAGTCTAATTAAGTCCAGTTTGAAAAGCCCAAAAAAAATCGATATTAATTCAATTTCTGGATTTGATTATATAGCTGAATATGGTTATAAAAATGAAGTTTGGTGGTATATTATTAAAAAATCTTTCATTGATAATAACAGCTTTAAATTTATTGAAGGAAGATGGATGGAAGATGCTATTTTTACCGTCAATTTAATTTTGAACGCTAAAAAAATAGCAAGTTTACCCATAGATGCCCATAGGCATGTGATAGTAAAAGGTTCTGCAATCAAAAGTAGAGAGCCTAAGCATTATATTAAGGTGATACATGACAATGCAAATGCTGCAAAAGTATATGCAGGTTTTATTAATGAAATTGAAGATAAAGAAAACATCAAACCCGATTGCTTAAAAAGGCTAAAAGCACGCCAGCAATCATTTGTATTTTTTTTAATGATAAGAGCCTTAAAATCGAAGATGAAATTGAAAGAAGTAAACGCTATTTTAAGAGATATGACAAAAGTAAATGCATATCCATTGCATAATTTTATTGGGAAAGATTACAATGGGTTTGTGAATAAATTTATTAAATCAGTATTTAATATTAAAAGTTTTTACTTTTTAATATTTTTAATACTTAACCCACTTTTAAGACTTGTAAAGGAGTAATTATTAAATGAATATTTTAATCAAATCGGTTGGCACAGAGTTTCTCTGGTTAAAGCTTTTATCAAAGAGTTGAAAGAGTTATTTCCAGAAGGAAACGTTTTGTTAGTGATTCTAGACCGGAATTATCAGCTGCTTCACAAGTTGCCCACAAATCATTCAGTATATGCAAAATTAACGACCCTGGTTATGTTGATTGCCTTTTGGACATTTGTTTGAAAAACAATATTTCTTTAATTATACCCACGCTTGATACGGAATTGCTTTTACTATCCAAAAACCAGAAGAAATTTTCACTTTCAAATGTGCAAATTGTAATATCCAAAAGTAAATTAAATAATCATGAACCATGAAAAAGTCATCAAACAATAGAATAAGGGAGAAAATTCCAGAATATAATAAGAAATCAAAATCTTTCTTTCTATATTTAGATTGAATTGAATATGCCGTAAAAAAGCATATAGTACAGCTTGCACACCAAAGCAATGCACCAAGATTTGACAAAAAACTGACCAAGGGATTGGTATCATTAACCATAGCTGGGTCGCCGGTTAGTTTTTAAAAAGGAATATTCTTTAATTTGCCAACAAAGCAGATAGCTGCAATTAAAGCTATGGACAATGTGTATAATGTAATTTTTTTTTGCCATATTTTAGCCATTGTTTAATACCTAGGGAAATATACTATGAAAATTTGATTTTATGATTATAGATTTGAGAAGTGATACAGTAACCAAACCATCAAAAGGCATGCTTGATGCCATGATACAAGCCAAAGTGGGGGACGATGTGTTCAGGGAAGATGAAACTGTAAACTTATTGGAAAAAAAGGTAGCCAAAATGTTTGGTAAGGAGCAAGCTTTGTTTTTTCCAAGTGGCACCATGGCAAATCAAACGGCTATTAAATTACATACCAACCCAGGAGATCAGGTTATATGTGATAAATATGCCCATATTTATAATTATGAATCTGGCGGTGCTTCTTTCAACAGTGGCGTGTCTTGTAAGTTAATAGACGGAAAGAACGGTATGTTTACAGCAAATGATGTAGAAAAAGCCATAAATCCTGATGCCTATTATTATAGTAAAACCAGTTTGGTTGAAATTGAAAACACCGCCAATAGAAGAGGAGGGAACTGCTGGGAATTAAGTGAAATAAAAAAAATTAGAAAAGTTTGTGATGCACATAAACTAGGATTTCATTTAGATGGTGCTAGAATTTGGAATGCTTTGGTAGCCAAAAATGAAACTGCAAAACAATACGGAGACGTTTTTGATACTATTTCGGTATGTTTAAGTAAAGGTTTGGGTTGTCCCGTAGGCTCTTTGTTAGTGGGTAATTCTAAAATTATGGAAAATGCCATTAGAATCCGTAAAATTTTTGGTGGCAACATGCGGCAAGTTGGTTATTTAGCTGCTGCTGGATTATATGCTTTGGATAATAACATCGAACGATTAAAAGAAGACCACAAAAAAGCCAAAGAAATAGGAGAGGCGTTAGCTAAATTAGCTATGATAAAAGCAATAGAGCCTATTGAAACTAATATTTTGATTTTTGAACTAAATGAAGACGTTAATGAAAAAGTATTTGTTCAAAAATTGGCCGATAACCATATTTTAGTAATTAGTATGGGCGGTAATAAGCTACGAATGGTAACTCACATGGACTATACCGATGCGATGCATGAAAAGTTTTTACATTTAATACGAAAAACTAATTTTGCTTAATAGCTACTTAAATAAATCCATCCCAGGAATATTCGGCATCCCTTCTTTAGCAACAGCAGCAAGTTCGGTTTCGTTTACTCTGGTGGCTTTCTCTATAGCTTTGTTGAGCGTTAAAATTAAGTAATCTTCAAGTTGTTCTTTATCTTGAAGTAATTCGTCATCAATATCAATTGACTTAATGGTTCTGTTTGCTGTCAAAACCACTTTAAGTTTGTTGTCAGTGCTTGCTTCATCCACCAAAACCGAATCCAATCGTTTCTTGGTTTCTTCAACTTTCTTTTGGGTTTCCTTAAGTTTACCCATCATATTCATCATATCTCCAAACATAATTTTTAATTTTCTGTTATTCATTACAAAACTATTTAATTTTTCTATTTTTGAGGGCTAAAAAATTTAGAATTAAACTCCCTTCCCTTGAAAACTGAATTACAAGCCCCTATTGCTAAAAAAATACCTAAAACATTAAAAATTCATAACGATGTTAGAATTGATAATTATTATTGGTTAAACGACAGGGAAAACCCAGAGGTAATCAATTATTTGAATGCTGAAAACACTTACACCAAAGCTATGATGCAGCATACAGAGGCTTTTCAAAAAGAATTATTTGAAGAAATGAAAGGCAGAATTAAGGAAGAGGATACTACCGTACCTTACAAATTAAATGGCTATTGGTACATTACCCGCTTTGAAACAGGAAAGGATTATCCCATTTACCTCAGAAAAAAGGAAACTTTAGATGCGCCTGAAGAAATTTTATTTGACTGCAATGTCATGGCTGAAGGCTTCTCATATTTCAATTTGGGAAGCATTGCGATAAGTCCTGATAATAAAATGGCCGCTTTCTCAACTGATACCTTAAGTAGAAGGCAATACACTATTCAAGTTAAGAATTTAGAAACAGGAGATGTTTTAGAAGACAAAATTTTAAATACTACAGGTCGTGCCACATGGGCAAACGATAATAAAACCCTGTTTTACACCATGAAAGATGAAGTAACGCTTCGTTCTTACAAAATTTTTAAGCATAAACTAGGTTCAAAAGCTGTTAAAGATTTAGAGGTTTATCATGAAAAAGATGAAACTTTTAACACGTTTGTATACAAAACCAAATCTAAAAAATACATAGTTATTGGTTCATCAAGTACACTTTCATCAGAATACAGAATATTGAATGCAGACAATCCTGATGGTGATTTTAAGGTTTTTCAAGTAAGAACCAAAGATTTAGAATATTCCATCGCACATTATGGTGATAGTTTTTATATCATTTCAAATATAGACAAAGCAACAAATTTTAAAGTTTCAAAAACCAACGAACAGACCACCGAAAAAAAATATTGGAAGGATTTAATTCCATATAGAAAAGAGGTTTTGATTGAAGATATTGAAATTTTTAAGGATTATTTGGTGGTAAACGAGCGAGAAAATGGTCTCAATAACTTGAGAATAATCAGTTGGAATGGGGAAGAGGACTATTATTTGCCATTCAACTCTGAGACTTATACAGCGTATATAGGCAATAATCCTGATTTTGATAGTGATATGTTAAGATATGGCTATAATTCGTTAACAACACCCAGTTCCGTCATTGATTACAACTTTAAAACAAAAGAAAGTGATATCAAAAAGGAACAAGAAGTCTTGGGTGGTAAGTTCAAAAAAGAAAATTACGAGTCCAAGCGCATTTGGGCAACAGCCAGAGATGGAGTAAAATTACCAATATCATTGGTTTATAAAAAAGGCATCAAACTTGATGGCAATAATCCATTACTTCAATATGCCTATGGTTCCTATGGTTCTACAATTGACCCTTCATTTTCAACCATTCGATTAAGTTTATTGGATAGGGGTTTTATTTATGCGATTTCACATATTCGTGGAGGCGAATATTTGGGGCGCGATTGGTATGAAAATGGGAAATTGTTGACCAAAATGAATACGTTTACCGATTTCATTGATTGTTCAAAATATTTAATAGAGCAAAAATACACCTCAAAAGCGCATTTATATGCCTATGGTGGTTCTGCAGGAGGTTTGTTGATGGGTGCTATAATAAATATGAATCCAGAACTTTATAAAGGTATTTTGGCAGCGGTTCCTTTTGTTGATGTAGTTACTACCATGCTTGATGATACCATTCCTTTAACCACAGGGGAGTATGATGAATGGGGAAACCCAAATAACGAAGTGTATTATAATTACATGAAAGCCTATTCGCCTTATGACAATGTTGAGGCTAAGGCTTACCCAAATATGTTGGTTACCACAGGTTTGCATGACTCGCAAGTACAGTATTGGGAACCTGCAAAATGGGTTGCTAAACTTAGGAATTTAAAAATTGATAAAAATAAATTACTCCTATATACCGATATGGATTCCGGTCATGGTGGGGCTTCAGGGCGTTTTGAAAGTCTCAAAGAAGTGGCTTTAGAGTACGCTTTTTTATTAGATTTAGAAGGAATTAATAGCTAATAAAAAAAATTATCTTATTTTTGTTAGGTTTTAGGCTTCATTTAATTTTAAATTAAAGTCGCTTTTAAATAGCTTTTATGAAACACAAAAATCAAGTATTTGATAATGTATTAGATTTAGTGGGCAATACTCCGCTTATTAAACTTAATAAAATAGCTTCCAAGTTTAAAGGAAATTTTTACGCAAAAGTAGAATCTTTTAATCCAGGACACTCCTCAAAAGATAGAATAGCACTTTACATTATAGAACAAGCCGAAAAGAAAGGGATTCTTTCTCCTGGTGATACTATAATTGAAACCACTTCAGGTAACACCGGTTTTAGTATTGCCATGGTGAGCATTATAAAGGGCTACGATTGTGTTTTGGCAGTGAGTTCAAAATCTTCTGCAGACAAAATTGATATGTTGAAGACCATGGGGGCTAAGGTTTACGTTTGTCCTGCACATGTTAGTGCTGATGACCCTAGGTCATATTATCAAGTAGCTAAACGTTTGCATGAGGAAATTAAAGGTTCTGTTTATATCAATCAATATTTTAACGAATTAAATATTGATGCACATTATAAATCTACAGGCCCTGAAATATGGAACCAAACCGAAGGTAAAATTACACATTTGGTAGCTTGTAGTGGTACAGGTGGTACTATTTCGGGTACTGCTAAATATCTTAAAGAGCAAAACCCTAATATAAAAGTTATTGGAGTGGATGCTTTTGGTTCAGTGATTAAAAAATATCATGAAACTAGGGAGTTTGACGAAAAGGAGATTTACCCATATCGTATTGAAGGATTGGGAAAAAATTTAATACCAACAGCAACTGATTTTGATGTGATTGACGAATTTGTTAAAGTTACTGACGAAGAAAGTGCCCATACAGCCAGAGCCATAGCAAAAACCGAAGGCCTATTTGTAGGTTATACATCAGGAGCTGCAATGCAAGCCATCAAACAATTGGGTGAGCAAGGTGAATTTAAAAGAGGGGATAATGTTGTAGTAATATTTCCCGATCATGGTTCACGTTACATGAGCAAAGTTTACAGTGATAAATGGATGAATGAACAAGGCTTTTTTGATAGTAAAAATGAAGTTGCTGCCCAGAGTATTCAGTATATTAAATAGCACAAAAAACAACTTATCATAAAAATGGTGTTTTGCAAAATGTAAAACACCATTTTCTTTTGATATTTGTAATAATTGCCTAATAAAATTATGTTCAAACCATATAAATATTTAATTTTGCATCAACTAACTAAGACTTAAGCTTTTCTTAAATTTTAAACCGTTTCGTGTTTATGTTTTTTATTAAAAGCAAAAACGTACTTATAGTTATGTCTTAATTTAATATCAATTTGATTTATTATAGATGAAAGATTTATTTGAAAAGATTTATAAAGACAAAGGACCATTGGGAAAATGGGCTTCCCAGGCTGAAGGTTACTTTGTGTTTCCTAAATTGGAAGGAGAGATTTCAAACAGAATGAAATTTCAAGGAAAGGAAGTTATTACTTGGAGTATTAATGATTATTTAGGATTAGCAAATCATCCAGAAGTTAGAAAAGTAGATGCTGAAGCTGCAGCTCAATACGGTTCTGCATATCCTATGGGAGCAAGAATGATGTCTGGTCATACAGATTTACATGAAAAACTTCAAAATGAACTGGCAGCATTTGTAAAAAAAGAAGCTGCTTATCTTTTAAATTTTGGTTATCAGGGTATGGTATCAACTATTGATGCCTTAGTATCCAAAGATGATATTATTGTTTATGATGTAGATGCACATGCATGTATAATTGACGGTGTGCGTTTACATATGGGTAAGCGTTTTACCTATAAGCACAATGATGTTGAAAGCTTAGAGAAAAACCTTGAAAGAGCAACCAAAATGGCTGAACAAACGGGAGGCGGTATTTTGGTTATTTCTGAAGGTGTCTTTGGTATGAGAGGTGAACAAGGTCGTTTAAAAGAAATTGTAGCCCTTAAAAAGAAATTTAATTTCAGATTGTTCGTTGATGATGCCCATGGTTTTGGCACTTTAGGTAAAACTGGTGCTGGTGCAGGTGAAGAGCAAGGCGTACAAGAAGATATTGATGTGTATTTTGCAACATTTGCTAAATCTATGGCTAGTACTGGTGCTTTTATTGCTGGCGATCAAGAAATTATCGATTATCTAAAATACAACTTGAGATCTCAAATGTTTGCCAAATCATTACAAATGCAGTTGGTAGTTGGTGCATTAAAGCGTTTGGACATGTTAAGAACCATGCCAGAGTTAAAACAAAATCTCTGGACAATAGTTGATGCCTTACAATCTGGATTGAAAAAACGAGGATTTGATATTGGAACTACCCAAAGTTGTGTAACACCGGTATATTTAAAAGGTAGCATTCCTGAGGCAATGGCCTTGGTTAAGGATTTACGCGAAAATTTTGGAATATTCTGTTCTATAGTGGTTTATCCTGTAATACCTAAAGGATTGATTTTATTAAGAATGATTCCAACTGCTACCCATACATTAGAGGATGTTGAAGTAACCTTAGATGCCTTTGATGCTATTAGAGAACGTTTGGATAATGGAACTTACAAACGTTTATCGGCAGCTGTGATGGCAGCTATGGGGGGATAAACTATAAAATTTATAAATAAAAAGCCGATTCATTTTAAGAATGGGCTTTTTTTATGATCAAATATTTTTTCTAAATGTCTTTCGACGTTTATAAACCACAGGGTCGAAATGTTTCCATATTTTATGAATGGCTTCATTGTCTTCTAATTCCGGTGTTCTAAAACAGGTTTGTATGCCTTTTTCTTTAAAAGTATTATAATATTCATTAAATATTACGGCATGAACACCCTTATTTTGATATTCTGGATGAATGCCTATCAAATAAAAAATAACATCTTTGCTATGCTTTTTGGCATGTAAAATATGTTTAAAGCCAAAAGGAAATAATTTACCCTTTGCTTTTTGTAAAGCTTTGGCAAAAGCAGGCATCACTATTGCAAAACCTATAAGCTTATCATTTTTATCAACTACAAATTTGATGTATTCAGGGTTTATAAAGCTTATGAATTTCTTTTTAAAATAGGCTTTTTGAACATCATTAATGGCTACAAATGATGCTAACGAGGCATAACTTTCGTTAAATAAATCGAACATCTTATCTGCATAGGGCATAACCTCGGAAGTTTTATTAAACTTTAAGGCTTTTAGTGCATAACGCTTTTTAATGAGCTCTTGTGCCTTTAAAAAGAATTCGGGTTTTACGTTTTTAAAAGGAAATTTACTTTCAGAATATGATTTTTCAACTTGGTACTCAGCAGCTTCATAATGTTTTACATAATAAGGGTGGTTATACCATGTAATCATGGGGGCTATTGAATCAAAGCCCTCAGTCATTACTCCAACTTTATCTAAGTTTGAGAATCCTACAGGTCCTTCAGTATACTCAAGGTTATGCAACTTTCCTATTTCTTCTACTTTGTCTAAAAGTATTTTAGAGACCGATAAATCATCAATAAAATCAAACCAACCAAAACGCATTTTCTTTTGGTTTTGGTTCTTAATTTCAATCCAATTTGTAATGGCAGCAACTCTACCAACTATTTCATGGTTTTTATAAGCCAAAAACAACCTAGCTTCAGCATCATTAAAAACAGGGTTTTCTTTTTTGTCGAAGGTTTTAATTTCTTGACTAATAATGGGAGGAACCCAATATTCTGAGTCTTTATAAAGTTTAAAAGGAAATTTAATGAAAGCTTTTAAATCTTTTTTGTTTGTTACTTCTTTTAGTGTAATCATATTAAATTTTAAACCAAGGGCTAATTGTCAAAATCAGTTTCTTTCTTTCTTCTTTTTTTGATAATATCATCCGTATTTTGGTCGTCTCTTTTTATTCTTTTTTTGCCTTTTTTGTTGGAGCGTCTTTGTAGTTCATCTTCTGCAGAATTTCCATTGTCTATCTCATCTTGATGAAAATCCAATCTGTATGAGGCCCCTAATGTAACATTTAAAACCGATGGGGTATCTTTTGCATTAAATGTTAAAGCGGTATCTAGTTGGAAATCTTTACCCAATAAATATGCGCCTCCAACTCTAAAAAGATTATCGGCATAAAAATCGCTTTTAATACCCTGTGTTTCACCAAAAACAACCCATTTTGGGTTAAATGAGTGTGTTAAAGTTAGTATATATTGAAAATCTGATTGATCGGTTCCAATTCTATCCTTTATCAAATTCATTACAAAAACCCAACCACCAGAAAAGTTATTTTGCGTTGCAATCATAATTTTTGGGCTAAAACCTTCCACACCAGGCGCAATATAAGGATTGTCTTTGGTGTCAAAATTTGCTCCAGCATATATTGATACAGCAGGGATTAATGACTTCCATTTAAAACTATGATTAGCTTTCCAACTGTAAAGGTTAGGCTTGTTGTTTTCTTCGTTTTTATAAGGGTCATAGATTAAATACTTGGCGCCAATAGTTAAAAATTTAAAATTAGCACGTTTGTCTTCTGCAGTAGAATTAAATATAAGTTTTTTGTTATCGCTTTGAAAAGCGCCTTCAATATTAAGTTCTAATTGTTCAAAAAGTAATCCATAGCGTACTGCAAAGTCAATTCCAAAACCCGATACTTCATACGAGGGTGTTGGAGTTCGTTTTTCATTTACAATATAAGGTCCCACCTCAATTTGAGCCACATTGGTACCCACAGAAAAGGCACTTCTAGAAAATCCAGGGCGGTTTGAGTTTATAACATCGGTGTACTGACTAAACCCTTTTAGAGAAGTTAAAATCAGTAAAAAGAACAAAATAGATTTATTTGGGCTCATAATTATTAAGTTTAAAATACTTTCATATATTTTGTTAAACCTTTTCAAATATAGATATTTTATAGTTTTTTTATCATTCTTAAGCATTTTTTAAATTTTTAGAATTGTATTTTTGTATAAAATTATATGTATGTTACAATTTGCATCTGCAACTGGTTTGGTTAGAATGATTCTTATTATTCTATTAATCTATTTCGGAATTAAAATATTAGCCCGATTGTTCACCCCTTTTTTGATAAAGTTTGTTGCAAAAAAAGCAGAACAAAGATTTGGTGATCAATTTGAGCAGTTTCAAAAACAAGCGCAACAAGAAAAACCTAGAAAAGAAGGCGAGGTAACTATAGATAAGATCCCCAAAACCAAAACTTCAAATAAAAACGTTGGTGATTATGTGGATTACGAAGAAATTGATTAATTTTCAAATTCATTTTCTTAAAATCATTTCATGCAATTTTCAATAAAGAAATTCCTTCCTCACTTACTTGTTTTAATAGGGTTTGTAACACTTTCTTTAGCTTATTTTAGCCCTATTTTAAGCGGAAAGGTCATATATCAAAACGATATTGTTCAATACATAGGTATGAGCAAGCAGCAAAAAGATTTTAAGGAAAAAACAGGTAAGGAAACCTATTGGACCAATGGTGCATTTGGTGGCATGCCAACCTATCAGTTAGGCGCAAAATACCCAAATAACTATATTAAAAAACTGGATTTAGCTCTTAGGTTTTTGCCCCGGCCAGCTGATTATTTATTTCTTTATTTGCTTAGTTTTTATGTGCTGTTGTTGGTTCTAAAAGTTGATTTTAAACTAGCCGCATTGGGAGCCATTGCGTTTGGTTTTTCCACATACTTAATCATTATTTTAGGTGTTGGCCACAATAGTAAAGCACATGCTATTGCCTATATGCCATTGGTAATAAGTGGTATTTTATTGGTTTTTCAAAAAAGATACATTTTAGGGTTTTTATTGGTTGCTATTGCTATGGGATTGGAGTTAGTTGCCAATCATTTTCAAATGACCTATTATTTAATGTTTTTGATAATTATTTTGGGTATTGCCTATTTAATTGATGCATTCAAGAAAAAAATATTGCCTCATTATTTTAAATCCATTGGTATATTAATAGCTGCGGTATTGCTTTCAATAGCTTTGAACGCAACAAATATACTAGCCACTAAAGAATATGTTAAGAAAAGTAAGCGCGGTAAAAGTGAATTGACCATAAACCCTGATGGTTCTCCTAAAGAGTCTACTTCTGGATTGGGAAAAGATTATATTACGCAGTATAGCTATGGTTTTGCTGAAACTTTTAACCTATTTATCCCCAGATTTATGGGTGGTGGAAACGGCGAAAATGTTGGCAAAAACTCAGCAACTTATGAGGCTTTTAGAAAACTGGGAGCTACAACTACCAAAGCGGCCGAAGAAGCCAAACGTGCGCCCATGTATTGGGGCGATCAACCCATTGTGGAAGCACCAGCATATATAGGTGCAGTCATTTTGTTTTTATTTGTATTTGCTTTGTTTTTGGTAAAAGGACGCTTAAAATGGTGGCTTGTTGGTGGTGTTGTTTTTTCTTTGCTTTTATCATATGGTAAAAATCTTGGGTTAATAACAGACTTTTTTATTGATTATGTGCCACTTTACAACAAGTTTAGGGCTATAACTTCCATTCAAGTTATTTTGGAATTGTGTGTTCCAGTTTTAGGTATTTTTGGATTGGTTCGTTTATTTAATGATACTGAAAGAAAGGAAGAGAAACTTAAAGCCTTAAAATATACTACTTTGATAACAGGTGGGTTAGCACTAATATTCCTACTGTTTAAGAATTCGTTATTTGATTTTGTAGGCGTGAATGATGGCTATTATCGTCAGAATTTAGGTCCCGATTTTGTCGATGCCTTAAAGGCTGATAGAAAGACCCTTTTCACTCAAGACACCTTAAGAACGTTGGTTTTGGTATTGCTTTCTGCGGGAGCTATTTACTTTTATTTAAAAGATAAGTTAAAGGAAAAGTGGCTAATTACAGTGTTTTGTGCCCTGATTCTTTTTGATTTGGTAGGGGTTGACAGGCGTTATGTAAACAATGACGATTTTGTTTCTGGTTTTGCCATGAGTAAACCGTTTCAAGCCAATTCAGTAGATAAAGAAATTTTAAAAGACACATCTCACTTTAGGGTTTTTGATTTAGTTTCAGGGCCTTCAAAGCCATCGTATTTTCATAATTCTTTAAATGGCTATAATGCTGCTGAATTAAGGCGGTATAGAGAGGTTTTTGATTGGTATGTTTCACGAAACAACATCAATGTGCTTAATATGCTCAATACCAAGTATATTATTGTTGAAGATGAAAAAGGCAATATGTTTCCATATAAAAATGATGAAGCTAATGGTAATGCTTGGTTTGTGGAATCTTTGGAAAAGGTCGATTCAGCTAACGAGGAAATCAAATTATTAGATTCTTTGGACAATAAAAGGAAGGCCATTTATTATTCAGAAAAAGCACTTGTAAATTTAATCAATAAGTATCACGTTGACTCAATAGCAACTATAAAACTGGTTGAAGTACAGCCTAATTATTTAAAATATGAATCCAGTAATCCTGATGAAGGGTTTGCGATATTTTCAGAGATTTATTACCCAAAAGGTTGGAAAACATTCATAAATGGTGAAGAAGCTAATCACATGCGAGTAGATTATATTTTACGTGGCATGGAAATTCCAGCAGGAAAACATACTATTGAGTTTAAATTTGATCCAGATGTGGTGAAAACCGGAAGCAAAATTTCATTAGCAAGCTCTATTTTACTTGGTTTATTGCTTATTGGGGGTTTATATTACGAGTTTAAGAAACAAAAAAGTGCCTAAAAAAGTACTCATCATAACTTATTATTGGCCACCAGCAGGGGGGGCTGGTGTCCAGCGCTGGTTAAAGTTTGTAAAATATCTACCTGATTTTGATGTTGAGCCCATAGTATATATTCCTGAAAATCCTAATTACCCTATTATCGATGAAAGTTTAGCTTCTGAAATTTCAAAAAGCATTAAAATTTTAAAACAGCCAATTAAAGAACCTTATAAATTGGCGAGTTTGTTTTCAAAAAAAGTATCCAAAACCATTAGTAAGGGCATTATTTCTGATGAGAAAAGCCAAGGTTTTATTGAAAAATTGATGCTTTTTGTACGTGGTAACTTTTTTATTCCAGACGCTCGTAAAAGTTGGGTAAAACCCTCTGTAGCGTTTCTTAAAAGCTATATTTCAAATGAAAATATTGAAACCATTATAACTACTGGACCACCACATAGTTTGCATTTAATTGGGCTTAAGCTTAAACAATCCATGGGAGTGAAGTGGTTAGCAGATTTTAGAGATCCTTGGACAACCATTGGCTATCATAAGCAATTAATGCTCACAAGGTTTTCAAAACAAAAGCATAAGGATCTAGAGTGTGAGGTGTTGAATATGGCAGATCAAATAGTGGTAACCAGTTTCACTACAAAAAAGGAGTTTCAGGAGGTAACTAACAAGCCTATTGAAGTTATTACCAATGGCTATGATAATGAAGCTTATGTAGATTTTGAAATGGATAAAAAATTTACGTTATCCCATATTGGGTCTTTGCTTTCTAAAAGAAATCCTGAAGTTTTATGGAAAGTTTTAAGTGATTTAGTGGAAAATGATGCTAATTTTCAACAGGATTTTCAATTGAATTTTATTGGATCTGTTAGTGAAAGTGTTTTGAATTCCATTAATAAATATAATTTAAGTAATTATATTAATAACATTGGTTATGTTTTTCATAAAGAAGCTATTGCATATCAAAAAAAATCACAAATTTTATTATTGATTGAAATAAATTCTGAAGATACTAAATGCATCATTCCAGGTAAATTGTTTGAGTATATGGTATCCAATAGGCCAATTCTTGCTATTGGCCCAAAAAGTTCTGATGTTGAAAAGATTATTACTGAAACCAATACAGGCAAGTACTTTAATTATGATGATTACGAATCGCTGAAAAAAACTATATTAGAGCATTATAAAACTTTCAAGGAGGGGGCGTTGCAATCGCGCGGAATAGGTTTGCAAAAGTTTCATAGAAAGGCACTTACAGAATCGCTTTCAAAATTACTTTAAATGGGGATAGTAGCTTCGCAATCTTTTAAGAATATGGTTTCTACTTATTTAGGGTTCATCATTGGAGCTATAAATACGCTATTTCTCTACACTAAATTTCTAACTGACGAATACTACGGTATGGTTGGTTTTATGCTCTCATTGGCTTATGTAATTATGCCATTAATGGCTTTTGGTGCCCATAATACCTTGGTAAAATTTTATACGGCTTTCAAAACACGCGTGTCTTTAAATAGCTTTTTGACGCTCATGCTGTTTTTACCTATGCTTTTCATTATTCCATTAAGTGTTCTAACCTATGCTTGCTACGATACTATTGTAGATTTTCTATCCAATAAAAATACTATCATCAAAAACTATATATGGCATACCATAGTGGTTTCAATTGCTTTAGCTTATTTTGAGGTGTTTTTTTCTTGGGCAAAAGTGCAAATGCAAACTGTTTTTGGAAACTTTATGAAAGAAGTTTTCCATAGGGTAGGGACTATGATTTTACTGTTTTTATTGCATTTTAATGTAGTTAATTTGGAGCAGTTCATGGTTGGTTTGGTTTTGGTTTATGTTTTAAGAATGTTAGTTATGATGTTTAGTGCGTTTTACATCAAACTACCCGTTATTACCTTTAAACGCGTGAGTAATTTGGGTAAGATTATAAAATATTCATTGTTAATAGTAGTTGCTGGCTCTATAGCAACAGTACTTTTGGATGTAGATAAAGTAATGATGGGGTATTATATTGATATCAAGCAAATTGCCTATTATAATGTGGCCATTTTTATTGCAACTGTTATAGCGGTTCCACAACGCTCTATGCACCAAATACTCTTGCCGCTTTCTGCAAAATATTTAAACGAAAAAGATTTCGATGCTTTGGGAAACTTGTATAAAAAAAGCTCCCTAAACTTATACCTAGTTGGAGGGTTTATTTTTTTATTGATTGTTTTAAATATCAATCAGTTGTACCATATCATTCCAGAAGAATTTAGTGGCGGATTATTTGTGGTTTTTATCATTAGTATTACCAAGTTGTACGATGCACTTTTGGGCAGTAATAATGCTATTTTATTTAATAGCGATTATTACAGGATGGTTTTGGTTTTAGGGGTTATTCTGGTTATTTTAATGGTACTTTTAAATATAATATTTATACCCGTGTTAGGAATTGATGGCGCAGCCATTGCTACTTTTTTAGCTGTTTTTGTTTACAATACCATTAAGTTGGTTTTTGTGTACAAAAAGTTTAAGATTTTGCCTTTCAGCAAAGACACGCTAAAAATAACAGCGTTTATAACTGTCAGTACTCTATTATTTTATTTTTGGGAGTTTCCTTTTAACCCATTAATTAATATTGCCTTAAAATCTATATTAATTACCGTTGTTTATGGCTTTGTGGTTTTAAGATTTGATTTTTCTGAAGATGTTTCTTCGCTTATTAAAAAGTATTTGAAGTTGAAATAGGGGAAACGTATTTTTAAATATTTATAAAAAAAAGATTCCTGTATTCACAGGAATTAAAAACAGAAAACCCCTCGATGTCGCTTTGAGGCATACGACTCGAAGAGCTTTCCAAACTAACCAACCAAAAATTTTATGATCGTCTTCTTGTTGTCGATCTTATATTACTTCTAGAATCGCTTCTACCTTTAGTAGCGGTTGGTCTGCTACTTTGTGTAGGTCTTGTAACGGTAGGTTGAGTAGTTCTTGGTTTACTCACTGTGAGTTGCGCTACTTTCGGGCTTCTAGTTGTATTATTGTTTCTATTATATATACGGTTTTCTGAACGATTTGGTTTTTGTGCAAATGTATTATTTCTGTTGCGTGTTTCCGTTCTTGTAGCCGTACTATTTGAGTTGGGCCTTGTTCTAGTAACCGTTCTATTGGCGCTAGTATTATCTAAACGCGTATTATTTCTAGTGGTCGATCTATTAACGTTGTTATTACGGGTAGTTTCAATATTAACCGTATTGTTTGATCTTCTGTAATCACTCACCGCATTATTAAGTCTTGAGGTATTTCTGTTTACAGTTGTATTTGTTCTAGCAACGGTTCTTCTAGAATTTGCATTGTCATTTATACGCGTTACGTTTCTATTGCTTCTGTTTGCGGTTGCATAACTTCTGCTTCTTGCAATCGTAGTTCCACGTCTTGTGGCTACCGATGTTATAGGTCTGTAATTGTTATAAAACGGTCTGGTGTAAACATATCTTACAGGATTATAATATTGTCTGTATGGTCTGTTGTAAACCACACAATAATCATATGTAGGTATACTATAAAA
Organism: Tamlana sp.; assembly: GCA_049451635.1. Lineage (GTDB taxonomy): Bacteria > Bacteroidota > Bacteroidia > Flavobacteriales > Flavobacteriaceae > JBMTVT01. The sequence continues at coordinate 13,572 of JBMTVT010000020.1, read as the reverse complement.
ACGATGCCATGGTCTGTACACGTAAGCTCTATTATAAATATTTATAAAACCTGTACAGTGCGAAAACACATTGTATCTGTTATAGTGCACATACAAACCACCCACACGATTGATGTAACCAAAATTGTTGTAGTAAATATTAACGTTACCTATTTGGTTCACGTGTCCGTAATAATCATAATAAATAGGGGTGTTTTCAATTTGTATAACGGCACCAAATTCATCATATTGAACATAGGCATTATAATCGAAACCTGAGTTGAAACTAACGTTTACGTTTGGCGATCCAATAGAAACACCAATACGAGAGTTACCACGCAAAATATTAAAATCGAACTGTCCATCACGGAACACAGAAAATTCAATACCATCTTCTACAAATATGAAAGAGTTTCCATAACCTCCATAAATAGTTGTTGCGATGTTAAGTGCGTTGTTGGTTGAGGCTGCATTAACAATAAACCCAGTAAGGAGTAAACCTGCTAATAAAAGTATAAACTTTTTCATGATTTGTGTGTTTTAATGTTGTTACGTTTATGTAATTACAAACAGCGTGCCAAAAAATTAAATCTAGGATTAAACTCTTGTAAATCAAGGGATAAATGTTGATAATTTTTTATTAATCATGGTTAAAATTGTTAAAACGAGTATATATAAAACCCCCCAACGTTTAAAACTTTTAGGGGTTTCTCTTTAACTAAATAAATAATCTCAAACAATTATCTTTTGTTTTTATTTTGTTTTTTTACAACACCATTTTGTTTGTAGTAGTAGTAATCTTTTTATAATTAAAGGATTTTAATGTTTTGCCTACTCTTTAGCTTTTAGACTTACGCTATTGCTTAATGGTTTTCAATTTACGTTCCAAAAATTTAAGTATCTAATTATCAATATTATAAACACCTGTAAATTATTAAATCTTTTTTTTAATTTTATGGAAACCAATCAAAGTTTAATGGCCAATCAATTACAGACTTGTAAAAATTGTGATCAACAATTTGATGAAGATTTTAAGTTTTGTCCGCATTGTGGGCAGCAAGCTAAAGACGAACTTACTGTTAAAGTGTTGTTTTATAATACTATAAGTAACTACTTTTCTTTTGATGCGCGCTTTTTTAAGAGCTTTGTTCCACTAATGATTAAGCCTGGTTTTTTACCCTCGAAATTTGTGGAAGGCAAGCGCTTGTGGTACATACATCCTGCACAGATATATCTTTTTATTTCGGTAGTGTTCTTTTTTGTCTTCTCTTTTTACATAAGGGATTCCAGATCGTCTATTGATAACGCCATGAAAAATGATGTTGTTTTCAACTCAAAAAAAGGAAAAGAAAAAATTAATAACGTACTTACAGCCGACTCACTTGTTATTGATTCTATTTTAAACAAGGCAAAAGAAAATATGGATGCTGAGGAAGCTGTTGTGGTAGATTCAATTTTTAACGAACTGAAGAGCAATTCTAAAGTTTCAGATTCTTTAACATATAAAAATGGCAAAAAAGGCTCAAATTGGGAAACTAACTTTGGTTTTAATGAAGCGCAAGTAGATTCGTTAGTTAATGCTGGTGCTACTGATAGTGAAATATACAAAGCTATGGGTGTCGAAGATGACGCTGGATTTTTAAAGCGGAAGTTCTACTCGCAAATGCTTAAATTTTATAAAGAACGTGGGTTAGGAGCCATTTATCAAACATTTTTTGATAGTATTCCCATAGCCATGTTTTTTCTATTGCCAATTTTTGCTTTGTTGCTTAAAATTTTTTACTATCGTAAAGGTAAGTATGTCAATCACTTAGTTTTTAGCTTTTACTTTTTTTCATTCCTATTTACAATAATGGCATTAGTTTTGGCTATTAATAGGTTTTTATGGGATATTCCAAATTGGATTGATACGTTAATAGTATTATCAACGTTTTTCTATTTTTTAATAGCCTTAAAGAGTTTTTACAAGCAAGGTTGGTTTTTAAGCTTTATAAAAAGTGGAATGGTTTCTTTTTTATTTTCAATAGTCATATTTGCCTCAACAATTGTTTTGGGCTTGTTTGCTTTTATGAATTATTAAAGTTTGTCTTTTAAGTACTTACCAGTTTCAGATAGTTTTTCTTTAACTATTTCTTCAGGTGTTCCAAAAGCTACTAAATTACCACCATGCTCACCACCGGTAGGCCCTAAATCAATAATGTAATCGGCACATTTAATGAGTTCTAAATTATGCTCAACAACAATGATAGAATGGCCATTTTCAATTAAAGCATTAAACGATTTCAATAATTTTTGTATATCGTGAAAATGCAAACCTGTTGTAGGTTCATCAAAAATAAAAAGTGCATTGTCTTTATTGGCGCCTTTACCCAAAAAAGATGCTAACTTAATACGTTGCGCCTCACCACCAGAGAGGGTAGAAGAGCTTTGGCCTAAAGTAACATAACCCAAGCCAACATCTTGCAAGGGTTGGAGTTTTGTCTTTATTTTTTCTTGCTTATTAGCCTCAAAAAAAGCTATGGCATCATCAATTGTTAGGTTTAAAATGTCATCAATATTTTTACCAGCAAACATCACTTCAAGCACTTCTTTCTTAAAGCGTTTACCTTTGCATGTTTCGCATTCTAAGTGAACATCGGCCATAAACTGCATTTCAATGGTTACTTCGCCTTCACCTTTACAGGTTTCACAACGTCCTCCATCTACATTAAAACTAAAGTGTTTTGCTTGATAGTTTCTAATATTGCTTAGTTTTTGCTTCGAGAATAGGGTTCGAATATCATCATATGCTTTTATATATGTTACAGGATTTGAGCGCGAAGAGCGACCAATTGGGTTTTGATCGACAAACTCAACGTGCTTTATGTTACTTAAATTCCCTTCTAATGCTGTAAACTGACCAGGTTTGTCTCCAAAATCGGTTAATTTTTTCTGTAGTGCTGGATATAATATCTTTTTAACCAAAGTGCTTTTCCCACTACCTGAAACACCTGTTACTACAGTTAAAGCGCCTAACGGAAAGCTTACATCAATGTTTTTTAGGTTGTTTTCTCTAGCACCAATAATATCAACATGATATTTTGATGTTCTTCGTTTTTTAGGGACTTCAATTTTAAGTTTTTCATTTAAATATTGTGCAGTTAATGATTTTGATGCTAAAATATCTTTATAAGTGCCATGGGCAACAACATTTCCACCAAACGTTCCAGCCTCAGGTCCAATATCTATAATGCTGTCTGCTGCCTTCATAATATCTTCGTCATGCTCAACTACAATAACTGTATTTCCTAAATCTCGTAATTGCTTTAAAACAAAAATTAAACGCTCAGTATCCTTTGGGTGCAAACCAATACTAGGTTCGTCTAAAATATACATAGAACCCACCAAACTACTACCTAATGAGGTTGCTAGATTGATACGCTGACTTTCGCCACCAGAAAGCGTGTTTGATTTTCGGTTTAAGGTTAAATAGTTTAAGCCTACATTGGCAAGGAAAGACAAACGGTTATTGATTTCTTTTAACAATCTTTCCGCTACTTTTGTATCATAATCATTTAATTCTAATTGATTAAAAAAGTTGGTTAGCCTATCAATGGGTATTTCAACTAAATCGGTTATTGTGGCTCCAGCAATTTTCACATAATTAGCTTCAGCCCTTAAGCGCTTACTGTGACAAGTTTTACATTTGGTTTTACCTCGATAGCGAGACAACATCACACGGTTTTGAATTTTATAAGCTTTAGCTTCTAGTTCAGCAAAAAAGGAATTCAACCCTTCAAAATATTGGTTACCTTCCCAAATGAGTTCTTTTTGTGCTTCAGATAGCTTAAAAAAGGGTTTGTGTATGGGGAAATCAAATTTATGTGAATTATTTACCAATTGATCTCTGTACCAACTCATACTTTCACCACGCCAAGGGAAAATAGCATTCTCGTAAACTGATAACCCTGTGTTTGGAATCACTAAATCTTCATCTATGCCAATAATATCGCCATAACCTTCACATTTTGGGCAAGCTCCATAAGGATTGTTAAAACTAAAAAGATGTACGTTTGGTTCTAAAAAACCAATGCCATCCAGTTCAAACTTATTACTGAAATGTCTTTGCTTATTATTGCTTAAGGTTTCAACAATACATGCTCCTTTGCCTTCAAAAAATGCGGTTTGAATGGCATCGGCTAAACGATTAAAAAAGTCTTCTTCATCTTTTATGATAATTCGGTCAACAACCAAATAAACATTATCCTTGGGCTTAACATCCTTAATCTCATCAATTCTAATAACATCCTCATTTACCTTGATTCTCGCATAGCCTTGCTGCTGTAAGACTTTAAGTTTATCTTGAATACTTCTACCTTCTTCCAGATAAATAGGAGATAAAAGTAGGAGTTTTTCTCTTTCATGAAATGTTTTGATATACGTCAAGACATCGGTAACGGTATCTTTTTTTACCTCATTTCCTGAAACTGGGGAATAGGTTTTGCCAATTCTAGCAAATAATAATTTTAAATAATCGTAAATCTCGGTGGTGGTTCCAACAGTTGAGCGCGGATTGGTTGAGTTTACTTTTTGCTCAATAGCAATGGCAGGGGCAATGCCTTTTATGTAATCAACTTTTGGTTTGTTTAATCTACCTAAAAACTGGCGAGCATAACTTGATAAACTTTCTACATAACGTCTTTGTCCTTCAGCATATAGCGTATCAAAAGCCAAACTAGACTTACCTGAGCCAGATAACCCAGTAATAACCACTAATTTGTTCCTAGGTATCACTACATCGATATTTTTTAGATTGTGCAGTTTAGCACCCTTTATAATGATGTTTTCTTTTGGGTTTACTTCAGAAATACTAGTGTTCATAGGTTTTTAAGAGAAAAATAAAACAAAGATACTACAAGTATTTCAGCATAAAAAATAGTTATTTGCTTAAATATGTACTAAAAAAAAGGATTAATTTTTGCTTTTAGGAATGATTGTTGTTATATTTGACTTAATTAATAGCATTTATCAATCCTTAGCCTATAGCAGAACATTACTTTTTAAACATGTAACCCCAATCTAGAAGTCCCACTTCTTTGCAAAAAAGTAATGATTATGCAACAAGAAACTATTTCAGATGCTACTTTGGTAAGTAGCTATATTAAAGGCAATGAAGGTGCTTTAGAAATACTTATTAATAGGCACAAACAAAAAATCTACAGTTTTATTTACTCTAAAGTATATGATAGAGATATCGCAGAAGATATTTTTCAGGATACTTTTATAAAAGTTATTCAAACGCTTAAGCGTGGTGCTTATAACGAAGAAGGCAAGTTTTTACCATGGGTTATGCGCATTTCACACAACTTGGTTATCGACTTTTTTAGAAAAAACAATAGAATGCCGAAATTTGATAACGCTGGTGAGTTTAGCATTTTCTCGGTATTGAGCGACACAAGTTTAAATGCTGAAAAAAGCATTATAAAAGAACAAGTAGAGAATGATGTGAGACGTTTGGTTGATGAATTGCCAGATGACCAAAAAGAAGTTCTATTGATGCGTATTTACAACGATATGAGTTTTAAGGAAATATCAGACAGAACGGGTGTTAGCATCAATACAGCATTAGGAAGAATGCGCTATGCATTGATTAATTTGCGTAAAATAATTGACAAGCATAATATTGTTTTAACCAATTAATACAATAAAATAAATTTTGCTGCGTTATTGGTTTATATAAACCCTTAACTTTTAATAATGGCAAAACTTTACTCTGAGAAAAAATCTTTAAAAAATGAACTAAAACCAAAAGAAGAAACGGTTAATTTTCTTCTAAATTACTCTAAGGCTTTAAGTGTTATAAATTGTAACAAATTGAAGTTTGAAGCGCTTCTAAACTAAGTTTTTTAAAGTCCTAATAAGAAAAATTATTAGGACTTTTTTAATTTTAGATAGTCGTTTATCACTGATTGTCTTCCAATAGTTTTTGTAATAATATCTTTTTCTAAATCCCATCCTCTTGCAGGAGAGTATTCTCTGCCATACCAGATTATTTGCAGATGCAAATCGTTCCATAATTCCTTTGGGAATAAGCGCTTAGCATCTTTTTCGGTTTGAACAACATTTTTACCATTGCTTAAATTCCATCTGTACATTAATCTATGTATATGTGTGTCAACTGGAAATGCTTGCACACCAAAGGCTTGAGACATTACTACACTAGCAGTTTTATGCCCCACGGCAGGTAACGCTTCTAAAGCTTCAAAATTTTGAGGGACTTTTCCGTTGTGTTTTTCAATAAGAATTTTTGATAAACCATGTATGCCTTTGCTTTTCATGGGAGATAATCCAACAGGTCTTATAATATCTCGAATTTCTTCAACCGTAAGTTTAACCATGTCGTATGGGTTATCAGCTTTTTTAAATAGCAAGGGTGTTATTTGATTAACTCGAACATCGGTGCTTTGAGCAGACATTAAAACAGCTATTAGCAGTGTATAAGGGTCTTTATGGTCTAAAGGAATAGGGATTTCTGGATATAACTTTTTTAAGGTTTTTATAACAAAATTTACCTTTTCTTTCTTTGTCATTAATTGTATTTTTGTTAAAAATCAAAGTTAAGACTATGAACACATTAAAACAAGGTGATGCTGTACCTAATTTTTCAGCAAAAGATGAACAGGGGAATACTATAGCGCTAAGTGATTACAAAGGTAAAAAGCTTATTGTGTTTTTTTATCCTAAAGCGGACACTCCAGGATGTACAGCTGAAGCTTGTAATTTAAGGGATAATTACAAAGCTTTACAAGAAAAGGGTTATGAATTACTGGGTGTTAGTGCTGATTCTGAGAAGCACCAAGCTAAATTTAAAAACAAATATGAATTTCCTTTTCCTTTATTGGCAGATGAAGACAAGACAGTCATTAATACTTTTGGTGTTTGGGGACCTAAAAAATTTATGGGTAGGGAGTATGATGGTATTCATAGAATGACGTTTATAATTGATAAAAACGGCATTGTTGAACGCGTAATTGATAAAGTTAAAACTAAAGAACACGCTGCACAGATATTATAAAAAAATGTCATTACAAGAAATTGTAATTTCGAAGTGATCTCAAAAACTAATAACTTAAATTTTAAAGGTTCCTTCACTTTCACTTCGACTGCGCTCAGTGTTACAGTTCGGAATGACGGTAAAATCTTTTTATTTTTTAATAATTCTTTTTCTGCTTAAGGTAAGTGGTTTTCTTGTGTAACCAAACAAACGATAATCTTTAATTATGTCAGCAATACCCTCAGGAACCATATCTTCCCATCCATGATCGCCTTGAGAAATCATTTGTAAAATTTCACGAGAGAATATATTCATAATACTAGTATCGTACTCTTGAATGTCAATTACTTTACCGTTGTATTTGAAGAATTTGTATAATTCTTTCATGCGTGGGTAAACTTTTAAATTTTCACTGGTGATCAATTCGCCGGTATCTGGATCTAGCATGGGGTATAAGTAAACCTTTAAGTCTTTAAAGAACAACTTGCCAAAAGCTTCCAAAATACCTCCGCTGATATGACGATAGTATTTTTCATCAAAAATATCAACTAAATTACTAACACCCATAACCAAGCCCATTCTAGCTTTGGTGTATTTTGAAAAATACTCAACAACTTTATAATATTCTTGAAAGTTTGATATCATCACCGATTGTCCTAAAGAGCATAATAAATCGGCTCTATCTATAAAATCTTGCTCATCAATTTCTCCTTCGGCTCTTAAGTTGGATAAGGTTATTTCAAAAACAACTTCAGTTTTGTCTTTATCAACTTTATTTTCTTTAATAAACATGTCATAAGACTTCTCATACATTGCCATGTTTACCTTGGTTACAGGTCTGAAACTTCCGCGTAAAGCGAGAATATTTTTTTTATAAAACACTTTTGCTGGCAGTACGTTAGTACCATCAGGACCAAACATTACAGCATCAGTCATGCCATTTTTAACCAATTGCAAACTCATTAATCGGTTGTCAATATTTTTAAAAACAGGCCCGGAAAAGTTTATCGTATCAATTTCAACTTGATCTTTATCTAAATGGTCATACAGATATCTCAGTAATTTTTTAGGCTCATTATATTTGTAGAAAGCCCCATAAATTAAATTTGTGCCCAGAATACCAAGGGTTTCTTGCTGCAAGCGGGCATCAGTTTCTTTAAACCGGATATGTAAAATAATCTCATTGTAATCACCTTTTGCATCAACTTGATATTTAATTCCTACCCAGCCATGGCCTTTAAATTGTTTAGCAAAATCAATAGTTGCAACCGTATTGGCATAGGTGAAGAATATTTTGTTTGGATGTTTATCACGCGTTAACCTGTTTTCCATGAGGTTCATTTCATGGGTAAGCATTTTGCGCAAACGCGCTTCGGTTACATAACGTCCATCATCTTCAGCTCCATAAATGGCATCACTAAAATCTTTGTCGTAAGCAGACATGGCCTTGGCTATAGTACCAGAAGCACCACCAGCCCTGAAAAAATGGCGACAAGTTTCTTGTCCCGCGCCTATTTCAGCAAATGTACCGTAAATATTTTCGTTTAAATTAATGCGAAGTGCTTTCGACTTTAAAGATGGAATATCGTCAAATTCTTTATCTCCTTTTATGGTAATTTCCATATTAATTTATAGGTTTTAGCGATTATTGCAAAGGTATTAAATAAGTATATCAAACAAAAAAATAACCTTATTTTTGTATTAAACTTAACTAAAATTGAAAATCACTTTCCTAGGAACGGGCACATCACAAGGTATTCCAATTATTGGCAGCAAGCACCCTGTTTGTTTAAGTACCAATGCAAAAGACAAACGTTTACGCGTTTCTATTTTGGTAGAATGGGACGAATTTGCTTATGTTGTAGATTGTGGTCCTGATTTTAGATACCAAATGCTAAGGGCTGAATGTGACAAGATTGATGGTATATTGTTTACCCATGAACACTCTGACCATGTTTTGGGATTGGACGATATTAGACCTTTTTATTTTAGGTATGGAAACATCCCTTTGTATGCTCATGAGCGTGTTTTCAAGGCTTTGCATAAAAGATTTGATTATATTTTTGATGTTGAAAATAAATATCCTGGGGTGCCAACAGTAATAGAACATATTATTGAAAATAAGCCTTTTAATATTAAAAACCTTAATGTAATACCTATAAATGGCTCACACGCCGGCTTACAAGTTTTTGGATTTAGATTTGGTGATTTTGCTTATTTAACAGATATGAAAACTATCGCAGAGAGTGAAGTGAAAAAATTAATTGGAGTAAAAATATTGGTGGTCAATGCATTAAGGATTGAGCCACATCAATCCCATTTTAATCTTGAAGAGGCTCTAAAATTTATAGAAAAAGTTAAACCTGAAACAGCATATTTAACCCATATTAGCCATTTGTTGGGTTTTCATGATGAGGTTGAAAAAACATTACCTAAAAATGTATTTTTAGCCTATGATGGTCTGCAATTAACAGTTTAAAATTAAAAAAATGAAACAAAGAATTTTTATGTATTTGTTTGTATTTTCAGTGCTGCTAGTGATATTTCAGTATGTTAATTCCAAACGTGTATTTGAAGATATGGATACCAAAATAGTAAATTACAAAGCACAGTTAGCAATATATAAAGACTCGCTTCAGGTTATGGAAAATAATTTTGCTGAGGCTATTCATTTTAATTTGGAAAGAAACGAAGACGCCATAACCTATTTTGAAAATGATGGATACAACATTGAGGAACTGATTCCGCATATAAAAGATGAACTTTATGCTCTAAATGAAGTAAAAGGTGAACATCCTGTAATTCCTTATGTTCCTAGTGAAGGTAGAAAAATGCTTATTAATACAGTAAAGCTATTGAACCATAAATGGCTAATTGCCGATTTTTCAGATGGAGAGTATTGGGGCGAGATTTTATTAAGATATTATATCAATGAGGATAAAAGTGTAGATTTTGAGCTTTCAGAATCTTTTATATACCCATCGTATCGATAAGTTGTTTAATTTTATAAGCAACTCCTTTTTGTTTTTTTGTTTCGCCTACATAAGAATATTCAAAAGTATAGGATGAATCAGTTGTAGTAAGGATTTTTAAATGAATATCTTTTTGTTCAGCCATGCTTTTCGGATGGATAGTTTTAAAGACAACTTCGCAATCGTTAATCCATCGTAACTGTGATGAATCAACTTTATTGTTGTAAACTTCAACCTGAAGCTTTTCGTTTCTTTGGAATCTAGACTTAAATAACTCATCATTTATGGTTACCTCACTGTAGAATTCACCTATTTTAAAATCTTTACAGTTACGTGTTGTTTGGTAGCAGCTAAAAAACAAAAATAGGGCTAGTAGATACAAAAACCTCATAAAAATCAATTTGTACGCAAAGTTAATAAAGAAGCTGTGTTAATTGATAAAGTTTTTAAAAGTTCCATCGGAATAAAAAATAACAATTCGCTCTATAGCTTTGGAAGAATTATTTTTAGTTTGTGATTTAAACAATTCTTTTTCAAAACTTGGAGGTGGTTCCTGCTGTGCATTTTCTTTTTCAGTTTTATTATCGGTAGGGAAGTTGCCTTTGCCATTAAATAACCAATACAAATCAACTTCTGGGAATGTAGATAATACTTTTAAAATAAAATCTAAACTAGGCTTGTTTCTGCCAGATAATATATGAGAAATACTTGAGCGTTGCGCACCTATTTTTTCAGCAAAAGAAGAAGCCGATTCACCATAATAGTCAATCACTTTTCGCAATCTTTTTATAAAATCCTCGCTGTTTATCATTGTAATACTTATTAATACAATTTTTATTTACAAATGTAACAATATAACTTTTAAAATGCTTGATTATTGTTGTTAATTAAAAATAAATAGTAAATTAAAACTTTATATATTATTATTTAAATACCTGAAAATTAATTATATAAAATATATATTTTAATTATGTGTTGTTTTTGTAAACACTATACCTAATAGGATAATTAAAACGTATACTTTTGTAAACAAAGGTTTTATATTTTTTGTTTACAATTGTAAATTAGTATTTGTTTACATTTGTAAAAATTAAAATTTAGGGATGCAAGTAAAAGACCTACAACAGTTATTCACAGAGCATAAAGAGGCTAACTTATTTCACCGTTATATCACTAATGCACATATAGAGCCTTTGTTAAATAAATTAGGTGATTTAGTACAGATTGAAATTCTTGGAACATCGGTTTTAAACAAGCCTATTTATGGTTTACAAATTGGTAGTGGTGAAAAAAGAATTTTGATGTGGTCTCAGATGCACGGAAACGAATCAACGACCACCAAAGCGATTTTCGACCTCATAAACTCCTTATTAAATAACCATAGCCTAAAGTACGTTTTAAACACATGCACCTTGTATATTGTGCCCATTCTTAACCCAGATGGAGCTGAGGCCTATACTAGGGTTAATGCAAATCAGGTAGATTTAAACAGAGATGCACAAAATTTAACGCAGCCAGAAAGCATGGTGTTGAGGTCTCTATTTGAGAAATTTAAGCCAGATTTTTGTTATAATCTTCATGGGCAAAGAACTATTTTTAGTATTGGTAAATCAAACAAGCCCGCAACTGTATCTTTTTTGGCTCCTGCGCAAGATGCGGCTTGTACTCTTACGTCCAATAGGAAAATCGCCATGGAGGTTATTGGTATTATGAATCTTGCATTACAGAATATTATACCCAATCAAGTAGGAGTATATGATGATGCTTTTAATTTAAATTGTGTAGGAGACACGTTTCAAAGTAAAAATATACCAACCATTTTATTTGAAGCAGGCCATTATCCTGAAGATTATGCCCGAGAAAAAACCCGTGAATTAATATTTGTGGCTTATGTGTATTCACTAGATTATATTGCAAGAACAAATGTTACGGGCAGTAATTTTGAACCGTATTTTAATATTCCAGAAAATGAAAAGTGCTTTATGGATGTTATTATAAGAAATGCAAAAATTAATAATGAATTGGTTGATATTGGATTTCAATATCAAGAAAAACTCAAAGATGGTAAAATAGCATTTATTCCCAAAGTTGAAAAAATTGAAAAATTAGATGGTTTCTTTGCTCATTATGAAATAGATGCAAAAGGTTTGAATGTATGGGATATTAACAAAGAGGAGATATTACTGGGTAGCGAAAACGTTTTCGTTATGATAAATAATGAAAAAAAAACATTATTTTCAAAATAAAATGTATCAATAATGTGTTATTTTTAATAAAAATGTACTAATTTTGCTTTATATTTAAGAATAAATTAATTATGGGGAAAATTAAATTAGACGAAATTGATCATCAAATTCTTGATATGTTAATTGATAACACAAGAATTCCGTTCACCGATATCGCAAAAAAACTATTAATATCAGCGGGTACTGTTCACGTGCGCGTAAAGAAAATGGAGGAATCGGGCATTATAAAAGGATCTTCTTTGATGTTAGATTACAAAAAGCTTGGATATTCTTTTATTGCTTATGTGGGCGTATATTTGAATAATACCTCACAAACCAAATTTGTTTTAGAACGTATAAATGAAATAGCTTACGTAACAGTAGCCCACATAACTACTGGGAAGTTTAATATTTTTTGCAAAATAAGAGCAAGAAGTACAGAGCATGCTAAAGAGATTATTTTCATGCTAGATGATATTGAAGGCGTTTACAGAACCGAAACCATGATTTCATTAGAAGAAAGCATTAACGATAAAAAGCGTTTGATGCATTCTATTTTTAATGAGATGTAAAAAATAAATTACTAAAAAAAAGCTCTTTTTTAAGGGCTTTTTTATTGCTGTCAACAGATTATGGCAATAATAAAGTAATTCAAAGATTTTTTTTGACAACTCTATATAATTGTTACACTTTTATCTAAAAAATAAAAAGCTATGGTATTCAATTCATTAGAGTTTTTTATCTTTCTCCCTATTGTTTTCTTACTTTACTGGTTTGTGTTAAAAAAACATTTAAAGGCACAAAACATTCTTATTTTAATAGCTAGTTATATTTTTTATGGTGTGTGGGATTGGAGGTTCTTATCCTTAATACTCTTAAGTACCATTGTAGACTATTTTGTAGGTATAAAAATCTATTCATTCAACAAAAAGTCTAAGCGTAAAGCTTGGTTATGGGTTAGTGTTATATTTAATGTAGGGCTCTTAGGCTTTTTTAAATATTACAACTTTTTTGTTGATTCATGGGTTGATATGGTGTCGCTTTTTGGTTACGATATAAAAAGTGTTTGGACCTTGAAGGTTATTTTGCCGGTAGGTATTTCGTTCTATACTTTCCAGACCATGTCTTATTCTTTCGATATCTACTATAAAAAACTAAAACCAACACATGATTTTTTATCATTTGCGACATTTGTGAGTTTCTTTCCACAATTGGTTGCAGGCCCAATTGAGAGAGCCTCTAATTTATTATCGCAAATAACAAATAAGCGTACTTTTAATTATGATCAAATTGTTTCAGGATTAAAATTAATATTATGGGGGTTATTTAAAAAAATAGCCATAGCCGATGCTGTTGCCCCCAT
>JBMTVT010000019.1:0-35421 GCA_049451635.1 Tamlana sp. | reverse complement strand
GTTCCATGTATGTAAGTTATGGCGTGGGTATTGCATTTGCAGTTGCCGCATTTGTTATTGCCCATTTTGTTTTTAAAGCCAATATAAATATGGTTTTTGTTTCTATTATAGGTACTTTAATTGCTTTTATGCCCATAATTTTAAGGTTATCTAGGAATATATGGATCAATCTTTTTATACATTACGATAAATAGTTTGCAAAAAAGTAATCAATCAAAACGTTTGATATCGATTTCTATTTCTAGAGGGATACCCTGTTCAATAAAACCATAAAGTTTATTGGCTACATAAGGCCCAATCATCACACCTCGAGTTCCTAAACCATTTAAAACATAAAGGTTTTTGTATTTAGGATGTTTACCAACTAAAGGTCTTCTATCTTTTACCGTTGGTCTTATTCCTGATACTTGATTAATAACTTCAAATGGACAGTTAATAAGTTTTTTTAACTTGCTTAATAACTCATCTTTTGCAGCATGAGTAACCTTATTAGTTAAATTTTTCCACTCATAAGTTGCACCAACAATATATAAATCTTTACCTAACGGAATTAAAAAAACACTAGCTTTTAAAACATAATCAATTTTTAAATCTGGAGCATAAATGGTTAGCAATTCTCCTTTTGCCGGAACTAAAGGCAAATTATTGAAATAAGGATTTTGTTTTATACCAAAACCTTCGGCAAATACTATGTTTTTAGCAACAATATTTTTATAGCAAACATTTGAGCTATCTATAATTAATTCATCATAATCAAAAAGACTTTCAAATAGTAATTTGTTATTTAAAAGCTCCGTTTTATAGGCTTCAAGCATGGCTTTAACATCTACTCTACCTGTTTTTAAAACTTCACCAAAACCAAAAGGAGCATTTACAGCTTTGTTTTCATTTTTAATAATTTTGGCTGAAAGATAATCTGAAAGCAAAGGTTTATCAGAAGCTGCAAACCAATCATTTTGTTCCTCTAAAGAAGCAAACTTTCGGTAAACAGGAATTTTATAATCTAGTTTTATGTTTAACCCTTTCTCAATATTTGCATAAAGTGGCAATGCTATTTCCAGCTGTTCTTTACTATTCCAAACGGAAGTAAATCGTTTTAAAACCACAGGATTGTATAAACCCCCAGCAACGGTTGATGATTGCTGTGATGCATTATCAAAAACCACAAACGTTTTATTGTTAGCTCTTAATTGTTCGCAAAAGCTAATACCGGCTAGCCCTATTCCTACTATTATATAATCTACTTGCATTGTATGCGAAGATAAAATAGATTATGCTAACTACTATAATTTAGTATAAATAAAAAAGCCCACTTTAAAAGCAGGCTTTTTTATTTATTATAAGATTATTCAAATTAATATGTCCACATATCTAATTCAAAATCTCTAATTTTCTCTTTAATTCTTTCAGATTCCAGTAATTGCATTAAAGCATTTTGTGATACATATTCAGTTACAGCTCTATCACCTTGTACATTCTCCTCTCTATAAATATAACCTTGAAAACGTCGTGCGTTTAAAACATGGTCAAAAGAGAACGGCATAGAACTATTTTTATTATTGAAAGATTTGGCCTCATGCAATACCTTTCTTGCATCTGGGAAAAACACCCAAAATAAAGGTACTAAATCTGGTTGCTCTTGATCAATAAAGTTAACATCTGGCGCCACTGGAGCAATACCAAGCAATCTGTATTTCATTTCAGCTTGACGCTTATCAAAATACCAAAGACCCTTAATACGGTACTCTTTAATATCTGCAGCAGTTATATCTCTTCTGTTAATGTATTCTGAAGATAATTCTTCACCTGCATTTAATTGCTCAATACCTAACTCAGTAGTATCAATTTTTATTAAGGCAGCTTCAATGTCTTTTAATGTACGCTTAGTTGTAAAATAAGAGTCATCATAGATATTTTCTATGTCACCATCTTTAATAGCTTTCATGAGCACATCGTATAGCGATCTTCTATCACTACCAATATTGTTAGTGTCAATAGGATAGTAAAGTGGGAAGTTTGCGCGTTCATCAAGAACTATTTTTTCCCATACCATCTTAGAAAACAAGATATCTCTATCGTCAACATAACCATATTCCAATGGTTTATCATTGTCAACTGCCTTTTGAGCTTCTGTTCTTACACCTATTTCTTCTGGGCTTTTAGCATTTAATATATTGGCTTGAGCAATCATACTTGATGCTGTTAAAACAGTAGCAACGGTTAATAAAAAACTCTTTAATTTCATCTTAATCTTATTTTACATTTTTATTCTATAGTAATAACTTAACGTTAATACCAGTAGGTTTAGTTTGTTAACTCAACAAAAACTGGAGATACTTTTTTAAGTATCACACTAACGCCATTGGCTTTAGCTTCAATGTCAAATATTTGAACATCCGACCCACGCTTTGCTTTGCTTAATGCTTGTTTTGCTCTACTATCTAACTTGTTTCCGTTAACATTTATTGTAGGTTGACCAGCAACTTTAAACTTAAATCCGGTAACACGTAAAGGCAATTCAAAATCAAAATCATCAAACTTAGCACCAATTGTTGAAATCTCTAGAGCGTTACGTTGCATTTTTATAGCACCGTCTTCACCTCTTACAGTTCCTGTTGGCTTTGGTAAATCTTTAATTCTGAATGTAGCTCTATCGCTTACGCTTTGTCCATCTATTTTTCCGGTTACATTAATAGTAACTTCTCTACCCTGAATTCTAGTAGCATCCATGATATATTTACTACCACTTATTCTGTTTAATCCTTGTGCAGAAGCGGTAACATTATTATCTGCTATACCAGCAAATGAAATAGTCATTGGGTTTTTAACTCCACGGTAAACCACATTCATCTTATCGGCAGAAATAGTAGCTGCATTTGGTTTTGCAACGGTAGCAAAAGATTGACTCACAGGTACCTCAACCTCTTCACCATCTTGGGCAAAGATTAATTTACCTTCAATTTTGTGTTCGCCTACACCACCTGTACCTATTTTAAGCTTTACTTTACCATCTTCAATAGAATATTGGTTTTCACTCAATTTTCTACCATCTAAAGTTAATTCAACTCTACTAGGTTTAGTTGAAGCATCTTTTCGACCTAATACAATTTGTCCATCAAATTGCTCACCATTAAAATAAGCTGATTTAGACGTTTCCATTAAGGTTGTATAGTTTGTCATAGACACTTCACTTGAAAGTGTACCTTGCAGCATAGTAGACAATACTTCAGATTCTGTAGTCTTGATATCAGATTGTAATTGTGTCATTTTGGTTAAGGAAGCTACTAAAGGAAACCCTTTGTAATGGTAGTCTAACCAATCCACTTTAATACCATCTCTGTTTACAACTGGATCTGTACTAAATTTCTTTTTTACGTCTTTAACAACGTTTTCCATTCCTTTTTCGTCAGATAAAATCTTAACAACACCATCTCTGTAATCTGCTATTTGCTTTAGAAATTCTTGTCCTTCAGGTTTTATTTTGTCTCCCTTAAAGAAATTATTGTCAAGGTAATCACCTTTATCCATAATTTCGTAATCGGTTGGGTTATCAACTGTAGCCGTCATTTTACCTTTTAATTCTTCCAAATAGGAATCAAATTTCTTTGCTAGAGCATCAATTTGATCTGCTTTAGATTTTAAAGGCACGTACTTTTCAGGTTGATCTGTAGCTTTTTGTTCTAAGTTAGCCATAAAACTATCATTACGTAATGATGCGGCACTGTTAGATTCTGTAAGCTTTTCGTTCATTAATCCGAAGGCTGAAAGCACTTCTTTAGACATATTTAAAGCTAGCATCGCTATAAATATTAAATACATCAGATTAATCATTTTCTGTCTGGGTGATAATTTTCCTCCTGCCATGTTTAATTAGGTTTTTTGGTTAATTAATAGTGATTTGGGAATTAATAACGTTCCTAATTAGTTTTGTTCATTGCAGAAAGCATACCACCATATACACCATTTAAAGATGATAAGTTTGATGCTAAAGATTGCATTTGTTCTTTTAACTTAGCAGCATTTTCAACAGACTCTTCATTGATAACTGCTTGTCTATTAATACTTTCTAATTGTACTTTGTACAGGCTATTTAATGATTCCATTTGAGCAGCTGCCAATGATAGTTCTTCACCATATTTTTTGCTAGCTTCAATTGAATCAACAGTTGATCCCATATTCTTCGCAGCACCTTCAAAGTTTTTAATACTGTCTCCTAAACTTGCAATTAATTCACCATCAATTTTAGCTTCTTTTAATAATTCGTCTAATTTTTTAGATAGCAACCCTTGTGCATCTTCTTTTCCTTCTTTTTTACTTGATTGTCCTCCAGATAATTCTGGATACACTAAAGACCAATCCAATTCATCATCTACAGGTTCGAATGCTGATAACGCAAATATGATTGCTTCAGTAATTAAACCCAATGTTAACATGAAGTTGCCAGTAAGGAATCCAAATTCCATGTGGGTGATTTTGAATAATGCTCCTAGAATAACAATTGCTGCTCCTAATCCGTAAGCCATGTTCATGAACCTTTTGTTTGCTTTTGACTTTGCCATAATTTTCGATTTTAAATTTAAGTAGGTTATACTTAAGTAGGTTAATTAATAGTTATTATTGTAAATTGATTTGATTCTAATTTTTAGTTTCCATTCTTGGTTACTTTTGTCCCCATGTAATCTTGAACGGTTCTGAAACCTATGTAACTTCTTGCCGAATCAGCATATTCATAATCTCTTGAGCTTACTTGTAAAAAGTATGCTACATCTTTCCAAGAACCACCACGTACAATTTTACGCTGGTTGTTTTTATCATTAACACTTGGGTTTATTGTTGATGTATACTGATAGGCTGATGGATCGTAAGATGCATTTACCCACTCAGACACATTCCCTGCCATGTTGTAAAGATTGTAATCATTGGGCTCATAAGATTTTGCTTCAACAGTATATAAAGCTCCATCTGCCGTATAATCTCCTCTTACAGGTTTAAAGTTTGCCATAAAACAGCCTCTATCGCTCTTAGTGTAAGGACCACCCCAAGGGTATGTAGCAGCTTGCAAACCACCTCTTGCAGCATACTCCCACTCTGCTTCAGATGGTAATCTGAAAGTGTTAACCATAGCGGCTCCTTTTTTAGATTTTTGATAAGAGTTTTTGTTTATGGTTCTCCACTCACAAAATGCTTTTGCTTGTTTCCAAGTTACCCCAACTACTGGATACTCACTGTAAGCATCATGCCAGAAATAATCGTTGTGCATGGGCTCATTGTATGAGTAAGCAAAATCTCTAATCCATACTGTGGTATCAGGGTAAACTTCAATTTCTTCTTTAACTATAGCGTCTTTTCTGCTGATACCTCTATTTCTAGCAGCTTCCTGAACATCCATGTAACTGTACTGGAATTTAAACTTTTTCACATCCCATGTGCGTTGCCCATTATAAGACTCTTCTAATGGTAAATACATAGTGTCCATTACTTCGGTGTAGTATTCATCTGGATATTCAGAGGTGTCAAAAATTAAATCAACATCTTTGTTTAATTTTCTTCCTTCATATCCTGTTGGCCCTAAACCTGTATAGTTTTCAAACATATAATTTTCATAAACAGACATGTTGGCTGTATCGGCATCTTTAAATGCATATTCACCAATACCACCATCTTCAGGCGCTTTTCCAACCTCATCTGCTAAAACGGCTAATTTCATTCTAACAATTGAATCTCTTACCCAATTTACAAATTGACGGTATTCGCTATTCGTTATTTCTGTCGCGTCCATATAAAAGGCCCTAACAGTTACCGTTTTTGAAGGCGCATCCTGAATTGCAGCAAGATCATCATCTGCTTTACCCATTATAAATGCACCGCCCGGAATAAGTTCCATACCATATGGCTTTTCTGGATGCCATTTTTTTCCTTTAATACCTACTAGCTCGCCTCTATCTTTAGAGCCACAACTAGCTAGAATTAATACTACTGAGGTTAATAAAATAAACTTCTTCATATCAATAGAAAACTCGAGGTTAATTATTTTAGCTTCATTATTTGAGAGCGTAAACATATTTATATATTTTTTAAAAAACAACTTTTTATCTGAAAAATTTACATTTCATCGTAAAAAAATTACATTTAAACGATGAAATAGCTTGTTTGACCATACTTTGTCTATTATACAGTATTCTTCTGAAACGCCTTATACCAACGGTCTGGCACTTTGTTATTACAGGCGTCTAAGTAATCTTGATGCATGCAAGGTAATAACGTGTGTCTTTTTAATTTATTATTAACTTCCGTTAAAAAAGGTATTTCAATCCACCATCTTCCCGTTTTATTGCTTTTATAGAACACCAATTTTTCCGAATCTACCAATGTTATAAACTTCTGGTAATTATTATCATTGGTAAAGTCATCATCTTTAACTCTAAAATTAACCCCCTCTATAAAATACCATATCATTTGTGATATTAACATAGAGGTCATATCATCATCCTTTGAGGGCTTGTATTCATAAATACCAAATGAAGTAACCTTATTACTTATACCTGCATATCTTGCTATGGCACATATCTCTTTTCCGTTTAAACCATTTGGAGAATATTTTTGTTTCCTGCTAACTTCTGATGCTTTTACTGATGTTAAATCTATTGTTACAATATTGGCATCTCTTAAAACTGGCTCTACAATAGCTATGTCTTTTGATATTTGCCCCAATCTGTATGATTCAAAATATAGACTATCCATTAAATCTATCTCTTCTTGCGAATTAAAATAGGTTTGGTAACCAATGGTTGCATAATTAAAAAGATTGTAAGGTTTATCTAAAATAATTTTACCAACAAAACTGTTGTTCTTTATAGGTTTTGTAGAATCCCCTAAGTTAAACTTAGCATCAACATTTACAATATTAACCATAGGAATTAAAGTATCATACGCTCTGTAATTGGCATAGGTTAAATCTTGGGATCCTCCCAATATAATAGGTATGATGTTGTTTTTGACAAGAATACCAACCGACTCTTTTAAAGCAAAATACGTATCCTCAACACTTTCACCTTTATTTATATCGCCCAAATCGGCAAGGGTTGTATTCCAACTCCCTGGAAAAAGCCCATAGAAGGATTTCCGTATTTCGTCCAAACAAAAACCCTCTCCTATATAATTAATATCATTTCTGTTTTCAAGAACCCCAATTATAGCAATCTTTACACCATCTAAATCTGGAATGCCATCTTTCTCGGAGTGAATTTTAATTTTACTGCCTAAGGCCTGTAATGAAAGTAATTCCTTATGAGCTAGAACTGAATCTGGAACTGGAGATAGAAAATTAAAGTTCATCTATAATACAGCAAATATTTGTGTTTATTATTATTTTTTGATAATACACAAATATCAATAGAATAAATGAGTTTTCGATTAGCTTTATGTTAAAAATAATCGATGAAGTGCAATTATTTTTCAAAATTACATTTAAATACTTGCAAAAACTTAATCTTGAAATTTAATTGAGAATTAAAATCACTTCTTTTTTGAAGCGGTTTTTTTCTTGGTTGTTTTCTTTTTTGGTGCTTTCGATTCAATAAGGGCCTTAGCCTCATTCAATGTCATTTTAGAAACATCAACCGTTTTAGCTAATTCTACTTTTGTTTTTCCTTTTATAACGTGGTGTCTGCCCCAACGTGCCTTTTCAACGCGTATGCCTTCATCCTCCCAATTATGGATAAGTTTATCTTTTTCTTTTTGAATTTTATCTTCAATCAATTCAACAATATCCTTATCAGATAAGTTATCCCAATCGTATTTTTTGTTTACGTTTATAAAGATGTTGTTCCATTTTATAAATGGCCCAAAACGTCCTTTACCTTTTTGCACAGGCAAATTTTCGTATGTATATATTGGTGCATCGGCTTTTTGCTTTTCTTTAATTAAATCGATGGCCTCATCCAATTCTACACTCAAAGGGTCTACTCCTAATGGGAGTGACACAAACTTTTTACCAAATTTAACATATGGCCCAAAACGACCATTATTAACCTCAACGTCTTCGCCTTGATAAGTTCCTAAACTTTTTGGTAGCTTAAATAAATCCATAGCCTCTTCATAAGTAATGGTATTTAATTGTTGGTCTAGACTTAAACTTGCAAACTGCGGCTTTTCATCATCTTCAACTTTACCTATTTGCACCATAGGCCCAAACTTGCCTAAACGCACACTAACTTGCTTACCAGTTTTGGGATCGGTTCCCAGAACACGCTCTCCAGATTCTCTATCGGCATTTTCTTTTACATCTTCAACAACTGGATGGAAATTTTTATAGAATGATTTCATCATTTTTTGCCAATCTTCCTTTCCTTCAGCAATGTCATCAAAATCCTCTTCAACCTTAGCAGTAAAATTATAATCTAAAATAGCATCAAAATGATTTACTAAAAAATCGGTCACAATCATACCAATATCAGTTGGAACCAGCTTCCCTTTATCAGAACCAACTTTCTCGGTCAACGTTTTATCTTTTATTGCACCTTTTTTTAAAGTAAGATATGAATAGTTTCGCTCCTCTCCCTCAACACTTCCCTTTTCAACATAGTTTCTATTTTGAATAGTTGAAATAGTTGGCGCATAAGTAGAAGGACGGCCAATACCAAGCTCTTCTAACTTCTTAACCAATGAAGCTTCAGTATATCTTGCTGGTGGACGCGTGTAACGCTCAGTTGCAGTAATATAATTATTTAATAGCTTTTCATTTATCTTCATTGCGGGCAACATACCTTCCTGTTCAACATCTTCATCATCGGTTCCTTCAAGATACACTTTTAAAAACCCATCAAAAGTGATTACTTCACCATTGGCTGCAAAAGACTCATTATGTGTAGATGCATCTATTTTAACATTGGTACGTTCCAGTTCTGCTTCACTCATTTGTGATGCTATGGCGCGTTTCCAAATTAAATCATACAAACGTGCTTGGTCATACTCCAAATCGATACTATGCAACGAAAAATCAGTTGGTCTTATAGCTTCGTGGGCTTCTTGTGCGCCTTTAGATTTTCCTGTATAATTTCTTGGGTTACTGTATGCATTTCCAAAAGCACTTTTTATTTCAGCTTCAGCACCTTTTCGTGCTTCATCAGATAAGTTTACACTATCTGTTCTCATATAGGTAATCAAACCTGCTTCATAAAGGCGTTGTGCCATCGTCATGGTTTTACTTACTGAAAAATATAATTTACGAGATGCTTCTTGTTGTAATGTTGATGTGGTAAATGGTGCTGCTGGAGATTTTTTAGCAGGCTTTTTTTGTAAATCTGAAACCTTAAAACTAGCTGATGCATTTAGTTCTAGAAATTTTCGGGCTTCTGCTTTAGTTGAAAAATTCTTTGGGAGCTTCGCTTTAAAGGTTTGTCCATCTTCATTTGAAAACTCAGCATCAATTCTGTAAGATGCCACTGGGGTAAATTCTTGAATTTCCCGTTCTTTCTCAACAATTAAACGTACCGAAACCGATTGGACTCGGCCAGCCGAAAGACCTCCTTTAACTTTTCTCCAAAGTACTGGTGATAACTCGTATCCTACAATTCTATCTAACACACGGCGTGCTTGCTGTGCATCAACCAAATCGTAATCTATCCCTCTTGGGTTTTCAATGGCTTTTTGAATAGCCGATTTAGTAATTTCATGAAAAACGATACGTTTGGTTTTGTTTTTATCTAATTTTAAAGTTTCTGCCAAATGCCATGCAATGGCCTCTCCCTCTCGGTCCTCATCACTTGCCAGCCAAACCATTTCTGCTTTTTTTGCTAAGTCTTTTAGCTTTTTTACAACCGCCTTTTTGTCTTTTGAAACTTCATATTTTGGTTTAAAGTCACCATCAACATTAACCCCTAATTCCTTGGAAGGCAAATCGGCAATGTGCCCAAAACTGGATTCCACTTTAAAATCTTTTCCAAGAAATTTTTCAATGGTTTTTGCCTTTGCCGGCGACTCTACTATCACTAAATTCTTAGCCATACATCAATTTTTGAGGTTACAAATGTATATGAAAAAAAGTTTATCTTCCTAATTTAATAAACTAACTCTACCGTTTTAAAATAAAAAAAGCCTGTATTTTAAATATAAAATATAGGCTTTAGTATAATAAAAATTAGATTCCTTATTCTTGAGTTGTTCCTATTTCGTCAATAACATTTGATTCATTAAACCCAATGGAATCTTTATAAATAAAATAAACTGGTAAGTATGCAAAAGCAGCGGTTACCATAACTCCAACAAAACACATTATCATCCCAACAAACTGAGCTAAAATACCTGCAACTATAATTAATCCAAAAGTGATTAACCATTTTTTATTCCCTAGTTTAAATGAGGCATTTACAATGTTTGAAGCAGATAAATCTGGGTTAAATGCATAAACCACATTAATTAAAGTAACAGGGACCATTACATATATAATAGGAAAAACGCATAGCAAAACCGCCAATAAACTAATACCAAATGCCATAGCTGCAAGTTTTATGGTTTTTTTTAAATATGGTTTTTTAAAGAAGTAAAGATAATCATCGGTTCCTGATTCATTCAAATCTTTCATCTTGCAAATTCTGTAAAAGGCAGATTTTAAACCAAAAGTAACAATCATAATAAGAAAAGAAAAAACAAGCATTACTATATAAAATGGAATCAAAAGATTCCATTTTAGCTCACCTCCTTGCTGAAGAGATTCAGGGTTTATAATCCCCATGGCTAAAAGTGGTAAATACATGATTAAGTAAAATGGAATCATAAATGCTATTGTAATCAGAAGCATTACTAACCCTTGCAACCATACTTTTTTAAAGAGTTCAATGGATTTATTAAATATATCACCAAAATCTAGTTCTTTAGCATTTTGTATTTTTTCAATTAAAGTACTCATAATGTTTATGTGTTAAATATTAATAATCAGAATCGTTTCTTAGTCCAATTTGCTCTATTTCACTGTTATCGCCAAAACCTACAACTTCTTTGTAAATAAAAAATGCCGGCAAATAAACAATTGAAATTGTAAATAGCAATCCTATTCCGCAACCTAGTATGCCCAACAAACCTAATATACCAGCAACAAACATGGTTCCAAAAGAAATCAGCCATTTTTTATTACCTAATTTAAAGCTAATTTTTACAATGTCAACTTCACTCAAATGCGGGTTCTCACAAAAAACAATGGTAAAGTAGGCCAATGGCACATAGGCATAAATATATGGTATATAAAACATTAATTGTGCAGCAGTAGATATTCCAGTGTGAATAATTCCTAACATGAGCATCTTTGAAAAGTAATCTTTTTTAAAAAAATAAAAATAATCATCAACCACTGTTTCTGTTGAAATATATTGTTTGCACATTCTATAAAAAGCTGAAATGAGCCCAATGGTTATTGTAGTAGCAAGAATATTTTGAGGAATACCATAAATAACTGTCGAAAAATGAAAACGAGAATACGATTCTAAGCTAAAACCTTCAAGTAAAAAACTATTATTGGGTGCCAACCCAATTAAACCAAATACAAAGCCAATTATAAATGCAAATACCACTAGTATTAAAATTACCAAAAACCCTTTGGCCCATACTTTTTTAAACAAATCTATCACACTATCAAATAGGTTACTAAAATCTAAATCTTTGGCGTTGTCTATTTTTTTTGATAAACTATCGAATGAATTCATATAACTTGGTTAAATGTTTAAAGCATAAATGTAAATTATTTTTTTAAAGTTTGAAGTAGAGTCAACAAAAAAGGTATTTCAATTCAATTAAACAGTTGGCTTTTTTTTAATAAAAGAACAAAAAAAGTTGCATAACAAACCAAATAATTATTTTAATTTTAAGATAAAATAAAACTGCCACTTTGTCATAAAACCCAAATTAATTGTATCTTTGCATGCTTATTGAAATAAAGTGAATTTCGAATAAACTATGGAAAAGATTATAGAAGAAAGTAAACAAGGAGAAACTTTAGTTTTAAACCAAAAAGAAAGTAACAAGCGTAAGCTTTTTATTGAAAGTTATGGTTGTGCCATGAATTTTAGCGACAGCGAAATTGTAGCTTCCATTCTTTCTGAACAAGGTTTTAATACTACCCAAAGCCTTGAAGAAGCCGATTTGGTTTTGGTGAACACTTGCTCTATTCGTGATAAAGCTGAACAAACTGTTCGTAAGCGCTTAGAAAAATATAACGCCGTAAAACGCGACCATAACCCAAAAATGAAAGTAGGTGTTTTAGGTTGTATGGCAGAACGATTGAAAACAAAGTTTCTTGAAGAAGAAAAAATTGTTGACCTAGTTGTTGGGCCCGATGCTTATAAAGATTTACCAAATCTGCTAGCCGAAGTTGATGAAGGAAGAGATGCCATAAACGTTATCTTATCAAAAGAAGAAACCTATGGTGATATTTCGCCTGTGCGCTTAAATACCAATGGTGTTAATGCATTTGTATCTATTACAAGAGGTTGTGATAACATGTGCACCTTTTGCGTTGTACCATTTACCCGAGGACGTGAGCGTAGTAGAGACCCACAAAGCATTATTGAAGAAATTAACGATTTATGGGGCAGAGGTTTCAAGGAAATCACTTTACTTGGTCAGAATGTTGACAGTTACCTTTGGTATGGTGGTGGACTTAAAAAAGATTTTATAAAAGCCAGCGACATGCAAAAGGCTACCGCAGTTAATTTTGCTAAGCTTTTAGAATTGTGTGCCAATGCTCAACCTAAAATGCGTATTCGTTTTTCAACATCAAACCCGCAAGATTTAACCTTAGATGTGTTTGAGACCATGGCTAAATATGAAAATATTTGTAACCACATTCATTTACCTGTACAAAGTGGAAGTGACCGCATTTTAAAAGCCATGAATAGATTGCACACCCGCAAAGAGTACATGACACTTATTGATGAAATAAGAAAAATTATTCCAGATTGTGCCATTAGTCAAGATATGATTGTTGGTTTTCCAACAGAAACTGAAGAAGATTTCCAAGATACCATATCGCTGATGGAATACGTAAAATACGATTTTGGTTATATGTTCACGTATTCTGAACGCCCAGGAACTCTGGCAGAACGCAAAATGGAAGATGACATACCTGAGCCTATAAAAAAAGAGCGATTAGCAAAAATTGTTGAGTTACAACAAGAACACAGTGGTTACAGAACCCGTCAAAATTTAAACAGTGTTGTTGAAGTGCTTATTGAAAAAGAATCTAAAAAATCTGATAAACACTGGTCTGGTCGTACACCTCAAAATCTAGTCGCGGTTTTCCCAAAAGAAAACTATAAGGTAGGGGATTTTGTAAACGTTAAAGTTACCGATTGTACTATAGCAACCCTTATTGGAGAAGCGATTGGATATTCTGAAAATAATTAAACTATGGAATCAGTTCAAGCAATAAAACAACGTTTCGGTATTATTGGCAATTCACCAACTCTAAACCGTGCTATTGAAAAAGCAATTCAAGTGGCACCAACCGATATATCGGTATTGGTAACTGGCGAAAGTGGTGTTGGTAAAGAAAGTATTCCTAAAATAATACACCAATTATCTCATAGAAAACACAACAAATATATTGCCGTAAACTGTGGTGCTATTCCAGAAGGTACCATTGATAGCGAACTTTTCGGCCATGAGAAAGGCGCATTTACTGGCGCTACGCAAACCCGTGAAGGTTATTTTGAAGTGGCCGATGGCGGTACCATTTTTTTGGATGAAGTTGGCGAACTACCTCTTACCACGCAAGTGCGTTTATTACGTGTTTTGGAAAATGGTGAATTTTTAAAAGTGGGCTCTAGTAAGGTTCAAAAAACCAACGTCCGTATTGTGGCCGCCACCAACGTAAACATGTTTGAAGCCATTCAAAAAGAAAAATTCCGTGAAGATTTATTTTACCGTTTAAGTACTGTTGATATTCATTTACCTCCGCTTCGTGAACGGCAAGAAGATATTCATTTATTGTTCAGAAAATTTGCCAGTGATTTTGCTTTAAAATATAAAATGCCAACAGTAAAATTAACTGATAATGCCATACAAGTCCTATTGAAATATAGATGGAGTGGTAACATACGTCAATTACGTAATATCGCTGAACAGTTATCGGTTTTAGAACAAAACAGAACTATTTCAGCTGATACTTTAAGGAGCTACCTACCAACCTCAGAAACCAATTTGCCTGCCGTAATTAAAACATCTAAATCTGATAGCGATTTCAGTAGCGAGCGCGAGATTCTTTATAAAGTCCTTTTTGATATGAAAAGCGACCTCAACGATTTAAAGAAACTCACGTTAGAGCTTATGAAAAAAGGAAGCATAAAAGATGTTGAAAAAGAGCATGAAGGCTTAATTCAAAAAATATATGGCAATGGAAATGAAGAAGATGCAGACTATGAAGAATCTGTAGAAAGTCCTGAAGTCATTTCGATTCCTGAGCACGCTCAAAAGGTAGAAGATATTGAAACCATTCAAGATAAATATCATTTTGCTGAAGAAATTGAAGAAGAAGAAACCCTATCATTACATGACAAAGAATTGGAATTAATTAAAAAATCTCTTGAACGTCACAACGGAAAGCGTAAATTAGCAGCAGCCGAATTGGGGATTAGCGAGCGCACTCTTTATCGAAAGATTAAACAATACGATTTGTAGTTCAATCGTTTTATAAACATGAAAAAATACTTTTTAAACTCTTTACTTATAGTTTTTAGCCTTTTATTTATCGTTAGCTGTAAAATTCAATATGGTTTTACACAACCTAGCTCTATTGATGCCGATACATTTCAAGTAAATTATTTTGAAAATACAGCGCTTTTGATTGAACCCGGTTTTGAACGTGATTTTAAAATTGCGCTGGAAGATTTAATTCAAGACCAAACAAATTACAGGCTTGTTCCATCTAATGGCGATTTGGTTTACGAAGGTGAAATAACAGATTATCGAATTTCTCCAACCACCGCAACATCTCAAAATACTGCAGCACAAAACAGACTGACTGTTTCTGTTAAACTCAGATTTTACAACAAAAAGAATGAAGAAGATGATGTTGAGCAATCATTTTCGTTTTTTTATGACTACCCTGGCAGCGCCCAACTTGTTGGTGCTCAAAAAGCAACGGCCCATGAAGAGATTATAGATCGTATTACGCAAGACATTATTAATGCCACTTTAGCCAAATGGTAAACTTATGAACCAAACCGATTTTACATATATACTTCAACACCCGCAAGCCATTACGCATGAGCAAACCGAAGCTATAAAATCTATTATTGATGAGTTTCCTTATTTTCAATCGGCACGTGCCATTTACTTAAAAGGCCTTAAGAACCAAAGCAGCTTTAAATACAATCAAGAATTAAAAACTACTGCGGCTTACACAACCGATAGAAGTATTTTATTTGACTATATTACTTCTGAAGCCTTCATTCAAAATGAAATTTCTCAATTCATAAAACAAAACATTGCCCATTTAAAGGATATTGATGTTGATGTGGAGGATATTTCAGTTAAAAAAAGTGTAAAAATTGATGAGGCTTTAAAACAACAAATAAGTGATACTGATGGCGTTTTAGATCCTGCCCTTTTTCAACCTAAAGAAACAGGACCCCAAAAACCTTTTATTTTAGACGAATCAGAGGCTATTGAAAATGTAATCGAAGAAACTAAAGCTGAAACACTATCGGCCAATGAGATTTTAAATTTAGGTAAGCCGCTTCAATTTGATAAACAAGAAAAACATTCTTTTAATGAATGGTTAAAATTGACTCGTTTTAAACCCATTGAAAGAACCTCAGGAAATGAGGGTGAAAACACCCAAACATCTGAAACATTAGATAGAGAAAAGAAATTTGAGTTGATTGATAAATTCATTTCTCAAAATCCAAAAATAAGTCCAACTACAGCAGTAACGCAAAAAGGAAACTTAGCCAAAGCCCAAATGATCCAACCAGAAGCATTAATGACTGAGACTTTGGCAAGAATTTATGTAGAGCAAAAAAACTATAAAAAAGCCATTCAATCTTATAAGATTTTAAGTTTGAAATATCCAGAAAAAAGTAGTTTCTTTGCAAACCAAATTAAGGCAGTAGAACAATTACAAGAACAAAATAATAAAGAATAATGAGTACGTTTACAATATTTTTATTTTTAATAGTTATAGTAGCATTTTTACTTATAGTAGTTATTATGGTACAAAACCCAAAAGGGGGCGGATTATCATCATCATTTGGCGGCGGCGGCACACAACAGTTAGGTGGCGTAAAAAAGACAACTGATTTTTTAGATAAAAGTACCTGGACGTTAGCAACTGTGTTACTCGTATTAATTTTAATCTCTAATGTTGCTATCAATAGAGGTTCAGAAAGTTTAGATTCTAAAGCATTAGATCCTGATGCTACAACAACACAACCTCTACCTGCAGTTCCAGCAAATACATCAAATGATGCTGCAACAGTGACAGATTCAGTACAGTAATTTTGCAAAAAAAAATGCCAACTTTATCAGTTGGCATTTTTTGTTCCAACACATTACAACAAGGCCTGTCTGAAAGTTTGTCAGTCTATAAGCATTGGCATATTTTTAGCTTAATACTAAAGCATTAACACTAATTTTTAAAATAAAAATATACAAATGAGCTTAAACATTAAACCATTAGCAGATAGGGTTCTTATTGAACCAGCTGCCGCTGAAACTAAAACAGCATCTGGTATTATTATCCCAGATAACGCTAAAGAAAAACCACAAAAAGGTACCGTTGTTGCTGCCGGTCCTGGCACAAAAGACGACCCAATTACCGTTAAAGTTGGTGATACTGTTTTATATGGTAAATATGCTGGAACAGAGCTTAAACTTGACGGCAAAGATTATTTGATGATGCGCGAAAGCGACATATTAGCAATTGTTTAAATTACCAATAGCAATAAAATTAATAATTAAATGTTGCCAATAGCAAACTGCTAAAGGCGAAACAAAAAAACTAAATAAAATGGCAAAAGATATAAAATTTGATATTGAAGCTCGCGATGGTTTAAAGCGTGGCGTTGATGCATTGGCAAATGCAGTTAAAGTAACCCTTGGCCCAAAAGGACGCAATGTAATTATAAGCAAAAGTTTTGGCGCACCTCAAGTAACTAAAGATGGGGTGTCTGTTGCCAAAGAAATTGAATTGGCAGATTCACATGAAAATATGGGTGCTCAAATGGTAAAAGAAGTTGCTAGCAAAACCAACGATTTGGCTGGTGATGGTACTACAACTGCTACTGTTTTAGCTCAAGCAATTGTAAAAGAAGGTTTAAAAAATGTAGCTTCTGGTGCTAACCCAATGGATTTAAAACGTGGCATTGATAAAGCGGTTGAAGCCATTACCAAAGACCTTGAAAAACAAGCTAAACAAGTTGGCAACTCTTCAGAAAAAATAAAGCAAGTAGCTGCCATTTCAGCAAACAATGATGATACTATTGGTGAATTAATCGCTACTGCTTTTAGCAAAGTTGGTAAAGAAGGCGTTATTACTGTTGAAGAAGCAAAAGGTTTAGATACCTATGTTGATGTTGTTGAAGGTATGCAGTTTGATAGAGGGTATTTATCACCTTATTTTGTTACCGATGCCGATAAAATGATTGCCGATTTAGAAAATCCATATATTTTATTATTCGATAAAAAGATTTCTAACCTTCAGGAAATACTTCCTATTCTGGAACCAGTAGCACAATCTGGTCGTCCATTATTAATCATAGCAGAAGATGTAGATGGACAAGCTTTAGCCACTTTAGTGGTTAACAAATTACGTGGTGGACTTAAAATTGCTGCTGTAAAAGCTCCAGGTTTTGGTGACAGACGTAAAGCGATGCTTGAAGATATTGCTATACTAACTGGTGGAACCGTTATCTCTGAGGAAAGAGGTTTCACACTTGAAAATGCTGATTTAAGCATGTTAGGAACTGCTGAAACAGTCACCGTTGATAAAGATAACACAACTATTGTAAACGGCTCTGGAGATGCTAAAGACATAAAAGCTCGTGTAAATCAAATAAAAGCTCAAATTGAAACCACAACAAGTGATTACGATAAAGAAAAATTACAAGAACGTTTAGCTAAATTGGCTGGTGGTGTTGCAGTTCTTTACGTTGGCGCTGCCAGCGAAGTGGAAATGAAAGAGAAAAAAGACCGTGTTGATGATGCTTTACATGCTACTAGAGCTGCTGTGGAAGAAGGTATTGTTGCTGGTGGTGGCGTTGCTTTGGTAAGAGCTAAAGCTGTTTTAGAAAAATTAACCACTGAAAACTTAGATGAAACTACTGGTGTACAAATAGTAAACAAAGCTATTGAAGCACCGTTACGTACCATCGTAGAAAATGCTGGTGGTGAAGGTAGCGTAGTTATCAATAAAGTCTTGGAAGGCAAAAAAGACTTTGGTTATGATGCTAAATCTGAACAATATGTAGATATGCTTAAAGCAGGTATTATTGACCCTAAAAAAGTAACTCGTATTGCTTTAGAAAATGCTGCATCAGTAGCTGGAATGATTTTAACTACAGAGTGTGCGTTAATTGATATCAAAGAAGAAACTCCAGCTATGCCAGGCGGTATGGGTGGCGGTATGCCAGGAATGATGTAGCAATAGGCTCAACTAAAAAGTCTCTCACTTATAAATTATGAATTGAGAAACTTTAACATAGATAAAACGCTTCAATTAATTTTGAAGCGTTTTTTATTCCAATCCCTTCCAAATAAAATATAAAGCCACCTCTTTTGAAGGTGGCATAAAATTATTTTCTCGATAAAATATGGTTTATTCTAAATAAACCAAACACAAACTACTTCTTTTTAGCAGGAGCCTGTGAAGTCTTTTTTACCGCTTGTTTTGGTAATGCAGACTTACTCTTAGACTTTGATTGTCCCATAATTTCTTAATTTAAAAAGAACCTACTAAAGGTAATAAGAAGTTAAATCCGTGATATTTTTATTGGGAAAAATTTAACTAAAATCATTTAATAAATTAATGATCCTCAACTACATCTTTATCTCTATATCTACAACAAGGATGTACTGTTTCATAAGCTTCTTCCGTTGCTTTTATCTCTTTAGTATCGTGTCCTGCTCCAGCTATTTTAGTTTGAATGGTTTTTAAATCGGTTTTACGTTTATCAAAAAATAGCTTAAGTTCATGGGTTTTAACATCCCAATTAGCACTTTTTACGCCTTTTGTGCCTAAACATGCTTTTTCTATTCGGGCTTTGCACATTAAGCAAACACCATCAACTTCTATAGATGCATGAGCATTTTTGTTTTGCGAAAAAGTTGTTATTCCTAATAGCATAAATGCTAAAATCATTAATTTTTTCATATTCTTTATTCTATTTTATTTTAAATCTTAGTCCAGCGTAATACATACTTCCAAAAATAGGGCCATATACAAATGTTGTATCAAAGTTTGAACCAAAAGAGTCATTCGCTCCTAAAATTGGATTTTCTTGTTTTGTGTTTGTTATGTTTTCACCACCCACATAAACTTCAAACTGTGGAGAAAACACTTTGGTAACCTGAGTATTTAAAGTGGCTACCGTTGGTGTACGTTCTGGTAATTGATAAGATAATGGATTGGATGCTGTTGATGAAAATCGTTGGGTACCCAACCAATTATATGTGGCATCAAACTTCCACTGGGCATCATGGTCGTTCTTATTGGTTTCATAGGAAGCATTTACAAATAAACGGTGTTTAGGCGTTAATGGTTTTTCCAATCTTCCTGAATTATAATAGGTTTGCACATCATAGTATTTATAAGCAGTTCGCAAATTGAAATTTTCAAAAGCATTATAATTAAACTCAACTTGAAAACTATTGGCGTAACTTTTTCCATTCAAATTATAAAAATTAACCTGTTGTGGATTTTCATAATCTATAACGACTTGATTTTTAAACTCCGTTTTATAGTAATCTAAAGTCACATCGCCCTTTTTTCCAAAAAGATTAAAACCCTGTAAAAACGACACGCCATAGTTCCAAGCAATTTCAGGTTTCAAACCATAAATATTTCCGGATGTATTTAAAATATTTAGCTCTCGAGATGAAGCAAACATATTTTGATTTTCAGCAAAAATATTGGCACTACGTTTACCTCTACCCAATGAGGCTCTTAAAGCTGATTTCGGCCAAGGAGCATAACGCAAATGCACTCGGGGAGTTACAAAGGTTCCCAACAAATTATGATTATCAATACGAATGCCTGCAGTAAGATTCAATTTGTCAAGATTATCAAAATTATACTCGAAAAAAGCCCCAACAGAACGTTCTGTTCTTTCATAGTTTGAATCTAAATTTTGCGCAACTAAAAATTCATCATAATGGTCGTATGTATAACTAATTCCAGTTTTAATTTTATGCCTGGAATCGCTTATTATGGAATTATAAATAGCATTGGCATATAAACTATTGTGAGTGATGTCATACTGTTTTAACCCAAAAAAAGACTCTTGTTTATGGCCACAAAACGCTGTTTGAACACCTAAACTTTGCCATGGGATATCGGGATTTACGTACCCAAATTTTGCAGAAACCTCGTAACGTTTGGTGTCAATTTCACTACCCCAAGCGTTGGTTGTAAATTTATCCGTCTCTGGATTAAAACTGATTTGCCCCATTTGCTTTTCATCATTTAAAAATTTAAAATTAATGAAACTTACAAATCCATTTTTGGTGTCTGTATATTGCCAACGGTTCATTATGTTGATTTGTTTTTGTAATGGCATATCCAAAAAGGAATCTTCATTTCTATCAAATTTTGCCTCTCTTAAATTACCGTGTAAATACAAACCTGTGCTCCACTTATCTAACAATGTAGTGTTGAGATGTGTATTTAATTCAAAACGCCCATTAACTGAAACAAATGCATTAACAAACAATTTATCATCTGTTGAAGGTTTTACCAATTCAGCATTTATTTGTCCCGCAATACTTTCAAAACCATTAACCACACTTCCAGCACCTTTAGTAATTTGAATGCTCTCTACCCAAGTTCCAGGTATAAAGCTAAGACCATAGGCTTGTGAAGCACCTCGTACCGTTGGAATATTTTCTGTAGCGATTAATATGTAAGGACTAGTAAGACCCAACATTTTTATTTGTCGTGATCCGGTGACGGCATCGGCAAAATTGACGTCGATAGATGGATTGGTTTCAAAACTTTCTGAGAGATTGCAACAAGCGGCTTTCAATAACTCATCACTGCTTACATTGGTAACATTTAAGGAACTTAAATAGGACTTAGTTGTAGCTTGACTTCTTGAGGTTAGTGTAATGGCATCCAAATTATCATTTGGTTGCAACCAGTGGTGTACCATTTTTGGCTCTTTAATAGTTAATGTATCGGTTTTAAAACCAACATAACTTATCACTAATTTTGAATACTCCTTTTTGTACTCGAGCATAAACTTACCATCTAAATCCGTAACCGTGCCAACTTCTGTGTTTAGCCAATATACATTGGCGCCCGGTAAACCGATATGTTCATTTTTGTCGTTGGCTTCCATAATCATTCCCATAATCTTTTCTTGTGAAAAGAAAACCGAAGGAAGCATTAGTAATATATATATTAGAT
This sequence comes from Tamlana sp., assembly GCA_049451635.1. GTDB lineage: Bacteria > Bacteroidota > Bacteroidia > Flavobacteriales > Flavobacteriaceae > JBMTVT01. The sequence goes on along the minus strand of JBMTVT010000019.1, from coordinate 13,808 downwards.
TTTTCATTCGTTAGTCAATGTTTATGTTTTTTAAGCGTAAAGCATTGGTGATTACAGAAACCGAGCTAAAACTCATAGCTGCTGCTGCTATCATAGGTGATAGTAATATTCCGAAAAATGGAAACAAAATACCAGCCGCAATAGGCACTCCAATACTGTTGTATAAAAGCGCAAAGAATAAATTTTGTTTGATATTCTTCATTACTTTTTTACTTAAATTATGTGCTTTTACTATACCAAATAAATCGCCTTTTACTAGAGTAATTTGGGCACTTTCTATGGCTACATCGGTTCCTGTTCCCATGGCAATACCAATATCACTTTTTGCTAATGCAGGTGCATCGTTAATACCATCGCCAGCCATGGCTACAAGCTTTCCTGAGTTTTGAAGTTTCTCAACTTCTCTTAGTTTGTCTTCGGGAAGTATTTCAGATTTAAAATTCCTCAATCCCATTTCGGTTGCAACTGCTTTTGCAGTATCTTTATTATCGCCGGTAAGCATTATTACTTCGATACCTTTTTCTTGTAATATTGAAATGGCTTTTTTACTACTTTCTTTGATTTTATCAGCAATAACAACATAACCAACAATTGTATTATCTACTGAAAGCATAGGAACTGTTTTGCCTAATTTTTGCTGTTCAGAAACAGCTTTTTTTATATCTTCAGAAATTGAAACCTTGGAATCTTCCATGAGTTTTTCATTACCAAGCTTAACCTCTTTTCCTCCAATAGAGCCACTAACCCCTTTTCCTGTTATGGCATTGAAATTTTTAACCTCTAGAGTTTTAACATCCTTTTCCTTACCATATTTTACAGTGGCATCAGCAATGGGGTGTTCACTTAATTTATTCAAGGAAACGATGTATTGAATAACCGTTTCTTCTCTAAAATCTTTATAAACACTTTTTATAATTTCAACAGAAGGTTTTCCCTCTGTAATGGTTCCAGTTTTGTCAACAATTAAAACATTTATTTTATTAAGGTTTTCAATCGCCTCGGCATTTTTAATCAATACGCCAGATTTTGCGCCCTTACCAACACCAACCATTACAGATATTGGAGTTGCCAAACCCAATGCGCATGGACATGCGATAATTAAGACCGCAATGGCATTTACTAGAGCATACACATAGGACGGTTCTGGTCCGAAAAACTTCCATATTACAAATGTGATGATTGAGACAGAAACCACAATAGGGACAAAATATCCAGATATTTTATCGGCCAATTTTTGAATGGGTGCTTTACTTTTGCTAGCATTGTTTACCATTTTTATGATTTGAGAAAGCAAGGTGTCTTCTCCTACATTTTCAGCTTTCATTAAAAAGGATTGCTTACCATTGATAGTTCCTGCATGAACTTTGTCATTAATAAGCTTTAACACTGGAACAGGTTCGCCAGTTATCATGGATTCATCTACCGAACTCTCACCATCTGTAATAATACCATCAACTGGAATTTTGTCCCCAGGTTTAACACGAAGTAGATTACCTTTCTTTATGTCGTTAATTGAAATTTCGTTTTCTTCCCCATCAACAACTCTTATGGCTTTATTAGGTGCCAATTTGAGTAATTCCTTGACTGCAGAATTGGTTTTACTGTGGGCTTTAGCTTCCAACAATTGCCCCAACAAAACGAGCGTTAAAATAACGGTAGCGGCTTCAAAATATACATGAACGGTTCCTGCTTCGGTTTTAAATTGACTAGGTAATATCTCAGGAAAAAGCAACCCAAAAACACTAAATATCCAAGCAACGCCTGCACCCATGCCTATGAGGGTAAACATGTTTAAATTCCAAGTTTTTATAGATTTATAGGCACGCTCGAAAAACATCCAAGTGGTATAAAATACCACTGGAAGTGACAGTACAAACTGTATCCAATTCCAACATTTTAAATCTAAAATATTGTATAACGGATTGTTTGGAACCATTTCAGACATGGCTATTAAAAAAATTGGCAGTGTAAAAGCCACCGAAATCCAGAATTTTTTAAAAAGTGTTTTATAAGTTTTTGATTGAGATGAATCATCAGTTTGTGATGAGCTAACTTCTTCAACTAAATCCATTCCACAAACTGGACAATCAGCGGGCTTGATATAAGTTTTATCGCCTTCACAGTGCATTGGGCAATAAAAAACACCTGTTCCTTTGCCTTGCTTTTCCTTTTTGTGGTAATGTGAATGCTTCTTTTTTTCTTCCCCAGGCAAATGAATACCATAATGGTCTCCCAAAGCCTTTTGAAATGTTTCAATAGCAATATGCTCTTCCATTTCTATGGAAGCTTTGGCTTTTCCTAAATCGACATTGGCATTTATGACACCTTCGATTTTATTGAGGGCATTCTCTACGTGCGACCGACAACCATTACAGGTCATTCCTGTAATTTTATATGTATGTTTCATGATTTAATTATAATTTGAATAATTTAGACAATAAAGTTTCTGCCTTTTCAGAAATGAAAATCTAAATATCAAATTATAAAAACTTGGTCAAGCACCTGTATATCTGAAACCAAATTGGGAGGAGAATAATCTTTATGAGGAATAACTTGTTTTGGTAATCCTTCAAAAAGGTTGATGTAAGTGTATAAGAATGTAGTTAAAAACTGTTGTTGTTGAAATTTTAAGTCTTCAAAAGTATTTACTTTTAAATCATCTTGCCCCTTAACAACTTTAACCTCATCTTTGCAACAATTCATTTTCTTCATGCTTGTTGTTTCAGCTTTAGACATCTCCATACCACATTTTTCAGCACTTGAAAAAACAGCAGAATCGACTAAAGTTTCTCCACAATAGTGCTTTTGAATGGTAAAACACATTGTGGATATTAACACCATAAGTGCCAATGCTACAGAGAAAACTTTATGAAATAGTTCTTTTATCACGTTGCAAAGTTACAAAAAATGACTTTTATAACATGAGGTTTTACCATTAGATTAACATTTTATTGCTTCAACCTGTAATAGTAAAAAGCTGGTAATAAGAGTATTAAAATAATAGGTTGAATTAAAAACCGACGAATATTAAAAAACAAGTAATAGTCTTCTTGTCTTGGGTTAATAACGAAATATAACTAAATGAGCACTAGGATAACAAATGCCATAGTATAAAGTATAGCAGAAAATTTCACGATGTTTTTGTCTTTAAAAAACACGAACAATACGCCCAACGAAATAACCGTATTTAAAATATAACGCAAAATTGTAAAAGCTACGTATTTGGCAACTTCACGTCGAGGACTGTCAATATACAAATAGTCGTTTAGGAAGAATGTTAAATAGGGGTCATAAAATAAATCGTCTTCAAAAAACCGAATTAAAATCAGCAATCCAAATAACAAAGCAAGCCATATATTTAATTACTTTATGCATGGCTTTGTTTTAATTTAGAAAATCGGTTCACCCAAAAAATCCACAATAAAAAAACCATACCATAAATAATAGCTAGAAAAACCACACTGTGTAAAAAATCGGCATATTCAGGAAAATGATAAACACCCAAACTCAATAAAACAATTCGCAATAAATTAACGAAGTATATTAAAACACTTCCAGAGAGCAAGTAAAAAAAGTGGTTTTTAGTTTGCCTGAAAAAGCAATGATAAACGAAACAAACAAGATAATAACACTAATAGAGTTACAGCCTTCAATAATTCTGGCCAAATAATTACCGTTAACTAATAATTTCATAGAAGGTTCATCAGGATGTGGTGTTATTTGAGCATCATAACCAAAACCATCCAAAAGTGTTTTGGTTTGTTTTGCAACTAAATGTGTCATGTAATCCGGGTAAAATTTCGAACCATCCGAGAACTGTAAATAAAATTTATACCCCAAGGACAAGGTAACATACACTAACAAAAATGTAAGTATAAATTTTATAACCGACTAGTATTTAATAAAAAGTGCCTTCAAAAAAACATAAATACATAATATCCAAATTACACCTTTTTAAATACTTTTACCAAAAATTTCTGATAAGATGACTTTTGAATCGTTAAAACCACAAGTTGAGGGCATTTTAAATAATATGAAAATTTCGGTTGACAAACGTTTACATAACATTTGTGAATTACTTGAAAAACATATTGAATATTACGATTGGGTTGGTTTTTATTTTAGAAATGGTGATAAAGAAGAATTGAAACTAGGCCCTTATGTTGGCGCACCAACAGACCATACCACTATCCCCTTTGGTAAAGGTATTTGCGGACAAGTAGCTGTTAGTAACCAAAATTTTGTAGTACCAGATGTATCTGCCCAAGATAATTACATTGCTTGCAGTATTACTGTAAAAGCTGAAATTGTTATACCTATTTTTGTAAATGGTAAAAATATTGGACAAATTGATATAGACTCCAATACACCAGACCCTTTCACCGAAGCCGATGAACGCTTTTTGGAGTTTGTTTGCACTAAAGTTGCTAAAATTTTATAGTTGTTAACAACTTCCTTTTTTAGTTGAAAAAAGAACTCGTTTTTCAATAATACTTCGCTCATTTTTTAAAGTAAATAAGTACTTTTGCAGTGCTTAATTTTTTTTAGCAAAAGCATATTATTTTAAAAACAATACAACAACCAATGAGCAACGAGAAAACCATTGAATCTGCTTTAATATCGGTATTTAGCAAAGACGGATTAGAACCTATCGTAAAAGAATTAAACAAACAAGGCGTTACCATTTATTCCACAGGTGGCACAGAAAAATTTATTAAAGATTTAGGCATTGATGTTGTTCCTGTAGAGGATGTCACCTCCTATCCATCCATTCTTGGTGGCCGTGTTAAAACCTTGCATCCCAAAGTATTTGGAGGTATTTTAAACAGACAAAATCATGAAGGTGATGTTGCTGAATTAGCCGAATATAACATCCCGCAAATTGATGTGGTGATAGTTGATTTATATCCTTTCGAAAAAACCGTGGCCTCAGGCGCGAGCAATCAAGATATTATTGAAAAAATAGATATAGGTGGTATTTCACTTATTCGTGCTGCAGCTAAAAATTATGCTGATGTGATTTGTGTATCTTCCGTTAATGATTATGCAGAATTTTTGGATTTAATCTCTGCCAATAACGGAACCATTTCTGAAGAAGACAGAAAACGTTTTGCTGCAAAGGCGTTTAATGTATCCTCACATTACGATACTGCTATTTTTAACTACTTCAACAAAAACCATGAAGAAGCCGCTTTAAAGATTAGTGAAACCAACGGAAAAGTATTACGATATGGTGAAAATCCGCATCAACGAGGGTTTTTCTTTGGAAACTTTGATGAACTATTTACACAACTACATGGTAAGGAATTAAGCTATAACAATTTATTGGATGTAGATGCTGCTGTAAATTTAATGATGGAATTTAAAAACGATGCGCCTACGTTTGCCATTTTAAAACATAACAATGCATGTGGTTTGGCTCAGCGAAAAACACTTCATCAGGCTTATGTTGATGCTCTAGCTGGCGACCCTGTTTCAGCTTTTGGTGGTGTATTAATAAGCAATAAAGAAATTGATTTAGCAACCGCTGAGGAAATACACAAACTATTTTGCGAAGTAGTTATTGCACCATCTTTTTCTGCAGAAGCACTAGAATTATTGAAAGGCAAAAAGAATAGAATTTTATTGAAAATTCATGATGTGGACATGCCTCAAATGAACGTGAGAAGTTGTTTAAATGGCATCTTGCTTCAAGATAGAAATAGTGTTACCGACAAAGCCGAAGATTTAAAAAGCGCCACTAATTTGAAGCCTACAGAAAGTCAAATCGAAGATTTATTGTTTGCATCAAAAATATGTAAGCACACCAAATCGAACACCATTGTTTTGGCAAAAAACAAACAACTATTGGCTAGTGGTACTGGGCAAACGAGTCGTGTTGATGCTTTGGAACAAGCCATCCATAAAGCACAAACCTTTAATTTCGATTTAAAAGGTGCAGCTATGGCGAGTGATGCGTTTTTCCCTTTTCCAGATTGTGTAGAAATAGCTAAAAAAGCTGGCATTACCTCTGTAATTCAACCTGGTGGCTCAATAAAAGATCAACTAAGTATAGATTATTGTAATGAAAATAATGTGGCTATGGTAATGACTGGCACTCGCCACTTTAAACATTAAAAGTTCATTTAATAATCTAAAACCCGATTAAAAGCGTATAAGACCAAAATACTTTTGTTTATTATAATTTTGAATACACAATAAACACATATATTTATCAACTTTTATTACATTTACGACATTCGTTTTTAAATCACTTAAAATTATTAATAGCACATGGGATTTTTTGACTTCCTAACCGAAGAAATAGCCATTGATTTAGGTACTGCCAATACACTTATTATCCACAACGATAAAGTTGTTGTAGATGCACCATCAATAGTTGCCAGAGACAGGTTAAACAACAAAATTATAGCCGTAGGGCAAGAGGCAAGTTTAATGCAGGGAAAAACCCATGAGAACATAAAAACCATTCGCCCATTAAAAGATGGTGTTATTGCAGATTTTGATGCCTCTGAGCAGATGATAAGTATGTTTATTAAAAATATTCCTGCTTTAAAAAAGAGGTTCTTCACACCTGCGCTCCGAATGGTTATTTGTATCCCATCAGGTATTACCGAAGTAGAAATGCGTGCGGTAAAAGAAAGTGCCGAACGTGTTAATGGTAAAGAAGTTTATTTAATTCACGAACCTATGGCAGCTGCTATTGGTATTGGGGTTGATATTATGCAACCAAAAGGAAACATGGTGGTTGATATAGGTGGTGGTACTACCGAAATAGCTGTTATTGCTCTAGGCGGTATAGTTTGCGATAAATCGGTTAAAATTGCTGGTGATGTGTTTACAAATGATATTGTTTATTACATGCGTACCCAACACAATTTATATGTTGGTGAACGTACTGCTGAAAAAATAAAAATCCAAATTGGCGCAGCCACAGAAGATCTAGATTTACCTCCAGAAGACATGAGTGTTCAAGGGCGTGATTTACTAACAGGTAAACCAAAACAAGTATCAATCTCTTACAGGGAAATTGCCAAGGCTTTGGATAAATCAATATTACGTATTGAAGATGCTGTTATGGAAACTTTGGGGCAAACACCTCCAGAACTTGCTGCCGATATTTATAATACTGGTATTTATTTAGCTGGTGGTGGTTCTATGTTACGAGGATTGGACAAACGTTTATCACAAAAAACAGATTTACCTGTTTACATTGCCGAAGACCCTTTAAGAGCCGTTGTAAGAGGTACGGGTATCACACTTAAAAATTTATCTAAATATAAAAGTGTATTGATAAAATAAAAGCATAAATAGGCCTAAATAAACCCATGCAACAAATTATTAATTTCATAATAAGAAACAAAAATTTTTTGTTGTTCTTGTTGCTCTTTGGTTTATCACTTTTATTTACCATTCAATCCCATTCTTACCATAAAAGTAAGTTTATCAATTCAGCAAACTTTCTTACAGGAGGGGTATACAATACGGCAAACAATATAAGCAGTTACTTCAATTTAAAGTCGCAAAATCAATTGTTAGTTGAAGAAAACATAAAACTTCGCGCACTTCTAACTAATACTGAAATACTTACTAACACTACTTACGTAGATACCATTTCCTTTAATGATTCTTATAAATTTTACAGTGCCAATGTTATAAAAAATAGTTATTCGTTAACTGATAATTTCTTAACCATAAACAAAGGACAAAACGATAGTATCAAACAAGATTTTGGTGTTATTTCATCCAAAGGCATTATAGGTATTATTGACAGAACGAGTAAAAACTATGCCACAGTTCTATCTGTTTTGAATACTACCAGCCAAATCAGTGCGCAATTAAAAAAAACTAACCATTACGGTTCATTAAGTTGGAATGGTGTTTCGCCAGAATTTGTTCAACTTACCGATGTTCAAAAAATTGCCCCTATAAAAGTAGGCGACACCATTATTACATCAGGGCGTTCTTCAATTTTCCCTAAAGGGATTCCAATTGGTACTATTCAATATTTTAATTTGGATGATGCCGAAAATTACTATAGGCTTAATGTAAAGTTATTTAATGATATGACTAATATTGAACATGTTTATATCATTGAAAACATTGATGCCCCAGAAATTTTTAATTTACAAAATAGTATAAATGAATAGTTTTTTTTCAGTACATACTATCCGTTTTATTGCCTTGGTTTTTGCACAAGTTTTAATTTTTAACCACATTAACTTTATGGGTTATATTAACCCATATCCTTATATCCTATTCATAGCTTTATTTCCTGTAAAAAATAATCGTATTGTCCTAATCTTACTCAGTTTTCTAATTGGCATTAGCATAGATTTATTTTTAGACACTGGGGGTATTCATGCCGGTGCTTCTGTTTTTATAGCTTACGTAAGACCTTTAATATTAAAATTTTCTTTTGGCACAATTTACGAGTATCAATCCATAAAATTTAATACAGTAGATTTTGGTGCAAAACTCACTTACTTTACATTTCTTGCTATAATGCATCATCTGGTTTTGTTTTCTTTAGAAATTTTTAGTGTTTCAAAGATAATTTTAGTGCTTCAAAAAACGTTATTCTCTAGTATATTTACTATTTTATTAAGCATTTCAATAACAATTATTTTTAGCAGAAAAACTAAATGAGACAATTATTGCTCTTCATTTCGGTAATAAGTGTAGGCCTTTTGTTTATTTCAAGACTTTTTTACTTGCAAATTTACAATTCAAGTCCCCATAATCTATATGAGGATAATGCCATAAGAAAAGTGTACGATTACCCAAAGCGCGGTTTTGTTTATGACAGAAACGGTAAACTTTTGGTAGCCAACCAACCATCGTATGATGTTATGGTAATACCTCGTGAAGTGAAGCCTTTAGATACTTTAGAATTTTGCTCATTACTAAAAATTACCAAAGAAGAGTTTATTAGCAAACTCAATAAAGCAAACCACTATTCTCCAAGGTTACCCTCACCTTTTGTTCCACAACTCTCAAAGGAAGACTACGCTGTACTACAGGAAAAAATGCGAAAATTTGAAGGGTTCTACATTCAAAAACGTTCTTTAAGATATTACCAAACTACAATAGGTGCCAATGTTCTGGGTGATATTGGCGAGGTAGGCAATAGAGATATTCAAAAAGACCCCTATTATAAAATGGGAGACTTAAAAGGCAAACAGGGTGTTGAAGCATCTTACGAAGACATATTGAGAGGCGTTAAAGGTATTAAATTTATTCAAAAAGACCGATTCAACAGAAATATTGGCCCCTATAAGGATGGTAAATTTGATACCATTCCAGAACAAGGGAAAGACATTACTATTACCATTGATGCAGATTTGCAAGCTTATGGGGAGTTATTAATGAAAAATAAACGCGGTGGAGTTATAGCTATTGAACCTTCATCTGGTGAAATTCTAGCCATGGTTGCTGCACCAACTTACGACCCCAATATTCTTGTAGGTAGAGAACGTTCAAAAAACTTTACCAAACTTTTTAACGATTCTATTGCAAAACCACTTTTTAATAGAAGCCTGCAAGGAGTTTACGAGCCCGGATCGCCATTTAAGTTAATGAATGCCTTAATAGCTCTTCAAGAAGGTGTTATATCACCAAACAATTATGTTACTTGTTATGGCGGTTACAGGTATGGTAACCGTATCATGAAATGCCATTGCAATTATGGCACTAGAAATGATTTGATAACTGGCATACAACGATCTTGCAATGCTTATTTTGCTACAACTTACAGAAAGATTTTAGATAAAACTGGAAGTGCTTCTCAAGGCATAAACACATGGAGCAAACACGCCCAAAGTTTTGGCTTGGGTAATTTTTTAAATAACGATTTATTTGTTGGACAGAAAGGCAGAATTCCCGATAGAGATTATTACAAACGTATCTACCCCAATACATTTTATTCAACCTATACCATTTCCAATGCTATAGGCCAAGGTGAAGTTGCCACAACCCCTATTCAATTAGCAAATATGGCAGCAGCAATTGCCAACAGAGGTTATTATTATACGCCTCACATCATAAAAAACATAGAAGGAGATACCATTCCAAAGCAATTTACCACACCAAAACAAACTACTATAAACAGGGAGTATTTTGAACCCGTAATTGAAGGCATGCTTCAGGTTTATAAAAAAGGAACTGCTTCTTCCTTACAAATAAAAGATATTGATATTTGTGGAAAAACAGGAACTGTTGAAAATTTTACCATTATAGACAGTGTTAAAACTCAGCTTACAGATCACTCTATTTTTGTTGCCTTTGCACCTAAAGACAATCCAAAAATAGCCATAGCAGTTTTTGTTGAAAATGGTTATTGGGGAAGCAGGTTTGCTGGCAAAGTAGCAAGCTTGATGATTGAAAAGCATATAAAAGGTGAGATCACACGAACTGATTTAGAAGATTGGCTACTAAGACACAGCTTACAAGACGAATATGCTAAACCTTACTCTGGTGAGCCCTTTAAAATTAATGGTTATACCACTTTACAAACTATTGAGGAAAAAGAGTACCAACAATTAAAAAAACAACTAAACAACATTAACAAACCCGATAATTAATGGTTAGGGAAACTAATAGGCATTTTAAATTTGATTGGATTACCATTTTTCTTTTCTTACTTTTAGTTGGTTTTGGATGGTTAAATATTTTATCTGCCTCACATACTGGCACAACCATTGATTATTTTGATTTCTCTCAGCCATTTGGCAAACAGCTCATTTTTATTTTTTTAACCTTCGTCTTAATAATTCTGTTACTGGCAATTGATGCCAAATTTTATGAGCGTTTTTCCAGTATCATATATATCCTATCGATACTATCGTTAGTTGGGTTGTTTGTTTTTGGGAAAAATGTTAACGGGGCTACATCTTGGTATGGCATTGGAAGTTTTACCATTCAACCTAGTGAGTTTGCAAAAACTGCCACTGCCCTTGCCGTTGCAAAATATTTAAGTGATTTAAACACCAATATTAACACCCTTAAGGATCAAATACGCACATTTATAATCATTTTAATCCCTGCTGTTTTGGTCTTATTACAAAACGATATGGGAAGCACAATTGTATACGGGGCATTCTTTTTTGTGCTTTACAGGGAGGGGTTACCCAAGTTTTATTTAGCCATAGCCATATGGACAATCTTATTGTCCATTTTATCATTAAAATTCGGAGGTATTATCACGTCTATTATTGCTTCAGTTTTTGTTATTGGATATCATTTTTTAAACAAGAAAAAACTGCGCATTTATCAATCTGTTTTTATTGTAATAGCATCAATAGGTATTGCATTTGCTGTAAAATTCTTCTATCAAAGTATCCTAAAACCTCATCAACAAGATAGAATAAGCCTTTGGCTGCGCCTTGAAAAAGATCCTGAAAAACTTGAAAGGATGAAACAGACTTTTGCCTACAATTTAAACGAATCAGAAAAAGCCATTAGCTCTGGCGGCTTTTCTGGAAAAGGCTTTATGGAAGGCACCAGAACCACAGGTAAATTTGTGCCCGAACAGCATACAGATTATATTTTTAGCACTGTAGGAGAAGAATGGGGTTTTTTAGGGAGCACCTTTGTTGTTATAGTTTTTGTTTTACTACTATTGCGTATTTTACATTTAGCCGAATTACAAAAATCGCAGTTTAGTAGAGTTTATGGCTATAGTGTTGCCTCTATTATTTTTATTCATTTTTTGGTGAATATAGGTATGGTAATGGGTTTAATACCAACTATTGGAATTCCTTTACCATTATTTAGCTATGGTGGTTCTGGGCTTTGGGCATTTACTATTTTAATTTTTATCTTTATAAAATTAGATTCCAATAGAATTAACGAATGGTAACCCACTAAAGGCATCTATTTATACCTCTTTTATGAAGCATCCTATTTTTTCGCTTTTAATTATTGTCATGGTTTCTGCTTGTTCGAGCCCAAAAAACATATCAAAAAATTCATTTTCTCCAGAAGAAATTAAAATGATAATGAACGCAGATAGCTTAAAACCTATGCGGGTTTACAAAATAACCAATTATGCAGATTCCCTTTTACTTAGAACCAAAAGTGCTTATGTAAAACCAAACGCTAACAACCCTGTACTTCAAAACTTTGTAAAACGCTTGTATGCTACGGTAACCGATAGTGCCTCGTTGGGCGTTGGTATTGCTGCGCCACAAGTAGGTATTTTAAAAAACATTATTTGGGTTCAACGTTTTGATAAAGAAAACTTTCCTTTTGAAGTATACCTAAATCCTGTAATTATAGAGTATTCCAATAGAAAACAAACCTTTAGGGAAGGTTGTTTATCAATCCCCAACAGAAGCGAAACCTTAAATTGCAGGTCTTATACAATAAACATTGAATACGACACCATGGGCGGGGAGCATAAAAGTGAGCGTATTGAAGATTTTACATCAGTAATTTTTCAGCACGAAATAGACCACTTAAATGGCATTTTGTATTTAGACCATTTGAAAAAAGAAATGGGAAGTGTTAAAAATTAAATTACTATTTGTTTTATTTTCTGACCAAAAATCTATATTTTCAGATTTTTAAAACAAAAGCCTTTGAATAAGTTTCCTACAATTGTACTTAAACCCAAGTTCCATAGGAATTCCAATCAAATACTTATTCAATTTGAGTATAACGAAACGCTTATTAAGCAGGTTCGAACCATCCCAAATGCTACTTGGAGCCAAAGCTTAAAAAGTTGGTTTATTAAAAACAATCCGTCTAATTTAAAATTGATTTTTTCAACATTTAAAAACTATGCTCACGTAAATAGTAAGCCTCTTTTTGAAAAGCCCGAAAAAAAACCAAAAGTCTTTCCTATAAAAAAAGAAAGACAACTTAGTTTAGAGAACAAGAACTTGTTGAACAATTTTTACAAATATTTAAGAGGCAAACGCTACAGCGATAATACGGTAAAGACCTATAGTTTTTTTATTGCCGATTTTATGGAATTTAATAACCACAGAAATTTAGCTACTTTAAACAATAAAGATGTAGAATTGTTTATAGAAAAAGTTTTTATAGACAGAAAATACGCCATAAGCACACAACGCCAGTTTATTAGTGCGGTAAAACTTTTTATTGCTTTTTATCCAGAAAGCGAGATACGCGATTTAGAGTTAAAACGTCCAAAAAAATCTAAAATATTGCCCAATATTTTATCACAAGAAGACATTATTAATTTGTTGCGTTTTACAAAAAACTTAAAGCACAGAGCTATATTGGCTTTATTATATTCGGCCGGTTTAAGGATAAGTGAAGTTATAAATTTAAGGATAGAACATATTTTAATTAATCGAAGACAATTGATTATTAAAAATGCCAAAGGCAGAAAAGACCGCTATGTTACTTTGGCTGAGAGTTTTTTACCATTGTTATTCAATTATTTAAACACTTATACACCTAAAGTTTACTTTGTTGAAGGCAAACATGGGGAGCCCTACTCTTCGAGTAGTATTCGGAAGTTTTTATCCAAATCATGCAAAGCAGCGGGAATAAAAACACATGTTACACCCCATACGCTGCGGCACAGTTATGCAACCCATTTATTAGAAAACGGGGTAAGCATAAGGCATATACAAGAACTTTTAGGGCATAGTAAAACAGAAACCACCATGATTTACACCCATGTAACTAGAAAAGATTTAGTGAATATAAAAAGCCCTTTAGACCATGCTATAAGTCTATTAAAAGAAACGCAGAATGAGGAACAAAAATTCCTATTATCCCTAAAAAATTAATGAATAATGTGTACTTTTATTCCACATATAACCAGTTGGCAA
>JBMTVT010000018.1:0-35688 GCA_049451635.1 Tamlana sp. | reverse complement strand
ATGATAATGATTTGAGTTTTGTAGATAATGTTACTGCGCCTTCAAATATATCGGCGCTATTTCAAGTAACACAGGATAATACAGGTCTTGTTACCATTATACCAAACTCTACTGGAGCTGTGAAGTACAATATCACTTTAGGTGATGATACTACAGAACCAGAAATTGTAAATCAAGGCCAAAGTGTAGAACATATTTATAGTGAAGGCACTTACTCTGTAACTATAGAAGCTATTGGTATTACAGGATTAAAAAGCCAAGCAACTAAAGAGTTGGTAGTTTCCTTTAAGGCTCCAGAAAATTTAATTGTAGAGATTTCTAATGACCAAGCTGTATCAAAACAAGTCAATGTTACTGCAACTGCGGATTATGCTATCTCTTTCGATGTATATTTTGGAGAAGAAGGAATTGATACTCCTGTAAGCGCAAATATTGGTGAAACGGTTTCATACGTTTATCAAGAACCAGGAACTTATTCTATAAGAGTTGTTGTTAAAAGTGCAGCAATAGAAACAACAGAATATGTAACTGATTTTGAAGTAACAGAAATTTTGCAACCTTTAGCTGCTGTGAAAACCCCTCCATTTAGACAAGATTCAGATGTTGTATCAATTTATAGTGATGCTTATAATAACATAACTTTAAGCGAATTAAACCCTGGTTGGGGACAAACCACGACATTGACAGAAATTCAAATAGACGGGAATAATACCTGGGTATATAATGATTTGAATTATACAGGAATTGTTACTGATTATGATAATCCAACAGACTTATCAAGCATGGAATATGTTCACTTTGATTATTGGACACCTAATGGAACTGCTCTAGGGCTAAAATTGGTAAATACATCTTATGCAAATGGAGACCCATTGAAAGAAGATACTGAGAATGTTGGAACAGTAACTCAAGGGGAATGGGTAAGTGTTGATATTCCATTATCTGATTACACTACAGACTTATCAGGAATTACTCAACTCATATTTGATTCTTTAGGCTCAAGTGCTACATTCTTTATTGATAATCTTTATTTCTGGAAAGAACCTTCATCTTACACACCATTACTTTTTGATGATTTTGATGGAAACAGTAATATTACAACCTGGTTAGGAGATGGAGGAACTGGATTAAATACATCCTTTGCAAATCCATATGTTGATGCAAATAATTTTTCCAAAACGGTTTTAGAATACAACGATTCAGGTCAACAGTATGCAAACGTTCAATTTGTAGCTCCTTCAAAATTTGATTTATCAGGAGGCAAAAGTGTTTTCACACTAAAAATTTATGTGCCATCCTTAAGTATTACTGGAACACAACCAAATCAAATTTCGTTAAAACTTCAAAACAGTGATTTAGGCGGAAATTCTTGGCAAACACAAACTGAAATTATAAAACCTATAGTTTTAGACGAGTGGCAGACCATTACTTTTGATTTTGGATCAGATCCATTTATAAACTTAGACGGTGGATCACCAGACCCTGTTAACAGGACAGATTTAGACAAAGTCGTGATTCAAGTAAATTCAGAAAATAATTATGACCTTGTTAAGGCGTATATTGATGATTTTAAATATGGTACGTTACCTCCATCAGATGCACCTCCATATGCAAGAGATGGGTTTGAAGGATTCGGAACCATAACTACTTGGTTTGGGGATGCAGCAGGATTGAATACTGCTTTTGCAAACCCTTATATAGACTCCGACAATAACTCGCCTACTGTTTTAGAATATAATGATGACGGAGGACAGTATGCTAATGTTCAGTTTACTGTAACGCCAAAATTTGATTTAATGGCAAAAAGTAAATTTACTTTAAAGATTTATGTTCCATCTTCAAGTATAACAGGAACTCAACCAAATCAAGTTTCATTAAAACTTCAAAACAGTGATTTAGGAGGAAATTCTTGGCAAACTCAAACTGAAATTATAAAGCCTATAGTTTTAGACCAATGGCAAGAACTTACATTTGATTTTGTTAATGATACGTTTATAAATTTGGATGGTGGATCACCAGACCCTGTTGATAGAACTGATTTAGATAAAGTAGTTATACAAGTCAACTCCGAAAACAATACTGATAAAGTCATTGCGTACATTGATAACTTTAACTATCATAATTAGAAAAAATTAAACATATGAAGACATTAAAATATTTTTTAATGAGCTTTTTAGGGCTCATATTAATAACAAGTTGTCAAGATGATGACTTAGAATTAGGTGAACTTATAGCGCCTTCCAACATCGAAATAACGGTTGCGTATATTGATGATGGTACAGAATCGCCTGCTCCAGGTTTAGGTAGCGGAGAAATTAGAGTTTCTGCAAAAGCTGATAATGCAACAGCGTATCAATTTGTAATTCAAGGCCAAACAAAACTTCAAAAGGCGGGTAGTGCATCACATACGTTTACAACCTTGGGAACCAATACTTATGCTGTAACGGTAGTTGCTTATGGTACTGGAGGTATATCATCAAGTAAAACTATTGAAGTTGAAGTGTTAGCACTTTATGAGCCACCAGCCGATTTATTAACTATGCTTACATCCAACAGTTCAAGAACTTGGAGAATTGCTAGTGAATTACCTAACCATTTTGGACTTGGCCCCGTAGGAACTACTAGATTGGGTGAATACTATCCTAATGGGGGCACACCAGATAAATCTACTTCTGGAATGTACGATGACAGGTATACATTTAATATAAATGGAACTTTTACACACGATACAGGTGCCGATGGTGCTGTTTTTGGGCGAGAAAATCTTATTAATGAAATCGGCGGCCCAGGAAACGGAACTACCGATGGCGCTGATATCCTTAAATATTCATACGCTAGCTACTCAGAGGCTTGGACGCTAACTGCTCCTAATGGTATTGAAACTTTAAGTTTAAGTGGTTTAGGTTTTATTGGTTATTATGTTGGTGGCAGTACTCCACATTCATATAAAATATTTGCAAGAACCGATAATACCCTTACCCTTATGGTTACCGACGGAAATAATGAATTTGATTGGAACTTTATATTAGTTGCTGATTAAAAATTGTAGGGATTAAGAGGGAGTTGAGAAAACTCCCTCTTTTTTATAATTATAAGAATAAAAATTTTAAAAATGTTGAAGAAGATGTTTTACATCATACAAATAGGTTTGTTTTTAATGTTGTCATGTTCTGGAGGAAGTGATAGCAATACCACCGAAGAAGCAAAGGAAATTATACCTAAAAATTTAACCATCCAAGTTGATGTATTTGGCGCTAATGCTAATAATCCCAATGGTGATGGTTCTGGTAATATAACATGTAATGCATCAGCAGCCAGTGCGGCAACTTATGGTTTTAAAGTAGGTAATGAAACCGAAGTAAAAAACACAACAGGAATCTTTAATTATACCTTTTCAACAGAAGGGTTAAACGATTATGTAATTACGGTTTTTGCCTATTCTAGCACAGGACATTCTATAAGTAGTTTTAAAAAAATAGCTGTCTTTGTAACTCAAAAGAAGCCTCAAATTGTATGGTCAGATGAATTCAACACAAATGGTGCGCCTGATGCTTTAAAGTGGGGATATGATTTAGGTAATGGATGTCCCAATCTTTGTGGTTGGGGTAATGGTGAAAAGCAATATTATACCAATAGAACCGATAATGTTAAGGTAGAAAATGGCGTTTTAAAAATTATTGCCAAAAAAGAAAACTACCAAGGATCTGAATATACATCAGCTAGATTATTAACCAAAGGAAAATACGATTTCACATATGGTAGGATAGATGTAAGAGCCAAATTACCATCTGGTACTGGCACATGGCCAGCTATTTGGATGTTAGGCGCTAATATTGATACTGCCGGTTGGCCTGCCTGTGGAGAAATAGACATTATGGAACATTGGGGGCATAATCCTGCGGTTATTTCAAGCGCAACACATACGCCATCGTGTTCTGGTGGATGTTCTAATACTAAAGTAGGAGAAACTACACTTAATAGTTATGCTACCGAATTTCATGTTTATAGCTTAGAATGGACCGAAAACGAACTTAAATTTTACATTGATAACATTTATAAATATAGTTACAAACCAACAGAAAAAAACAGTAGTACATGGCCTTTTACAGCATCTCAATTTATAATTTTAAATGTAGCTATGGGAGGATCTTGGTTTTCCATCGATCCAAATTTCACACAAGTTGTTATGGAAGTAGATTATGTTAGAGTATACCAATAACTAAACATCTCCTTTTACAACAACTAAAGAATAATAATTTTTAAGACTTCAAATTTTAAGATTTAAAATAAAATTTGATAAAAACAGTCAAAGTAGATGAAAAAAAACAGTCTTTATAGTGTGTTGGCTACCTTTTTATTGCTTGTTTCCTGCAATAAACAAGCAAATAATTCAAATACCAACAGCAGTAATATCAATAATCATATTGAAAGTAAAATAACCGAACTACTTTCAAAAATGACTTTAGAAGAGAAAATAGGTCAAATGAACCAATACAATGGTTTTTGGGACGTTACAGGACCAACACCTTCATCGGGTGATGCCGCCAAAAAATATGAACATCTTAAAAAAGGTTATGTTGGGTCTATGCTTAATGTTCGTGGGGTAGACGCCGTTAGGACAGTTCAAAAAATAGCTGTTGAAGAAACTAGATTAGGCATTCCATTAATTATCGGTTTTGATGTTATTCATGGCTATAAAACACTAAGTCCAATTCCTTTAGCTGAAGCTGCTAGTTGGGATTTAGAAGCTATTAAAAAATCGGCACAGGCGGCAGCAAAAGAAGCCGCTGCAGCTGGTATAAACTGGACCTTTGCACCGATGGTTGATATCTCTAGAGATGCCCGTTGGGGAAGAGTTATGGAAGGTGCAGGCGAGGATACTTATTTAGGAAGTAAAATAGCAGTAGCGCGTGTTGAAGGCTTTCAAGGCAATGATTTAACTTCTCCAGAAACAATTGTAGCTTGTGCAAAACATTGGGCTGGTTACGGTTTTGCCGAGTCTGGTAAAGATTACAATACCGTTGATGTTGGGACTTCTACGTTATACAATATTATTTTTCCACCTTTTAAAGCCGCTGCCAATGCAGGTGTTAAAACTTTTATGAATTCTTTTAACGAACTTAACGGAATTCCTGCTACTGGTAATTCATTTTTACAACGACGTATTTTAAAAGATGAATGGCAGTTTAATGGTTTTGTTGTATCCGATTGGGGCTCTATTAATGAAATGATAGCTCATGGTCATGCTAAAAACACAAAACAAGCAGCTCAAATTGCTGCAAATGCTGGTTCGGATATGGATATGGAATCGTACGCCTACGTAGATGAATTAGCAAATTTAGTAAGAGAAGGTCTTGTTGATGAAGCTTTAATTGATGATGCTGTAAAACGAATTTTAAGAGTAAAATTTGAATTAGGATTATTTGACGATCCCTATAAATATTGTAATAACGAACAAGAAAAACAGGTTACAGGAAGTAAAGAAATACATGAGGCTGTTTTAGATGTTGCAAAAAAATCAATTGTGCTTCTAAAAAATGAAAATCAATTATTACCACTTAAAAAAGAAGGTCAAAAAATTGCTTTAATTGGTGCTTTGGCAGCCGATAAAACAAGCCCTTTAGGAAATTGGAGAATTGCAGCCGATGATGATACAGCCATCTCAGTATTAGAAGGTATGCAACACTATACAGGCAATACATTAACATATGCAAAAGGCGCTGATGTAGTGCTTGGAAAAACAAGTTTTCCAAAAGAATTAATTATAAATACAACCGATAAAAGTGAATTTCCTGAAGCAGTAAAAATTGCCCAAAATGCAGATGTAGTAGTAATGGTTTTAGGAGAACATGGTTATCACAGTGGAGAAGCTCGCAGCAGAGCCGATTTAAGTTTACCTGGTGTTCAACAAGAGCTATTAGAAGCTGTTTATAAGGTTAATAAAAATATCGTTTTAGTACTTAATAACGGAAGACCATTAACCATTACTTGGGCTGATGCTCATATTCCAGCTATTGTTGAGGCTTGGCAACTAGGCACACAAAGCGGTCATGCTATTGCACAGGTATTGTATGGCGATTATAACCCAAGCGGTAAATTGCCTATGACATTCCCTAGAAGTATTGGTCAAATTCCAATATACTATAACTATAAAAATACAGGAAGACCAGTAATACCTGCTCCTAACGAGGTGTTTTGGTCGCATTATACCGATGAAAGTAATACACCTTTATACCCTTTTGGTCACGGTTTAAGTTATACAACTTTTAATTATTCAAATCTTAAAGTGGAGCAATTATCTAAAGAAACTTTTAAAGTATCGGTTTCTGTTAAAAATACAGGTAAAGTTCAAGGTAAAGAAGTGGTTCAGTTATACATAAGAGATTTGGTAGCTAGTATTACAAGACCTATTAAAGAGTTAAAAGGATTTGAATTAATAGAACTTAACCCAAATCAAGAAATTAAAGTAAGTTTTAATCTTACTAAAGAAGAACTCGGTTTTTATCATAACGACGGTAAGTTTATTCTAGAACCCGGCAATTTTAAAGTATTTGTTGGCGGAAGTTCCAATACATTTTTAGAAGCAAACTTTAAAATATAGCATTTAAAATATTCATTACTTTAGTTTAATTTGTTTGTTGTTTAAAAGGTGTGTTTTAGTTTAACACTCCTTTTTTTCTTTACTTTGTAAAAATACATTTAGGTTTTCATGTTTGATGATATTTTAGCAGCCATTCCTTTCGGAATTATTTTGGCATTTACCATAGGCCCCGTTTTTTTTGTACTTCTAGAAACAAGTGCAACAAAAGGCTTTAAAAGTGCTTTAATTTTTGACTGTGGGGTTATGTTAGCCGATGTTATTTTTATTCTGGTAGCATTTTTTAGTACAAGTAAGCTATTAGAAACTATAAAAGACGACCCTAGTTTTTTAATTTTTGGAGGCGTTTTGTTGGTAACTTATGGCTTTATTTCATTTATAAAAACATCAAAATCGTTTCGTGAGATTGTTAGAGAATATCATAAAATTGAAATAAAAAAAGGTTATGGCAAGTTATTTTTAAAAGGATTTTTACTAAACTTCATCAATATTGGTGTATTGTTAGGTTGGGTTGCTTTTATAGTAATTGCTAATACTATTACAAGTAATAATGATGGCGTTATTGTGTTTTTAAGCACCATATTAATTGTTTACTTTTTAGTTGATATTATTAAAATTACAGTAGCAAAAAAACTTAAAAGTAGGCTAACACCACGTATTATATTTAAAACCAAAAAGATAATTGCACTGGTTATTTTAGGTTTTGGTGTGTTGCTTTTAATTCAAGGGTTTTTCCCAAAAGAAAAAGAGCTCATTAAAGAAAAGCTGGAACAGATTAGTCCTATAAAAGAAAAGCTTCTAGAATAATTGAAAGCTTTTTTGAGGCGTCGAGCGGATTCGAACCGCTGTACAAGGTTTTGCAGACCTCTACCTAGCCACTCGGTCACGACGCCTTATTTCTGTGCAAATGTAAAAAAAAATAATACGTTTCTTTATATAATATTATTTTTTACGCTTTTTTGTCATTTTTATAGTTACCCTTGCCACATCACCTCCTATTGGCGGGTTAAGTTTGCTAACCCAAACAGTTGCTTTTTTAACCAATTTGTCTTCATTAAAAATCCGATTCAAAATACGTTTTGCAACCGTTTCCAATAAATGTGAAGCAATGGCCATCTCTTCTTTAATAATTCTGTTTAAAAACACATAATCAACTGTATCACTTAGCTTATCTGTTTTGGCCGAGGTTTGTAAATTGGCTTCAACTTCTAAATCTACGCGATAATCACTACCAATTTTGGTTTCTTCTTTTAAGCAACCATGGTATGAAAATACACGTATATTTTCTACTTTTATTATTCCCATTTCTCAATTTAAAGTCACCAAAATTACCTAATTTTACGCAAAACTTTTGTAATTAATTTTTTAGTTTCTGTTTAACAGAAATTAATGTGATAAAATTTATGCCTGAAGAAACAAAACCTCTCAATTTTATTGAGCATATCATAGAAGAAGATTTAGCCAATGGTTTATCAAAAAGCAAACTTCGCTTTCGTTTTCCGCCAGAGCCTAATGGGTATTTGCATATTGGCCACACTAAAGCTATTGGTATTAGCTTTGGATTGGGATTAAAATACAATGCCCCTGTAAATCTTAGGTTTGATGATACAAATCCAGCCAAAGAGGAACAAGAATATGTTGATGCCATAAAAAAAGATGTCGCTTGGTTGGGTTATCAATGGGAAAATGAGCTTTACTCTTCTGATTATTTTCAACAGTTATACGATTGGGCCGTTCTAATGATTAAAGACGGGAAAGCATATGTTGATAGTCAATCCTCTGAGGCTATGGCAGAACAAAAAGGCACACCAACACAGCCAGGTATAGATGGCCCTTACCGTAACCGAAGCGTAGAGGAAAACTTAGACCTTTTTGAGCGCATGAAAAATGGCGAGTTTGAGGAAGGCGAACATATTTTACGCGCAAAGATAGATATGCAACATCCTAATATGTTAATGCGCGACCCAATTATGTACCGTATTTTAAAAAAGCACCACCACCGTACAGGAAACGATTGGTGCATTTACCCAATGTACGATTGGACGCATGGCGAAAGCGATTATATCGAGCAAATTTCGCATTCACTGTGTTCATTAGAATTTAAACCCCATAGAGAGTTATATAATTGGTTTATAAATCAGGTTTACACATACAGTAAAGCAACTTATCCATTATTACCAAAACAACGTGAATTTGCACGCTTAAACTTAAGTTATACCATTATGAGTAAGCGCAAATTGCTTAAGTTGGTAGAAGACGGAATTGTGCGTGGTTGGGATGACCCTCGTATGCCTACGATTTCTGGGTTGCGTCGCAGAGGTTATACCCCAAATTCACTAAAAAAGTTTGTTGAAACCGTAGGTGTGGCTAAACGTGATAATATTATTGATGTATCGCTTTTAGAATTTTGTATCCGTGAAGATTTAAATAAAGTAGCGCCTCGTGTTATGGCGGTTCTAGACCCTGTAAAGTTAGTAATTATTAATTATCCTGAAGGTAAAGAAGAATGGCTTGATGCTGAAAATAACCAAGAAGATGATAGTGCTGGATTTAGAAAAGTACCTTTTTCACGCGAGCTTTACATTGAAAAAGATGATTTTAAAGAAGAACCCAGTAGTAAATTTTTTAGATTAAAATTAGGGGGCGAAGTGCGACTAAAAAACGCTTACATTATTAAGGCTGAAAACCTTGTAAAAGACACCAACGGAAACATTACCGAAGTGCACTGCACTTACGACACAGATACTTCAAAAAAAGTAAAAGGTACTTTGCATTGGGTTTCAGTTAAACATGCTCTAAAAGCTGTAGTTAGAGAGTATGATAGGTTGTTTATGGATGAAGCGCCCGATAGTTACGAGGATAAAGATTTTATGGAGTTTTTAAATCCTAATTCCTTAAAAATTATTGAAGCTTTTATAGAGCCAAGTTTAGCAAGCGCTAAAGTAGGTGAGCAATTTCAGTTTCAACGTTTGGGATACTTTAATGTTGATGACGATTCAAAATCTGGAGAATTAGTTTTCAACAAAACTGTTGGACTTCGCGATAGTTGGGCAAAACAAGCACCAAAAATAGTACAGAATCAGCCTCAAAAACAAACTAATGCACGTTCTGCCATAGAACAAATAAAGTCTTTTGGCAAAAAATATGACAGATTACCAGATGATGCTAGAGCAGAAGCTAAAGCAGAAATTTTGGAATTAGCTAATGCAGTAAGCTATGAAGATGTTGAGCCTCTTTTTAATACATCTGTAAAAAAGAGCGGTACACGTATTATTACCATGATTACACTTGGTGTTTTATTAAAAAAAGGTTTAGAAAAAAACAAAGCTATTAACGATTTTATCTCTAAAGCTTTAGAAGATAAAAACAAATTATTAGTTACTGAGGCTGAGGCTATTTCATAGTTTAAAAAATGTTAAAGAAAATATCTGTAATGTAATTTTGGCTATATTTAACTACTAACTTTAACTAATAATAATTATGGATGTTAATTTTTTAGCAGTTCTAGCAGCTGCAGTATCTGCTTTAGTTGTTGGGTTTATTTGGTACAACCCAAAAGTTTTTGGCAACGATTGGATGCAAGCAGCAGGCATGACCGAAGAGCAAATTAAAGGATGGAACATGGCTAAAATATTTGGTTTAGCTTTCTTTTTTGTTTTTTTACTTGCATTTGCAATGCAGTTTTTAACAATTCATCAAACCGGGGCCATGGGTATGGTAGGCGGTGATGTTGAAAATGCACTTCCTTCTTATGCTGCTTTTATGGCAGATTATGGCAACGTTTTTCGCACTTTTAAACATGGGGCTTTACACGGTACCATAGCGGGCATTTTTATTGCTTTACCAATTATTGGGACAAACGCCTTGGTTGAACGTAAAAGCGCAAAATACATCTTTATTAATGCTGGATATTGGGTTGTAACACTAGCCATAATGGGCGCTATTGTTTGCGGATGGCAATAATATTTTGTAATGTTTTAACATATTTAAAGACTGAGAATAGTGTTTTTCAGTCTTTTTCTTTTTGATATTGACACACTATAACATTTATAAAGCGGTTAAGAATCTTCCTGAAGATTGGAGTGCCTTGGTGAAGCATGATGTGTTTTTACAGATTCAGTATTTACAAGCGCTTGAAGACACTTCTCCTAACAATATTCAATGGTTTTACATAGGGGTTTTTAATGGAGATGCTTTAGCGGGAATAGCCATTGTTCAAAGGGTTCAACTTTATTTAAAAGATATTTTTAGACAAACAAAATCGTCATGTTTAAAAACTTTTTTTAGAGACCAGGTTTCAAAAGTATTAAAAGGAAATATTCTAGTTGTTGGAAACTTAATGCATACTGGTCAACATGGGATTTTTTTTAATGAAGCAGCCATTTCTCAAACCTCGTTTTTCGAATCTATTTTTTCCGCGTTAAGCGATATAAAAACAATTATAAAATTGAATCAAAATAAAAAGATTAGAGCTATTATGTTCAAGGATTATTTTGAAAATGATACTATACATAATACAACTTTTTTTGATTCAGAGAAACTCCATAAAGTACTTGTGCAACCCAATATGTTACTAGCAATAAAACCTCATTGGTTATGTATTGAAGATTATATTTCGGATTTAAACAAAAAGTATCGGGATAGATACAAACGCGCCAGAAAAAAGCTAAACTCAATAAAATCAGTTGAACTAAGTCTAGAAGACATAAAAAACCATTCTGAGGAGTTGCACGACTTTTATTTGAATGTTTCCAACAATGCAAAATTCAACACGTTTATATTGCCTCAAAATCATTTTTACAGTTTGAAATTACATTTAAAAGAAAACTTTAAAGTTTATGGCTATTATTTAAAAGATAAACTCGTTGGTTTTTACACTTTAATCCTAAATAATAAGACCGTGGAAACCTATTTTTTAGGGTATGATGAAGCCCACCAATATCCAAATCAATTATACTTGAACATGCTTTATGATATGCTAAAGTTTGGTATAGAGAATAGGCATGAAACTGTGGTTTATGCAAGAACTGCCATGGAAATAAAAAGCTCGATTGGAGCAAAAGCAAAACCTATGGTGGTTTATATGAAACATACCAACCCGTTTTTAAACACCATTTTAAAACAGGTTTTTAAATTAATGAACCCTTTACAAGATTGGGAAAAACGACATCCTTTCAAATAAAAAAAGCCTTTGATTTTATGGGTCAAAGACTTTAAAAGCGAAATTAAATTATTTATTCCCCTTTCTTTTTAGCATTTTTCATGGCCTCGCCAATTTGGTTACTAGCTGTAAAGCTAGCTACCATTTCGTTTAGCATATTACTGCCCACCTGTGGTGAGTTTGGTAAAAGTATCAAGTTACTGTTGGTTTCCTCACCTAGAGATTGTAACGTATCATAATGTTGCGTAACTACTATCAATGCCGAAGCTTCTTGACTGTTAATGCCAACACGGTTTAAAACCTCTACCGATTCCTCTAAACCACGTGCAATTTCACGACGTTGGTCTGCAATACCTTGTCCTTGTAAACGTTTGCTTTCTGCCTCTGCTTTTGCTTTTTCAACTATTAAAATACGTGCCGCATCACCTTCAAATTGTGCTGCAATTTTTTCACGCTCAGAGGCATTAATTCGGTTCATGGCAGCTTTAACCTGCGCATCAGGATCGATATCTGTTACCAAGGTTTTAATAATGTCAAATCCGTAATCAAGCATGGCGTCATTTAATTCAGCTTTCACAGCAAGTGCTATGTCATCTTTTTTAACAAAAACATCATCCAATTTCATTTTTGGCACTTCGGCACGCACCACATCAAAAACGTAACTGGTTATTTGCTCATGTGGATAATCCAATTTATAAAATGCGTCATATACTTTTTGGCTTAAAACACGATATTGCACAGATACTTTTAGGCGTACAAATACATCATCTAAAGTTTTTGTTTCTATAATAACATCCAGTTGTTGGATTTTTAGACTTAATCTGCCAGCTACTTTATCAATTAAAGGTATTTTTAGCTGCAATCCAGATTGACGAATACTTTGAAACTTCCCAAAACGTTCAATAATAGCAGCGGTTTGTTGTTTCACAATAAAAAAGGAGGAAATAAAAATAATTACCCCTAAAAAAAGAATAACAGGAAAAAAGTAACTCATGGTCTCTTATTTAAAATGGTTAAAATATTAAGATACTAAATTTATGCTATATTTGGCTACTTTACTTTATAACAATGAAAATTAAGCAATCTTTTCTATTAGTAGCTATTTGTATATGTTTTGTTACAAAAAGTTTTGCTCAAAAGGGGAGATATCCCATTCTATAGCGTTTATAAACTTAATATAGCCTTTTCAATACGAGCAACTGTTTCGTTTTTACCAATTAAAAACATGATTTCAAATACATCTGGACCTTGTAAAGAGCCCACCAAGGCTAAACGCAGGGGCATCATGACTTTACCAAAACCAATGTCATTACTGGTAATCCAGCCTTTAATATCGTTTTGTAAGGCGGTAACCGTAAAATCATCAATGTGTGTAATAATGCTTTTTACTTTGGTTAAAATTTCTGCAGTATCTTCTTTAAAAGCCTTTTTTGATGCTTTTTCATGATAGGATGATGGCGATACAAAAAAGTAATGACTCAACTCCCAAAAATCACTCACAAATGTGGCACGTTCTTTTATTAAGTCAATTACCAAAGCAATGTAATCGGTATCTATTTCAGTAAGTTCAGAACGTTCTTTTTTAAAAGCTTCCGCTAGAACCGTATTATCCTGCTCTTGCATGTAATGATGATTAAACCATTTGATTTTATCAGGATCAAAACGCGCTCCAGATTTACTAACACGCTCTAATTCAAAAGCAGTTACTAGTTCTTGTAGGCTAAAAATTTCTTGTTCCGTGCCTGGATTCCAACCTAATAAGGCTAAAAAGTTTGCCATGGCCTTTGGAAAATAACCAGCTTCTTTATAGCCACTTGAAACTTCTTTGGTTGCTGGGTCTGTCCATTGCAACGGAAACACAGGAAAGCCTATTTTGTCGCCATCACGCTTGCTTAATTTTCCTTTTCCTGTGGGTTTTAAAATAAGTGGTAAATGGGCAAACTCAGGAGCTTCCCACCCAAACGCTTGGTATAATTGGTAGTGCAACGCTAAGCTTGGCAACCATTCTTCTCCACGAATAACATGGGTTATTTCCATTAAATGGTCGTCAACTATATTGGCCAAATGATAGGTTGGCATTCCATCGCTTTTAAATAAGACTTTATCATCTAAAATATTGGTGTCAATTTTAATGTCGCCACGAATAATATCTTTTAAATGAAGTGTTTCATCTTGCGGACTTTTAAAACGAATCACATAATCTTCACCTGTATCCAATTTAGCTTTTACTTCTTCCGCGCTAAGCGATAAAGAATTACTTAATTTTAGGCGGTTATGCCAGTTGTAAATAAAGGTTTTGCCTTTTGCCTCATGGTCTTTTCTGTGGAAATCCAATGTTTCAGCAGTATCAAAAGCATAATACGCATTACCAGAGGCAATCAATTCATCGGCATATTTTTTATAAAGATGTTTGCGCTCGCTCTGTCTGTATGGACCAAATTTTTCATTTTTACTTGGGCCTTCATCAAATGGAATGCCACACCAGTTTAAAGCATCAATAATGTATTGCTCGGCGCCTTCAACATAACGGTTTTGGTCGGTATCTTCAATTCGTAACACAAAAGCTCCTTGATGTTTTTTAGCAAATAAGTAATTGAATAATGCCGTACGAACACCTCCTATGTGCAAAGGTCCTGTAGGACTTGGTGCAAAACGCACTCGAACATTTTTTGTCATGCTTTATAAATTAAGACTGCAAAGATAAATATTATGAAAAGAAGACAGAAGCCTGAAGACACAAGTTTTTATTAAGCATTCATTTGTTTAGGAATACGTTTGTTCATGATTTTAAACCATAAGGGGGGTATAAGCGACAAAACCATGGATGTGGGGTAGCCATAAGGCATTTGTGGGCTCTCATCATGGCACTCTAGAATTTGATATTTTTTTGAGGTTTTGTAATGGTGATCGCTATGTCTTGTTAATTCATATAAAACAATACGCCCAATAATGTGGTTGGAGTTCCAGGAGTGAATTTGGCTAACGCGTTCGTATCTACCCGATTTTGTTTTTAAGCGCAGTAAGCCATAGTGTTCTATATAATTTACAGTTTCAAGTAAAATAAAGCCAAAAATGGCTGCAAACAAGGCAAAAACAAATCCGGTTGTACCAAATAATAAGGTTATCACAACAAGGTATAAAATTTCCAAAAACACATACCAAAGCATATCGTTTTTAATAGAGGTAGCGCCCAAATTGTTATTGATCAGTAATGTCTTTTGAATTTTCCATGCACTCGCATATTGTCTGAAAACTGATGTAAACCAAAACGAATAGACGCTTTGGTTATATCTAGCTGTTGCTGGGTCTTCTTTGGTAGCAGCATGTAAATGATGACCGTAATTGTGCTCTATGTAAAAGTGCATGTAAAGCGCTGGTAGCAATAGGGCTTTTCCTAAAAAGCGTTCATTTGTGGTTTGTCTGTGTCCCAATTCATGAGCAACATTAATGCCGTTTACACCTAAAACAATGCCCATTGATATTATCAAACCAATTAACTCGTAAGTTTCCAAGAGTCGTGTTGTGACGGTTGTTAAAGCAAAAAACAGTAAACCATATACTATAGGAATATTTAAGTACAATAACCAATCAAACAGTTTTTTGCTTTTTAGTGATTTAGATTCGGTATCGGAAAGGTTGGTATTGTCTATTGGGAATATTAACTCTAAAAAAGGAATAACAACAAAAGAATAAAAAGGTGTCAAATAAGAGAAAGCACCTCTAAAATAAAGACCAATTAAAGCTACCAAGGGAACTGAAAAAGCTGCCAAATATTTCAAATCTTTCATTTTGTGTACTTTTTTTAGACCAACAGCTATATTAACGAAGTTTTAGTAAAGTTAGTAAATTGAAGTATAAAATAAAATTGTAGTTTAGTAAGTTGAATAGCCCAAGTTGAACAATTTCAAAAACATACAGCATAAGTTAGAAGCATTCATTAGGAGATATTATACTAACGAATTGCTTAAAGGTGCCATTTTGTTTTTTGCCATTGGGTTTTTATATTTTTTGCTAATCCTTTTTATCGAGCACGTTTTATGGCTCAACACAACAGCCCGAAGCCTCTTGTTTTGGCTCTTTATTGCTGTAGAGCTAGGATTGTTGATTAAGTTTATTTTTATTCCGTTGGCTAAACTGTTCAAACTTCAAAAGGGTATAGATTATGAAGGTGCCTCAAAAATTATTGGTCGACATTTTCCAGAAGTTAATGACAAGTTATTGAATGTGCTTCAACTAAGCCAGAACAAATCGAAAACAGATTTGCTAATGGCTAGTATTGAGCAAAAGTCATTGGAGCTTAATCCCGTTCCGTTTAAGCTGGCAGTTAATTTTAAAAACAACTTAAGATATTTAAAGTACGCCGCTATTCCTGTTTTAATTTTATTGCTAACATTTTTAACAGGTAATTTGGACTGGTTTAGCAATAGCTACGAACGCGTGGTGCATTATAAAACAACCTATCAACCACCAGCGCCTTTTGAGTTTTTTGTGATTAATGACAATTTGAATGCCATAGAAAACAAAGACTTTATGCTTTTTGTAAAAACAGCAGGAGAGATACTTCCAGAAAGCATTCAAATTAACTATAATAACGAAACCTATTTTTTACAACAAAAAACCATTGGAGAGTTTGTGTATGTGTTTTCAAAACCAAAAGAAGCTATTACTTTTAGGTTAAGTGCTAACAACGTTGTTTCAAAGCCATATACTATCAATTTGGTTGAAACCCCTTCTATACTTGGATTTCAAATGGTGTTAGATTATCCTAGTCACACAAAAAAGAAAGACGATGTTTTAATAAGCACAGGTAATGCACTTGTACCAGAAGGCACGCGAGTAAAATGGCAACTTAAAACAAAAGCAACGGATGATGTATTTCTATATTCAAAGGACACTATTGAGTTCACATCCAATAAAAATGGCGTTTTTGAAACCTCAAAACAACTTTTTAATAATTATAATTATACGTTAGCCACAAGCAACAAAAACCTAAATAATTACGAAAATTTAGAGTTTAATATTGATGTGGTTAAGGACCTATATCCCGAAATCAATATAAAAGTGGAGCAAGACAGCATTGATTTACAAACACTTTATTTTTACGGTCAAGTAAATGACGATTACGGAGTTAGTAAAGTGCAGTTGGTTTATTATACGCAAGATGAAGAAGAAGATAAGCAGCATGAAGATATTTTGGTTTCGCAGTCCAATATAGCAGAGTTTATAACGGCATTTCCAAATAACCTGAATATTAAAGTAGGAACACCTTATAGCCTGTATTTTCAAGTATTTGATAATGATGCTATTAACCATTATAAAAGTGCTAAAAGCAATGTTTTTACTTATAGAAAAAGAACCAAAGAGGAAGAAGTTCAACAAAAACTGGAAGAGCAAAACAAAACAATTAAAGATTTGGGTAAATCTTTAGAAAAATTTGAAGAGCAAGAGAAGCGCTTGGAGGAGTTAACTAAAACACAAAAAGAAAAAAATAGCTTAAACTTTAACGATAAAAAGAAGTTAGAATCATTTTTAAAACGCCAAAAGCAACAAGACGAGATGATGAAAAACTTCAACAATAAGTTAAAGAACAATTTAGAGGAATTTCAAAAGGAAAACCCAGAAGAAGACCTTTTTAAACAGGATCTAAAAAAACGTTTGGAAGAGAATGAGGAAAAACTTAAAAAAGACGAAAAGCTGCTCGAAGAACTTGAAAAACTTCAAGAAAAAATTAACAAAGAACAGTTAACCGAAAAGCTCGAAGAATTAGCCAAGGAAAACAAAAACAAAAAGCGAAATTTAGAGCAACTTTTGGAGTTGACCAAGCGGTTTTATGTTGAAAAGAAACTTGAGAAACTAAAAGAAGATTTGATGAAGCTTTCTATTGATCAAGAAAAGCTATCAAACGAATCCGAAGAAAATAATACTAAAGAGAGACAAGAAACTTTAAATAAGCAATTCGATAAATTTAAAAAAGGCATTGAAGCGCTAGAAAATGACAGTAAGGCATTAAAAAAGCCAATAGACATACCTAGGGACAAATTGGATGAGCAAGAAGTAGATAAGGAACAAAAAAATGCTTCAGAAGAGCTAGACAAAAAGGAGTTTGGAAAAATCATTGATAAAGGAAACAACGAGCCTCAAGACAATGAAAATCAAAACTTAAAAAATGCGCAAAAGAGTCAGAAAAAAGCGGCTCAAAAAATGATGCAAATGAGCCAAAGTATGCAAAGCGCTATGCAGTCTGGTGGTCAAGAGCAAATGCAAGAAGACGTGGAGATGTTACGACAAATTTTAGATAACTTGGTTTTGTTTTCATTTGATCAAGAAGCGCTCATGAATCAATTTAAAAGAATTGAAAGCAACAACAACAAGTATGCGTTTTATTTAAAAAAACAAAACAACCTAAGGGAGCATTTTGAACATATTGATGATAGCTTGTTTGCGCTATCCTTGAGAAACCCAAAACTGTCTGAACAAGTAAATAAGGAAATAACAGAGGTTTTTTATAACATAGACAAAGTATTGGAACAATTAGCCGAGGACAAAATATATCAAGGCATTTCTAACCAACAATACACGGTTACGGCCGCCAATAATCTAGCTGATTTCCTGAGTGATGCATTAGACAATATGCAAGAAAATTTAAGCATGTCTACTGGAAAGGGAGGCGAAGGCGACATGCAATTACCCGACATCATTATGAGTCAAGAGGAACTCAATAAAATGATGGAAGAAGGCATGAAAAAGAGTGAATCTGGCAAACCCATAGATGGTGAAGGCAAGGAAGAAGGAGAAGGAAAAAAAGAAGGAGACAAAGGCAATAACAACAAACAAGGTAATAACGGAAAGCAAAATGGAGAAAACGGAAAACCCTCAGGTGGAGGCAATGGCATAAATGAAGATTTAAACGGTTTGCTCTATGAGATTTACCAACAGCAACAGCAACTGCGTAATGCTTTACAAGAAAAACTAGCTAAAGAAGGTATTAGCGAAAATGGGGATGCTTTAGTTAGGCGCATGGAAGAAATTGAGATTGAGCTATTGAACAGAGGCTTTACAAATCAAACATTACAAAAAATGATACAACTTAAGCATCAATTATTAAAATTAGATAACGCAACTTTTCAACAAGGCGAGGACAACAAAAGGGAGTCTGAAACCAATAAAAACAATTTTAACAATAACACTAACCAACAATTACCAACCGCTAAACAATATTTCAATACCACAGAAATATTAAACAGACAAGCATTACCTTTGCAACAGCTTTACAAAAAGAAAGTACAAGAGTATTTTAAGAAAGACAATGATTAATTTCAACTATGAAACCGATTTTTCACTCAATAATGAGGAAGAAATATCAATCTGGATTAATGAAACAATAGTCTCTGAGAATCATATATTAGGTGAAATAAATTATGTGTTTTGTGATGACGATTATTTATATAAACTAAATGTAGAATTCTTAAATCACGACACTTTAACAGATATTATTAGCTTTGATTATTCAGTCGGAAAAAACTTACAGGGAGATATTTTTATTTCAGTTCAAAGAGTGGTGGATAATGCCAAAGATTTTGGAGTATCGTTTGAAGAAGAATTACATCGCGTTATCATACATGGTGTTTTACATTATTGCGGATACAAAGATAAAACGGATGATGATGCAAAGGTTATGAGAGAAAAGGAAAATCACTATTTAAAGCTTCTTTTCTAAAATTCAAGAATTCACGTATATTCGCAAACTTTATATTATAAATTGTTCCACGTGGAACACAACAAACAATAACAAGTTATGTTTAATGAAGTTTATGATGTTATAGTTGTTGGCGCTGGTCATGCTGGAAGCGAAGCTGCCGCAGCTGCCGCCAATATGGGGAGCAAAACTTTGCTTGTCACTATGAATCTACAAAACATTGCGCAAATGTCATGTAATCCTGCAATGGGGGGTATTGCTAAAGGGCAAATTGTAAGAGAGATTGATGCGCTTGGTGGATACAGCGGCATTGTGTCTGATACTTCTGCGATTCAGTTTAAAATGCTGAACAAATCTAAAGGACCTGCTATGTGGAGCCCAAGAGTTCAGAGTGACCGAATGCGTTTTGCTGAAGACTGGAGATTGCTTTTAGAACAAACACCAAATTTAGATTTTTACCAAGAGATGGTATCTGGACTGTTGATAGTTGGCGGTAGGGTTGCAGGTGTTAAAACATCTTTAGGTATTGAAATAAAAGCTAAAAGTGTTGTGCTAACAAATGGTACGTTTTTAAATGGGTTAATACATATAGGAAACAAAAATTTTGGTGGCGGAAGAGCTGGTGAAAAAGCAGCCACAGGCATCACAGAACAGTTAGTTGCTTTAGGTTTTGATTCTGGCAGAATGAAAACAGGAACACCTCCAAGAGTTGATGGAAGAAGTTTGGATTATTCTAAAATGGTTGAACAACCGGGAGATGAAAATCCTGAAAAATTCTCCTATTTGGATGTTACTAAACCTTTAGAAAAGCAGCGTTCTTGTTATATGACTTACACCAGTGAGCGGGTTCACGATTTGCTTCGCGAAGGCTTTGATAGGTCGCCTATGTTTAATGGAAGAATAAAAAGTTTAGGACCAAGATATTGCCCTTCCATTGAAGATAAAATAAATCGATTTGCAGACAAAGATAGGCACCAATTATTTATTGAACCAGAAGGCTGGAACACGGTTGAGGTTTATGTAAACGGCTTTTCTACTTCGCTTCCTGAAGACGTTCAATTTAAAGCATTGCGTTCAGTAGCTGGATTTGAAAATGTTAAGTTTTTCAGACCAGGTTATGCCATCGAGTATGATTATTTTCCACCAACACAATTAAAACACACCTTAGAAACCAAACTGGTTAATGGCTTATATTTTGCTGGTCAAATTAATGGCACAACAGGGTATGAGGAAGCCGCTTCTCAAGGTCTCATGGCTGGTATTAATGCAAGTTTAAAGGTTCAAGAAAAGGATGCTTTTACTTTAAAAAGAGACGAAGCTTACATAGGGGTTTTAATTGACGACTTAATCACTAAGGGCACCGAAGAACCATATCGTATGTTTACATCAAGAGCAGAATACAGAACGCTTTTGCGTCAAGACAATGCAGATTTGAGGTTAACGCCAAAAGGTTTTGCTTTAGGTTTGGCCTCAGAAAAGCGACTCAAAAGAATGGAAGAAAAGCATGAAGCTGCTGAAAAGTTTGTAGAATTTTTTGAGAACACAAGTGTAAAACCAGAAGAGATAAATCCGATTTTAGAAGAAAAAAATTCATCTTCTGTTAATCAATCTGGAAAGCTTTTTAAAATATTTGCTAGACCAAATATCGACATGGGGGACATTAGAAAAGTTGAATCTGTTGAAACCTATATTCAGGAAAATAATTTAGATAATGAGGTTATTGAGCAAGCAGAAATTCAAGTAAAGTATTCTGGCTATATAGCCAAGGAAAAGAATAATGCTGATAAATTAAGTAGATTAGAATATGTGAAAATCCCTGAAAATTTTGATTATTCCCAAATAAAATCTATGAGTTTTGAAGCACGAGAAAAACTTAAAAAAATTCAACCAACAACGGTATCTCAAGCTTCAAGAATTAGCGGCGTTTCTCCAAATGATATTTCGGTTTTGTTAGTTTATATGGGCAGATAATGTAATTAGGTTTTTAAACGTTCCACGTGGAACATCTTAGTTTTTTTAAAAATATCCATTAATTCGTGGCAAAAGAAACCCAAAAAAAAGATTATTTAAAAGTTAAAGATTATGCCGTTTCAGGTGAGGAGTTTCAGTTAATTGAAAATCCAGAATATGGTTTTTTGGAAACCTCTCCGCAACCACTCGAGGATAAACTCCCCGAATATTATCAAAGTGAAGACTATATTTCACACACTGATTCAAAGCGAAATCTTTTTGAAAAAGCTTACCATCTTGTCAGAAGCATTTCGCTAAGAAGCAAATTGAATTTGATTAATTCTTTTTCAACTGAGAACAAAACACTTTTAGACGTGGGATGCGGCACAGGAGATTTTTTGCAAAAAGCACAACAAAGCAATTGGAAAGTTTTTGGAATTGAACCAAACAATGAAGCTCGTGAGATAGCCAATATAAAAACCAAAAAAGCTGTTTATGGCAATGATAAACTTTTGAATTTTGAGAAGCAAAGTTTTGATGTTATTACGCTTTGGCATGTTTTAGAACATTTGACAAATTTAGAAATGAACGTAAAACAATTTTATGAATTATTGAAACCAGAAGGTACTTTAATTATTGCTGTTCCAAATTATAAAAGTTTTGATGCGTTGCACTATAAAAATTTTTGGGCTGCTTATGATGTGCCAAGACATCTTTGGCATTTTAATAAAGCATCAATTTCAAAATTAGTTTCAAAACAATCTTTTAAAGTTGTAAAAACAAAACCTATGTGGTTTGATGCTTTTTATGTGAGTTTGTTGTCCGAAAAATATAAAACAGGAAAAATGAGTTTTATAAAGGGATTTTGGTACGGAATGCTATCCAACTTAAAGGCGGTAATCTCAAATGAGGCTTCATCCATCATTTATATCATCCAAAAAGCTTATTAAGCATTTAAACGCTTAAAAACAAAAAATTCAGCATCAGCTAACCAATTGCCCTAAAGATTTATAAAAAGCTTTTAAATTAGCTTAAATGCGTTCGTTTGACATAACAATTTCTTATAATAAATATTATTTTCCATAAATTTTGACTATGTGTTAAATTCAAAATAATTTATAGCTATCTTAAATGTTACTTTATTACATTTGTTCGAATTTTTAAATAGTAAAAAAACAAACTACCCAAACAAATGAAAAATATATTTTATGCTGCCCTAATTATGTTGTCAATGGCTTCTTGCCAAAAAGAAAAAAAAATAGGGTTTATTGATAACGGTGAAGTGATTAACGAATATCAAGAGAAAAAAGATATTGAAGCGAGATTTGAAATAAAAGACCAAGCATTTAGAAAAAGAGCCGATAGCATTGGTAAAGCATTTCAATCTGAGGTACAAAGCACACAAGTAGTAGCTCAAAAATCTTCACAAAGCAAAGCTCAAGAACTTATGGCTGGTTTACAGAAAAAACAACAACAGCTTCAGCAACAAATGCAGTTTGAGCAACAACAATTGACAAATGAATTTCAAACTGAAATTGACTCAGCTATTGTTAAGGTTAAAAATTATGTAAAAGAATATGGTAAAGCAAATGGTTATACCTATATTTTAGGAACAAGCGAAGGAGTCGCAAATGTTTTGTATGGAACAGATGAAAATAATTTAACACAAATTATTTTAGATTCTTTAAATGCAGACTACAAGAAACAATAACAGAAATTATTAAAAAGATTAAGCTAGCAATTTGCTAGCTTTTTTTATGCAAAATTGATTTAAATAAGAATTATTTTTAAGGCTTTTAAAAGTATATGGAAACCAAAAATATACAGTGTATTGCCTTAGGTACCTACTTTTTTTGTCTAGTTTGTGTTTCTCGTCTTGGGCCTCGCGAATACCAACCACTAAGAATATTTTCAATTTAAATGATGCGCAATTAGGCTCTATATTGTTAGTAATTCCAGTAAGCGCTTTGTTGGGCACTGTAGTTTCGGGTTGGTTGGTTTCAAAGTTTGATAGCAGAGAGCCACTTGTGACTTCATTTTTGTTTTTTGTTGTATCATTAGTAGGTATTTCTTATGTTAAAAACGCCATTTTACTCATTGTTTTGTTGAGCGCCTTTTCAATTTTTATGCGTGTTCTTAACATTTCTAAGAACGCCCAATCCATATCGCATCAAGTGGAAATTTCAAAAGAAAATTGTAGGGTCATTTCATGCACTTTGGAGCCTTGGAGGTGTTGTTGACGTTTTGTTTTCTACACTTATGGTGAAAGCAGGAATTTCTATTGAGACACATTTAAGCGATTGCATAAGACCCTACCACGGGATAGTCCAAAAAATATTCACCGGCAATGGCTATTTCAATTATAGGAACTTATGCCATTGTTGGGATGTTTATAGGACCTCATTTGATTGGTTATTTATCGCATGCCTTTGGTTTGCAAAAAGCCTTTTTTGTGTTTGTCTTTTGCGGCTTAATGTTTATCCCCATATCAATAAGATTCTTTAAAAAACAAAAACATATTGTCAATTAGGGTTTTAATACGAAAAATGAAAAAGCCTTAGGGATGATACTCATTTCAATATCTCCAGAACCAATAAGTTCACCATCTGCTTGGATAAACGGGATAGTTTTTTGGTATATATGTATTTTTATATTATTGGCTTTTAATGAGTTAACTTTTTTTATGGTTGCAATTTTACCGTTAAACAAGTTAGGGATGTTTTTAATAATATCTAAAAACTTAAAATGTTTTGCGATACTAATATCAAACAAGCCATCAAATGGATTGGGCGTGTTAGTGAGCTGCATACCACCACCCGAAAATCTACAAATACCAATAGAAACCATGAAAGTATCCCCAGAAATCTCTTGAGAGTTCACATAAATTTTAGACTTGAAAGGTTTAAATGAAAAGACACCAATTAATGCGCCGATCAAATAGGACAAAGCCCCAATTTTTTTAAATTTTTCAACCTTACTAACTACATAACCATCAAAACCCACGCCTGCAAAATTATTGAAGAAAACAGGCGGTTTATCGGCATCTAAAAAATCAATTTTCCCTAAATCTTGTTGAACAACATAACCGCTTTTAATTAGCTTTATGGCAGATTCAATGTTTTTAGGGATATGATGTGTTTTAATCCAATCGTTACCTGTTCCAAAAGGGATGATACCTACTTTAACTTGTTGTGGCGGTATCATATTTTGACTAAAGATGCCGTTTACGATATTGTGTAAGGTTCCGTCTCCACCAACGCATATAAAGTTTTTAAAATTACTTTTTAGGGCATTTTCAACCAATTCAACACTATGTTTGGGGTAATCGGTAAAGGTATGTTCAAAATTAAAGCCATGGCGCTCCAGGGCATGTTTTATTTTTGGCCAACTTTTTCTAGCAGAACCACTACCAGAAGCAGGATTAACAATTACAAACCAGGTTTTTTGCGAAGCTTTCACTAAGCCGGGGTTTTGTGCAAAAGCCTTGTGAGCTTTATTGATAAATCGGTTAAAATAATTTTAGGATTCCCGTTACGCTCAATATGGTAAATGGCATCCTGAAGCTCGTCACTAATTTCTAAAATGTTGTTTCCATGAACAAAAGGCGCAAAGTTTTCTAATTTAAAGTTTTCGGTTTTTGGCTCAAAGAAAACTAAATCGTTTGCACTGTAGTTTAACAATAATGCCTGCCGGAAAAAATCTAAACAAAAATTTAAAAACTGTTTTTGAGTTTCTCTACCAGTTTTTGCGATTTCTTCACTCCATGAAATTAGGTCGTGAATGGCAGCCTTGTTGCCTTTGGCTTTAAAAGCACTTCTGATCCAAAAAACAAACCAAGTTTCAAATTGGATATCTTCAGAATCATGGTAAACCAAGTCGCAAGCTTTATTGTAATTCCCGTTTGATTGATGCGCAATTTTTGTGGCTACTGAAAGCTCTAAATTATACTGTTTTATCAAAGCGTCTTTAATCACATCTTCTGCCAAAGGTGGAAAATGCAATACTTGACATCTCGAGCGAATGGTATTAATTATCTGTTCTTCTTCTTCTGCAATTAAAATAAAAACAGTTTTATTGGGAGGTTCTTCAATAAGTTTTAAAAGCTTGTTGGCACAGGCAGTGTTCATTTTTTCTGCCATCCATATCAACATCACTTTATACCCGCCTTCATAAGATTTTAAGCTTAGAGACTTAACAATATCATGTGCTTCGTCAACACCTATTTGGCCTTGTTTATTATCAACCCCAAGTAATTGGTACCAATCAAATAAATTACCATAAGGCTGCTCTTTTAAAAGCTGTCGCCATTCTTCAAGGTAGTTGGCGGAAACCGGGTGGCTTTTAGCTTTGTCGCTAGTAGTCACTGGAAAAGCAAAGTGTAAATCGGGGTGCGAAAAGTTTTTAAACTTTAAATTACAAGCTTGATTACCTGTGTTATTATCTCCTTGAGTATTAGCGCATAAAATATATTGTGCATAAGCCAAAGCCATGGGCAAAGTGCCACAACCCTCATTGCCTACAAATAATTGAGCATGAGGAATACGCCCGTTATCAGCACTCTGGGTGAGATGTTTTTTTATGTGTTCTTGACCTAAAATATCTTCAAAAAGCATAAAACAAAAGTAAATGAATTTTTTCGTTTTAAAATTTATAAAACAAAATGAAAAAAAATTATTGAGATGAGGAGCAAGTATTGAGTGAAGGCCTAGTTTTTTTGTTAATAAAAAAAATATTGATTGCCTATATCGTTTTCGTTAAAAAACACATTTTATATAGGGTTTTAATTAGCTACATTTGTAAATCTAACAAATAAAAAGATAAACTATAATATATGAAAACGCTCAGTGATTTTAATTTCGAAAACAAAAAAGCATTAATAAGAGTAGATTTTAATGTGCCATTAAATGAAAATTTTGAAGTAACCGATAGCACCAGAATAGTGTCGGCAAAACCAACCATCATCAAAATTTTAGAAGATGGTGGGAGCTGTATTTTAATGTCGCACTTAGGCAGACCCAAAGGTGTTCAAGATGAGTTTTCATTACGTCATATTGCTGATACCGTAGAAGATGTTTTGGGTGTTGAAGTAACATTTGTTGACGATTGTGTAGGGGAAAAAGCCGAGTCTGCTGCTGCAAATTTGCAACCAGGGCAAATTTTATTGCTGGAAAATTTACGCTTCTATAAAGAAGAGGAGGCTGGCGATGAAGGTTTTACAAAACAACTTTCAAAATTGGGCGATATTTATGTAAATGATGCTTTTGGTACAGCACATAGGGCGCATGCTTCAACAACTATAATCGCCAAATTTTTTGAGGGAAACAAGTGTTTCGGTAGCTTATTGGCACAAGAAATTGATAGCATAAAAAAGGTGATGGAAACAGGTGAAAAACCTGTTTTAGCCATTCTTGGAGGCGCAAAAGTATCTTCAAAAATTACCATTATTGAAAATATTCTTGATAAAGTTGACCATTTAATAATTGGTGGAGGTATGGCTTTTACGTTTGTAAAAGCACAAGGAGGAAAAATAGGAAATTCTATTTGTGAAGATGATAAAATGGAATTGGCATTGGATATTTTAAAGCAGGCTAAAGCCAAAGGCGTTCAGGTTCACATCCCTGTTGATACTATTGCAGCAGACGCGTTCAGCAATGATGCCAATACCCAAACGGTCGACATCAATGCGATACCAGATGGATGGGAAGGCGTTGATGCGGGACCAAAATCCAGAGCACAGTTTCATGATGTTGTAATGCAATGTAAAACCATACTATGGAATGGACCTTTAGGGGTTTTTGAAATGGAGAGTTTTGCTAACGGCACCATTGAATTGGGTAATTCTATAGCCGAAGCCACTAAGAACGGGGCGTTTTCATTAGTGGGTGGTGGCGATTCTGTTGCTGCTGTAAAACAATTTGGGTTTGAAGATAAAGTAAGCTATGTAAGTACTGGCGGTGGCGCTATGCTTGAAAGTTTGGAAGGCAAAACCTTACCAGGAATTGCTGCTATTTTAGAATAATACAGATTTCGTTTTCAAATTAGCTGAAAAAACACGATTTTAGCCATAAGGTCGTTCAATAAACCAAATGAATTGATTTTATGGCTTTTCGAATTTTTATAATTGTAATGCTAGTTAGTGTTGGCTTTGGTTTTTCGCAAAGTCAAGATTCCATTATTGATGGGGTTCCAAAAAACATCAAAGTTATCAATGCGGTGCCCGACAGTTTATCGATTAAAAAACTTGAAGACAACCAATTTGCCGCAAAATTAGATGAAAAATGGCTGGAAGAGCTTTATAGCAACGCATTGTTTGATACCATATACAAATCGGTTGCAGAGCTTAATTTTGATGAAGTTTACTATCCAGAGCTCCCAACAGATACCTTAAAGGCCAGATTAAAGACACTAAACGCCAAAACGCCGTTTAATGTTGAATACAACCCGTCATTGGAAAGTGTTATTAAATCCTATTTAAAACACAGAAGGAATTCCATTCAAAAGCTTATAACATTAAGTTCGTTTTACTTCCCGATGTTTGAACGTGAACTGGATCTTTACGATATTCCATTGGAGGTGAAATATTTAGCCATTGTAGAATCGGCATTAAAACCAAGAGCCAAATCAAGGGTTGGCGCAACAGGTATTTGGCAATTTATGTTCAGTACAGGCAAAATGTATGGCTTGGATGTAAGCAGCTATGTTGACGAACGTAGTGATCCCATAAAATCAACCGAAGCGGCAGCTAAATACTTGGCAAAACTTTATGAGATATTCGGGGATTGGGATTTAGCTTTGGCAGCCTATAACTCTGGACCCGGTAATGTAACAAAAGCCATAAGACGATCTGGTGGTTACCAAAACTACTGGAATATTAGACATAATTTACCTCGCGAAACGGCAGGGTATTTACCGGCTTTTCTAGCAAATATGTATATTTTTGAGTATGCCGAAGCACATGGCTTTAAAAAAACAAAACCTGAAATAGCTTATTTTGAAACAGATACCGTTAGGGTAAAACATATGATTACATTAGATCAAGTTTCAGAGGTTACAGGAACACCCATTGAAGAACTTCAGTTTTTAAACCCATCATATAAATTAGATATTATTCCTTTTATAAAAGACGAAAACTATACGCTACGTTTGCCAAGAGATGTTATAGGTGACTTTGTAAATAATGAAGAAAAAATTTATGCTTATGCAAAAGCGGAATTTGATAAAAGAGAAAAACCATTGCCACAGTTTTTTAATGCCAATGACAAAATAAGCTATAGGGTAAAATCAGGTGATTATTTAGGTAAAATTTCAAGAATATATGGGGTTCGTGTTAGCGATATTAAAAAATGGAATGGATTACGCAGCAATAATTTAAGCATAGGTCAACGATTGACTATTTATCCTAAAAGGCCATATGTAGAAACTACGGCTACAACATCCACAAAAACAACAGCACCTAAACCCATTTCGGGTCAAGTAATAACCTATGTTGTGGTGTCTGGAGACTCATTATGGAGCATTTCACAAAAATTTCCTGGAGTTTCTGTTCAAAATATTAAAGATTGGAACGGTATTAGTGGTAATAAATTAAAACCAGGAATGAAGCTTAAAATTTCTAAGGGCTAAAATCAGATTAAAACCAAAATATTATGCGAAACCTCATTTTATTAGCAATAACAATTTGCTTTTTATGGTCCTGTGGAGATAAAAAAAAATCTGATGAACGTTATATAGCAGATGCCTCTGGAGCTATAAACAACGTATCGGTTGTATTAGAAAACGACCTGTGGGACAGTAGTATTGGAGACGCTATAAGAGGCGTATTGGCAAAACCAATTTATGGGTTGCCACAAGACGAGCCAACGTTTACCATTAGCCAAATACCACCAACTGTTTTTTCGGGGTTTGTTACTAAAAACAGAACGGTTTTAAAAATTGAGCCAAATAAAGAGGCAGGTATTAAAATTTTGGATGATGTTTATGCCAAACCTCAAAAAGTCGTTGTGGTTTCAGGAAAAACCAAAGAGGAAATTATAAATATTCTTAAGGGAAATGAAACAAAAATAGTTTCCACATTCAGAAAAACCGAACTTACCGAAAGGTTACGCCAAATGGCCAAATCACCCCATAAGTTTAATGCCATTCAAGATAAATTAGGTTTAACAATTCAATTTCCGTCTATTTACGAAGTTGCAAAAGAACGTGACAATTTCTTTTGGTTTAGAAAGGACATAACTATTGGGCATATGCATTTGATGATGTATGATTTGCCCCATGACGCAATAAAAAGGAACGATAGTACGGTCATGCAAATAATTAAAATAAGAGACTCTATTGGTCAATTATATTTTAAAGGAAGATTAGATGAAACCATAGACACCAATGGAAATAAAATTAGTTCTTACATGGTAACAGAAGATGCCTATGCTCCATTTCTTCAAGAAACCATCATTGACAATAAACCCGCTTTTGAAACAAAAGGGGTTTGGGAATTAACCAACGATTTTATGGCAGGCCCTTTTATAAATTATACTATTGAAGATAAAAC
Source organism: Tamlana sp. (assembly GCA_049451635.1). Classification (GTDB taxonomy): domain Bacteria; phylum Bacteroidota; class Bacteroidia; order Flavobacteriales; family Flavobacteriaceae; genus JBMTVT01. The sequence continues at coordinate 5,738 of JBMTVT010000018.1, read as the reverse complement.
CAATACCCGTTGGGTAGTTTTAGAAGGGTTTGTGTTTGCTCCTTCAGTTGAAAAAAGAAACTATATGCTGGAGTTAGAAGCTATAATTAAATCTGTAAAAATTAAATAAGGGTTATATTTATTTGCATAAAAAAAAGACCAACACAATTTGTTGGTCTTTTTTTTAAGTCTTGGAATAAGTTTACTCCTTTTTATCGTTTTTATCGTCTTCTTTACTAGCGTCTTTAAATTCTTTAATTCCACTACCCAATCCACGCATTAATTCAGGTATTTTTTTACCTCCAAAAAGTAATAAAACAACCACGACAATTAATGCAATTTGCCATGGACCAATCGCCAACGGTAACATATATAAGCTCATAATATTTAATTTAAAAAACAAAGTTAATAATTAAAGTTAAATAAAATCGTTTTATGCATAACTTTAGCATTTGTAGTGTTTACAAAAACAACTTTAAGCTGTTATACTTTACTTAAAAGCGACACATGTTTAATAAATTCTAGTTATTTTTGTGCAGCCATGAAGGAAATAAAGAAACCAAAAAAAATAAAAAGAAAACTTTTGGATAAGTACCGTTTGCTTATACTTAATGAGCTAACGTTTGAAGAGCGCTTATCTTTTAAGTTAACGCGTTTAAATGTTTTTGTGCTTTCTTCTTTATTGGCTATTTTTTTAATTTCCCTTACATGTTTGCTCATTGCATTTACCCCATTGAGGGAATATATACCCGGGTATTCTTCAACAGCATTAAAAAAACAAGCTACAGACTTAAACTATAAAACAGATTCATTGCAACAGGTTATCGCAATGAATGAAATATATTATTCTTCTATTAAAAAGGTTTTAAAGGGCGATGTAAGCGGTATTGATTTTAATAAAGATTCTATTGTAGAAGCGGTAAAACTAGAGGCAAGTGAAGTAGATTTAAACCCAAGCGCTGAAGATTCGCTTTTAAGGGAAAAAGTAGACAAAGAGGATAAATATAACTTATTCGAATCGGCCACTTTGGCAACAAATTTTGTATTATTCCCTCCAGTAAACGGAAACATAAGCGAACCCTACAATGCTAAAGAAAAGCATTATGCGGTAGATATTGTAGTTGCAAAAGACACGCCAGTAAAAGCAACTGCAGACGGTATTGTTATTTTTTCTGAATGGACAGCCGGCACTGGCTACGTTATTATTATAGAACATAGCTATGGGCTCATTTCAATTTATAAGCATAATGGAGCACTAACTAAGGAACAGGGCGATTTGGTTAAAGCAGGAGAAGTAATTGCAACAGCAGGAAACTCTGGAGAGTTATCAACAGGGCCTCATTTACACTTTGAGCTTTGGAATGACGGCTACCCAATTAACCCAACCAACTTTATAGATTTTAAATAAATGATATCATTAAAATCTGCACTAGCAAAACCTTTTGCAAAACGGGTTTTTAAAAGCATAGAAAAATGGGCAAAAAACCCAATTGAAACCCAGGAAAGGGTATTTCAAAATTTAATATCAGAAGCGGTAAACACCCAATTTGGTAGAGATCATGACTTCATTAGCATAAACAACCATCAAGATTTTGTTAAGCGCGTTCCTATTCGCGATTATGAAGCCCTAAAGCCCTACATTGAAAAAGTGGTTGCTGGAGAGGAACATATTTTATGGAAAGGAAAGCCTATTTATTTTGCAAAAACATCTGGCACCACCTCTGGGGTAAAATATATACCAATTACTAAACCTTCCATAGAAGCGCAAGTTGAATCGTCCCGTAATGCCATTCTGCTTTATATTCACGAAACAGGTAACAGCAAGTTTGTAAATGGTAAAATGATTTTTCTTCAAGGCAGCCCCGTTTTAAACAAAAAAAACGGTATCAATGTGGGCAGGCTATCGGGCATATCGGCGCATTATGTGCCAAAATATCTTCAAAAGAACAGGTTGCCCTCTTGGGAAACCAATTGTATTGAAGATTGGGAAACCAAGGTTAATGCCATAGTCGAGGAAACCATGAATGAAAACATGACGGTTATTGCCGGAATACCATCATGGGTGCAAATGTATTTTGAAAAGCTTCAACAAAAAACAGGGAAAAAGGTAGGCGACATTTTCAAAAACTTTAATCTTTTTATTTTTGGCGGAGTTAATTACGAGCCTTACCGTGCTAAATTTGAAAACCTTATTGGCAGGAAAGTAGATAGCATAGAACTATATCCGGCTAGCGAGGGATTTTTCGCTTTTCAAGACAAACAGAATGAAAAAGGGATGTTACTTCAGTTAAACTCGGGTATTTTTTATGAGTTTGTTAAATCCGATGAGTTTTTCAACGAAAACCCATCACGGATCACCATTAAAGACGTTGAAATGGGCGTAAATTATGTTATGATAATTTCTACAAACGCAGGCTTATGGGGTTATAATATTGGAGACACAGTAGAGTTTACTTCAACAAAACCATACAGAGTTATTGTTTCTGGTAGAATAAAACATTTTATTTCGGCTTTTGGTGAGCATGTTATTGGTAAAGAAGTGGAACAAGCTTTGAAAGAAGCCACTAGCGATACAAACATTAGGGTTTCAGAGTTTACGGTAGCGCCTCAAATTAACCCGAAAGAAGGGTTGCCATACCATGAATGGGTTATTGAATTTGAAAACGAACCAGAAAATCTTTCCGCTTTTGCGAAAAAGATAGACGAATCTTTACAAAAGCAAAACACCTATTATTTTGATTTAATTCAAGGGAAAGTGCTGCAGCCTTTAAAAATCACCAAAGTAAAAAAAGGCGGTTTTCAAGAATACATGAAATCCATTGGAAAATTGGGAGGTCAAAATAAGCTTCCCAGACTTTCAAACGATAGAAAAATTGTTGAAGGTTTTCCTCAAGAAAATTAAGTTAAATAACGCTATATTTGTACCCAATCAAATCAAGCTGTGGGGAATAAAAAACACCAAGGTAGAACCAGGGCTCAAGAAAGCTCGAATGCTATTGAAAGAATGTACATTACAATGCGACATTTGTTCAATAGAGGGTTCTATAAACCTATGGGTGTTTCAGGCGAAACCTTGCGCCAATCGTTACTGCTTTTAAGACCCGAAATATATGGATCTATTGGCGAAGAAAAGGCAGAACTAGAAGGATTGTTGTATGTTGTTGATAGGCTGCCAATAGGCATTGAAGAATGTATGTTTATCAATTTAACCAGTGATGAAGGGTATTCCAATTCGCATTTTAAACCAATAATTCCAGAGAAAAGACGCCGAAACTGTTACAGGATTGATGATGAGCAAATGAATATTGAAATCACCCGTGGGCGATCGGAAATTTATGATATTTTAACACATCTTACGTTTCTTTTTGTTGAGTCTCATAAAATTAGCAACAGGGTCCTCATCAATGAAGAAGGAAATACTACACGTGATTGGGTTAAACTGGAAAAAGCGGTTTTAGCCAAAAAGAAATTAACACAAGAAGAGCGCGAGGTTGCCTTAACCCACACTGCTAATATTTTAGGAAGAACCTTTAATGAGTTAAGTAGTGTTTACAATGAATTTGCAACAGCCTCACAACCAGAAAGGCTTTTGCATATTGTTTATTGGTTGGGTAAATTGGCCATAGAGGAACAAATTAACAACAACAAACGAACCGTTACATTCAGCCCTGTTTTAAGAGAGCGCATAGGCCATCACATACATGGTGAAATTTGGGCAGACACGGTAAAAGAAACACTTCATAAAAATGAGCTTCTGGAAAGGCCTATCCATATTATTAGTGCTAACATGCACAGTGTTATGAATACGTTATTTTCATATAGCATTTCAAAACCAAAAGCATCTGAAAAGGGTATTTATGAGGTATATGAGTTACTTAGCAAAAAAGAAAATCAAACCCTTCGAAATAAAATAACTAAGGAAGCGTTGTTAAAAGGGATGATTTATATTGATGACACTTCAGGAGCTAATATAGATGTTCAAATTTTTGACACAGCCAAAATAGACACCACAAAGGTTGATATAAAAATAAACAAAACCGTTTTAAAGGAAAACAAACCTGTTATAGTGGTTATGGATTATGCTTTTGGAGAACAAGCTTATGAAACCATTGATGAATTACTAAAGCCTTTTAAGGTTAAAGGCAAAAAAGTACATTTGAATGTGGAGTCTGTTTCTATAATGGGTAAAGCAGGCATTTTAGAAGGAGGCAAAGGCGATATTATGATACCTTCAGCACATATTTTTGAAGGAACAGCAGACAATTATCCTTTTGAGAACGAGCTTAAAAAAGAAGATTTAGAAGGTCAGGGCGTAGATGTGTATGAAGGCTCAATGATTACAGTTTTAGGGACATCATTACAAAACAAAGACATTTTAAAGTTTTTCTATAACTCCACATGGCAAGTTATTGGCTTAGAAATGGAAGGAGCCCATTATCAAAAAGCCATTCAAGCGGCATCAAAAGTTAGAGGCAGTATCAGCCCGAATGTAAAAGTACGATACGCTTATTATGCCAGTGATAACCCTTTAGAAACAGGAGCAACATTGGCCTCTGGAGGCTTAGGGACTTCAGGCGTAAGACCAACGTATTTAATTACAATAAAAATATTAGAACAAATTTTTAACTAACATAATAAAAAAGATGAGTAAAGAATTGCCACAACCACAACAATCTGAAGAAGTAGATTTAGGTCAGTTATTCAAAATGATTGGCAATATGTTTGATCGATTTTTCAAATTTATTGGAAGTATTTTTAGGGGTATATACAGCCTTTTAATCCTGTTTATGTTGTTTATCCAAAAGCATTTTTTAAAATTTATTATAGCAGGTGTTGTTGGTTTAGTTACTGGTGTTTTTATCGATATAAAAAAAGACCCCAAGTATGTTTCTACAATGGTTTTGGAACCTAACTTCAATAGTGTGCAACAATTATATAATAATGTTGATTTTTATAATGCGCTAGCCTTGGCAAACGATATCAGTGGATTATCCGAGGCAATGAATATTTCAAAAAAAGAAGCAACATATTTAAAAAAGTTTAGTGTTGAATCGTATTCTGATGAAAATCAAAAAGTAAAATTGTTTGATGATTTTGTGCGTAGTTTAGATACTACAACCCAAAAAACCATTAATATGAAAGATTATTTAAAGAATTTTAATTCATTGGAAGCTCGCTTTCATACGGTTACTGTAGTTGCTACCAACAATGCTATTGCAAAAAAAATACAACCATTAATTATAAAATCTATATCAAAAAATGAATACTTTAACCTTCAAAAAAACATTAGCGATATTAATATAAACTTACAAGATAGTATTTATAATAAACAAATGAAAGAAATAGACTCGCTTCAGGCATTATATAAAAAAGTGATGTTGAAAGAAGCAGAGAAGCCGATGCAAGGTACTAATATAAGTCTTGGAGAAGACACAAATAAAGAAATTAGAGAACTTTCAATAATAAATAAAATGGGAGAAATAAAATCTAGCTTAGTAATGCTTAATGAAGAGCGCGCCAATAGATCTAGTATTTTAAATGTTATTTCAGAGTTTCCAAATAAAGGGGTAAAAGAAAAAGGTCTTTTAAAAAGCTATAAATTTTTAGCACCATGTTTTTTTATAGGAATACTGTTAACTTTTTTAGGATTATTATCTTTTAACACCTACCTTAATAATTATAAAAAAATAAAAAAGTGAAAATACTAATTACTGGAGGCGCAGGTTTTATAGGGTCACATGTAGTAAGATTGTTTGTTG
>JBMTVT010000017.1:0-35729 GCA_049451635.1 Tamlana sp. | reverse complement strand
GTTGGTGCGTTTTTAGCCATTGTTGTTATATCCTATGCTATCTCATCAGGTACAGATTTAGATTTACAACCTTTTATTGAAAAGGGAGAGAACTATACCGAGGCAACTTCAAAACAAGTAGGTGCAGGTTTATATGCGTTCTATTTTTTAGCCATTTTAGCCATAGGATCTATGCTATATGGTGGAGTAAAAAAATTATTTAACAAATAAGGATTATGGCAAAAAGAGCAGCACCAGAAGTAAATGCAGGCTCCATGGCCGATATTGCGTTCTTACTATTAATATTCTTTTTGGTAACAACTACTATTGAAACAGATTCTGGATTGAATAGAAAGTTACCTCCAATGGAAGAAACTGAGCCACCTATCATTAAGCAAAAAAATATCTTTACGGTATTGCTTAACGGTAAAGATCAGTTGCTTGTTGAAGATGAATTAATGGAGATTAAGAACCTAAGAAAAGCAGCCATTGAGTTTTTAGATAATGGAGGTGATGGAACATGTGATTATTGTAGCGGTAAAAAAGACCCAACATCATCAGATAATCCAGACAAAGCCATTATATCTTTAAAAAACGAACGAGAAACAACTTATAAAACATATATAGCTGTACAAAATGAATTGGTAGCAGCTTATAATGAGTTGAGAAACATGAGAGCCCAAGCACTTTATGGTCAATCATTCACCGAAATGGAAGCAGATTATAACGATGTAAACTGGCCTGGAAATAAGGAAAAACTTAAGGATAAAATCGAGAAAATAAAACTTGAGTATCCTCAAAAGCTTTCAGAGGTACAATAATTAAAATTTAACATTTATAAATATGTCTAAATTTAAAAAGAAAAAAGGAGGCGAAATACCAGCAGTTAATACAGCAGCTTTACCTGATATTGTGTTTATGTTGTTATTTTTCTTCATGGTAGCCACGGTAATGAGACAAAACACTCTAATGATTGAGAATAACTTACCGTTTGCAGATCAGGTTGAAAAGCTGGATAAGAAAGATTTGGTTATGTATATTTACGCAGGAAAGCCAAGTGCTAATTACAAGCAATATGGTAGTCAGGCTAGAATACAATTAAATGACAAATTTGCTGATGTTAATGAAATTGCCGCTTTTATAGCAGCTGAAAGAGCTTCAAAACGTGAGGAACTTATACCGTTTTTAACTACGGCATTGAAAGTTGATAGCGATGCAAATATGGGCTTAATTGGCGACATTAAGCAAGAACTACGTAAAGTTAACGCATTAAAAATAAACTATACTACCAAAAAAGGTAGTGTACTTAACAGATAATTTTACATTCTTAATTTTATACAAAAGGCGTTTTGAAAAATCAAAACGCCTTTTAATTTTTATTAATATTACAATTTTAACTATCATTGTATAGTTATATATTAGCAACTCTTGAATACCAAGTTTTAAATGAATCGACTATTTATATGGCTATTTGTTTTCTTTGGCATAACCCATGTTTTTGCACAAGAAGAACCTATAAAAGAAGTTGATTCACTTTATAAGGAAGATCAATTTTATGCCGGAGTTACTTATAACTTATTAGGAAACAGATCTGATAATTTTTCGCAAAGCGGTTTTTCCTTGGGCTTTCATTTAGGCTTTATTAAAGATACGCCCATTAATAAAGCAAGAAATATTGCCATTGGCATTGGACTAGGGTATTCGGCAAACTCATACAATCAAAACCTTCTTATAAACAGGGACAAATCCAATACATTTACGTATACAATTATTGATAGTGATACCTTTTCAAAGAATAAGTTTTCCAATCATTTAATTGAAGTCCCCATTGAATTTAGATGGCGTACATCAACACCTACCGTTTATAATTTTTGGCGTATATACACGGGCATTAAAGTAGGTTATGTATTGACCCATACAACTAAATATAAAGGCGATTTAGGTACTTTTAAATACAATAACAATAATGATTTTAACAACTTACAATATGGGTTAACCTTAAGTGCCGGTTATAATACCTGGAACGTATATTTATACTATGCCTTAAACCCAATTTTCTCAAATAAAGCACAACTAAATGGAAATAGCATAGATGCCAATGCCATAAAAGTAGGGTTGATGTTTTACATTTTATAGCCAATAATTAACTAAAATAAGTTGGGGGATTATACCTGTAAAAGCTCCTAAAATAAGTTCAACAAAATTATGTGCTTTAAGGTGCAATCTGGAAGTGGCCACGGCTCCTATTATAATTGCCATTAAGGCCAGAGTGCCATTAATATTGATACTAAAATGAATGCTTAATGCGACAAAAAACATGCACATGCCACAAATACCAATCATATGTATGCTTGCTTTAAATTTGAAAAGCGTAAGTAGTAAACATACCATATTGGAAAGTAGTATTCCTAAAAAGAAAAAGTAAAGTTCAATTACTTGTGAAGGCGTTACAATGCGCTTGATAATCAATATAATGATCACGCAATAAAGCATTAAAGGATATATGCGTTCTTTTGATGTTTCTAACTTTATCGATTTTACCTTCCCCAAAGTTTTTAAAAGAAAAAAAAGCAAAATAGGCAGTATAACTGTTAAAATGAAAAGGGAAATTAATTTGGCTTGGATAACTTCCTCTGGAATAAAACGTGAGGATTTAGAAAAATAAAAAACAACACCTAAAAATGGCATTATTAAAGGATGAAAAATATATGAGATACTCTTTAATAGTTTATCCATTATATTTTTTTACGAAGTCTGGCAACTGGGATATCTAATTGCTCTCTATATTTTGCAACAGTTCTACGCGCAATAGGGTAGCCTTTATCTTTTAAAATAGAAGCTAAAGTTTCATCGGTTAAAGGTTTTTTCTTATTTTCTTCTTCTATTACAGTTTCTAAAATTTTCTTTATTTCTCGGGTAGAAACGTCTTCTCCTTGATCATTTTTCATCGATTCTGAAAAGAACTCTTTGATTAACTTGGTGCCATAAGGTGTGTCAACATATTTACTACTTGCTACGCGCGATACCGTTGATACGTCCATGGTTATCTCATCAGCTATATCTTTTAAAATCATGGGCTTTAAATTACGTTCATCACCTGTTAAAAAATACTCACTTTGATAGTGCATAATAGCACTCATCGTTACAAACAGGGTTTGTTGACGTTGTTTAATGGCTTCTATAAACCATTTGGCTGCATCCAATTTTTGTTTGATAAAGACTATAGCATCCTTTTGCGATTGCGATTTGTCTTTGGAATCTTTATAGCCTTTGAGCATGTTATTGTATTCTTTTGACACGTGAAGTTCTGGGGCATTTCGCCCATTAAGGGTCAATTCAAGTTCACCATCAACAATTCTAATAGCGAAATCTGGCACTACATGTTCAACGATTCTATTGTTACCAGAATAGGAACCACCGGGTTTAGGATTTAGATGCTCTATTTCAGAAATGGCATCTTTAAGTTGAATTTCAGAAACATCAAATTTTTGAAGTAGTTTCTTGTAATGTTTTTTGGTGAATTGATCAAAGGCATTATCGATAATATCAATGGCTAATTCGGTGTCTGGTGTTTTTTCTTTTCGATGTAATTGAATGCTTAAACACTCTTGAAGGTTTCTAGCACCAACACCTGCAGGATCTAATTGGTGTACAATTTTTAAAACCTTTTTTATGTTTTCTTCTGTAGTATAAACATTTTGGGTGAACGCTAAATCGTCCATAATATCACTCAAATCCCTTCGAATATATCCACTTTCATCGATGCTTCCTACCAAAAATTCAGCAATCTCTCGTTCCTCGTCATTTAGTCGATATGTGTTTAACTGACTTATCAAATGCTGGGTAAAGGAGGTGCCAGCAGCATAAGGCATCGTTTTTTCCTCATCATCACTACTGTAGTTATTAGCTTGTGTACGATAATCTGGAATCTCATCGTCACTTAAATATTCATCAACATTTATTTCGTCGTTTCCGATGGATTCGCTATCGTTATAGTCATCACCTGAATTGTCAAAATCTGAATCATAATCACCTTCAATATCTTCCTTTCCGCCTTCAAGTGCAGGGTTTTCCTCTAATTCTTGCTTTAAACGTTGCTCAAAAGCTTGCGTAGGCAACTGTATCAATTTCATTAATTGAATTTGCTGCGGCGACAGTTTTTGGGATAATTTGAATTGTAATTGTTGTTTAAGCATGTTTCGATTTTAGGTGGTTACTAAAATATAGAAAAAGAGATTATGTTAACCAAGTATTAAAATTCTGCATTTTGTGGCGTTCTGGGGTAAGGAATCACATCTCTAATATTACTCATGCCAGTGACAAACATCACCAAACGATCAAAGCCTAAACCAAAACCAGAATGAACAGCTGTTCCATATTTACGTAAATCTAAATACCACCAAAGTTCTTCTTCAGGAATGTTGATGGCGGCCATTTTTTGTTTTAAAACATCCAATCGTTCCTCACGTTGAGCACCACCAACAATTTCACCAATACCTGGGAATAAAATATCCATGGCACGAACGGTTTTGCCATCATCATTCAATCTCATGTAAAAGGCTTTAATATTGGCTGGATAATCAAATAAAATGACCGGACAGTTAAAGTGTTTTTCAACTAAATAGCGTTCGTGTTCACTTTGCAAATCGGTTCCCCATTCATTAATTAAATATTTGAATTTCTTTTTTTTGTTGGGTTTACTGTCTCTAAGTATATCTATGGCTTCTGTATAACTAACACGTTTAAAATGATTATCGGTAACGAAGCTCAGTTTTTCAATCAAAGTCATATCGCTACGTTCTAATTGTGGTTTTCCTTTTTCTTCATCTTGCAAACGCTTGTCTAAAAAGTCTAAATCTTCACGATTATTTTTAAGCACCTCCGAAATTACAGATTTCATAAAATCTTCAGCTAAATCCATATTGCCAGCCAAATCCATAAAAGCTACTTCGGGCTCAATCATCCAAAACTCAGTCAAATGGCGCGATGTATTTGAGTTTTCAGCCCTAAATGTTGGGCCAAAGGTGTAGACTTTACCTAAAGACATGGCGTAGGTTTCAGCTTCCAATTGCCCCGAAACGGTTAAATTGGTTTCCTTCCCAAAGAAATCTTTGGAATAATCTATATCTCCATCATCGTCTTTAGGAGGGTTTTTAACATCAAGACTTGTTACTTGAAACATTTCACCGGCCCCTTCGGCATCACTGCCAGTTATAATGGGTGCATGCATGTAATAAAACCCGTTATCATTAAAATATTTGTGAACGGCAAAAGACAAGGCCGAACGTAAACGCATTACCGCACTAAATGTATTGGTCCTAGTTCGTAAATGAGCATTTTCGCGTAAAAATTCAAAGGAGTGCTTTTTTGGTTGAATAGGATAGGTTTCAGGGTTTGAGTCTCCTAAAACAATTAATTGATTAACCTGTATTTCTACTTTTTGTCCTTGCCCTTGGCTTTCAACCAATTCTCCTTTAACATGAATAGCCGCACCAGTTGTGACACGTTTTAAAAGGGCTTCATCAAACTTTTCAAAATCTACTACACATTGTATATTATTTATGGTTGAACCATCATTAAGAGCTATAAATCGATTGGCTCTAAAAGTTCTTACCCAACCCTTAATTTCTACATCTGGGATAACAATGTCTTGAGATAATAATTCTGAAACGGTTCTTGATTGCATGTATTTTAAATTTATAATGTAAAGATAAAAAAGCACATTGGCTTTTCATTACAACAAGATTAAAAAAGACTATCTAAATTTATTCTTCTTCGTCTTCTTCTGGAATGATGTTTATGGATGGTTCCCTTAATACTTCTTTATTAGCTATACTTCTCTCAAGCGATAACAATAAAGAGGGTAATAATAACAAGTTTGACAGCATAGCAAATAGTAAGGTGGCTGATACTAAAGCCCCTAATGCTACGGTTCCTCCAAAACTTGAAATGGTAAACACAGAAAAACCAAAAAATAAGACAATAGAGGTGTAAAACATGCTAATTCCAGTTTCGCGTAAAGCGCCATAAACCGATGTTTTAATTTTCCAGTGGTTTGCCTGTAGTTCTTGTCTGTATTTTGCCAAAAAGTGAATGGTATCATCAACCGAGATGCCAAAGGCAATGCTAAAAACCAGTATGGTAGAGGGTTTTATAGGCACACCTAAATAGCCCATTAAACCTGCGGTTATCAATAATGGCAATAAATTGGGGATGAGGGATACAATAATCATACGTGCAGACCTAAACATATAGGCCATAAACATAGCTATAAGCAAAATGGCTAACGACAAAGAAATCGCAAGGTTTTTAACTAAATATTTTGTTCCTTTTTGAAAAACCAATGCTTTACCAGTCATAGTAACTTCATAGCGGTCTTTAGGGAAAACATTGTTTATTTTATTCTGAAGATTTTCTTCGATGCGCTCCATTTTATCGGTACCAACATCTTTCATAAAAGTGGTAATACGTGCGTACTGCCCTGTACTATCAATAAAGTTTTTGAGTAAATCGACATTTGAGGATGAGTTTTTTGCATATGATAATATGAAACTGTTTTCCTGAGACGTTGGTAACTGGTAAAATTTAGGGTTGCCATTGTAATAAGCTTGTTTAGAATATTTTACCAACCCAACAACCGAAATTGGTTTTGACAGTTCTGGAGTTTCAATAATCAAGTCTTCAAGCTCATCCATACGTTTTAGTGTGGAAAGTTTCATAACCCCCTTTTTCCGTTTGGTATCAATCATAAATTCCAAGGGCATAATACCATTAAACTCTTTTTCAAAAAAGCGTATATCATTAAAAAAAGCTTCCTCTTTTGGCATATCTTCAATTAAACTACCCGATATTTTTATTTGATTAATACCTATCATGCTCAAAACAAGCAGCAGGACAGAAATGGCATATATGGCAATACGTTTTTGCCTCACCATGAATTCCATCCAATTTACAAAACCACCAATCCATCGCTTATTAAGGTGCTCTAAATGACGATCTTTTGGGTATGGCAAAAAGGTGTAAATAATAGGTATTATAAGCAAACATAAAATAAAAATAGCCAAAATACTTAGCGATGCTACAATGCCAAATTCCTTTAAAAGTTTACTTTCGGTTAAAATAAAAGTTGCAAAACCAGAGGCTGTAGTTATATTGGTCATTAATGTGGCATTACCAATTTTTGTGATAACGCGTTGTAACGATTTTACTTTATTACCATGAAGTTTAACCTCGTGTTGGTACTTATTAATTAAGAAAATACAATTGGGAATACCAATTACAATAATAAGAGGCGGTATAAGGGCTGTTAAAACAGTAATTTCATAATTCAATAAGCCAATGATGCCAAGAGTCCACATAACACCTATGCATACTACAATAAGCGAAATGAAAGTGGCTCTAAAAGATCTAAAGAAGAAAAAGAATATAAGTGATGTAACTATAAGTGCCGCCGCAATAAATTTACCTATTTCGTCTACAATATTTTGAGAATTAAGAGTCCTGATGTAGGGCATGCCAGAGATTCTTACATCTAAGTTACTGTCGTTTTCAAAAGTGCTTATTGTTGGCAATAAAGTATTAATTACAAAATCTTTTCTTGCGGATGTGTTAACAATATCCTTTTTTAAGTATATGGCGGTGCGTATTGTTTTGGTTTTCTTGTTGAACAAGAAATTATCATAAAACGGATACTGTTCAAAAAGTTCATTTTGTAAGGTTTCAATTTGTGCTAAGGAGCTAATGGAATCTTTAATGAATGGCTCTAATTTAAACCTTTCGTTTTTTGTATCTTTTATAAGTTTTTGGAGGTCTTTGATAGATATAACCGTTTCAACAGCCTCATTTTTTTTGAAATTAGATGAAAGTTTATTCCAAGCATTTAATTTTTCGACAGTAAAAAAAGTACTGTCTTTTACACCAAGCACTATAAGATTTCCTTCTTCGCCAAAGGTCTTCAAGAAGTTATTGTAGGTTATATTTACCTCATGGTCATCTGGCAATAAATTGGCTTCAGTATATGTGAAACGCATGTTTTCCCATTGCATACTAAAGAAAAAAGTAGTTATTACAATACCTGCAAGTATGATAATTTTATTCCTTAAAATTAATCTTGCAATAACATCCCAAAAGGTGTTGGTGAAAAGTTTAAACATGCTCCTGTTAAAAGTAGCGCAAAGGTAGAAAAAACAAGTATAATACTTTATAATGTAACGTTAAATGTAAACTTAAATGCAACATTATCACTTATATCTAGTAAATGGTAAGCACCATACCTGTAGGTAAAGCTTAAACCAAATCCGAAAAATAGTTTATTAATCTCAAAACCAGATTCTGTATATCCTTTTTTTAAGGAATTAAAAGTAACATTTTGATGTCTTACAGGGTTTTTCATATCGCCAATTGCATAGCGGGTAATCAACACAACTTGTGGTTTAAAACGTTGAGAAATTTTAATAGGTTTTAAAAAGTGTTTTAGTTGAACAGTTGCAAATTTGTCTGAAAAAAACTCATTAAAATACATGGTTTCAAAACTATTTAAACCAGCAACTGAAAATCTTTGTAAAATGGTTTCTTTGTTAATATTATTTGGATAAGCATGGTATAAGTGTGTTAAGGGAGTGTCACCAATAGCTATTCCAGAAACTAAAGTGATTTCTGAAAAAGCCTCTTTTTCGTTTCCAAATTTATAAAGGGCCCTAAAGTCAAATTTTGAGAAATTAAAATCGCCATTTAAAACATTTTTAAAACTTTTAGTGTATTGAAAGGTAAATTTTGGGTAGCCATCACTTGATTCTTTTTCATTGGAATCTAAAACATCAAATGGGCTCCATTGAAACGCCATTTTTGCTGAACTGACATCGAAATTTCTAAAAACATTACCTTCTATATTAAAGCTGTATGCATAAGTAGGTTTTATTTTACTAATTGCAAATTCTGTTTCAGTTAATAGTTTAGGCGTTAATTGGTGTTCTAATGAAATAGATTTAGTTATGTGTTTATGAAATAGGTCAATATTTAATAAACGGGGTTCAAAAAACTGAAAAAAGCGTTTGTCTGTTAAAAATTTCGTACTTCCAGTTTCCTGCAAATCATCTGTATAAGACAAGTTTAACCAAGTGTTAGTTTTTTCTGCTAATCTAAAACCACCACCAATACTGTATTTGAAACGGTGGTCTCTAAAACCGTAAACAACATAACTGTTAATCCTATATTTTTTTGAGAATTCCTCATTTGTTTCAGTGCCAATACCAGTTCTAATACCTTCATATTGGTTAAATTTTATTAAATAGCGTAAATCAAAATTGAAATATCTAGTTGGGAAAAAGCCATTTCCAAGTTGCTTTAAGAACTCTTTTTTTTGAATGGAATCTTGCTCGGGTTCGTTCGCACTTTTGCTGATTGTTTGTGCGTATGTTAACGAATAACAAAATACAAGTAAAAAGAGAGTGCAACGTTTTATCATTTATAAAATGAATGTTATGTGTTTAAAAAAAGCGACTTTGTAGTCGCTTTTTAATTTATACGGTCATGATTTCCTTTTCTTTATTATCGAAAAGGTCATCAATTTTCTTAACATATTTATCGGTCATTTGTTGCACGTCTATTTCAGCGTTTGCTTTTAAATCTTCCGATACATCATCAAGTTTTTTGATATCATTATTGGCGTCTTTACGGGCTGTTCTTACACTTATTTTAGCTTCTTCAGACTCTCCTTTAGCTTGTTTTGCTAAATCTCTTCTGCGTTCTTCGGTTAAGGGAGGGACATTAATAATAATGGTTTCACCATTATTCATAGGGTTAAAACCCAAGTTGGCATAAGCAATTCCACGCTCAATTTCTTGAAGCATGCTTTTCTCCCATGGTTGTACCGTAATGGTTCTGCCATCTGGGGCATTAACATTGGCTACCTGGTTCAAAGGGGTTTGCGAGCCGTAATAATCTACCATAACACTGCCTAACATGGCTGGACTAGCTTTTCCCGCTCTAATATTAATAAATTGCTTTTCTAGATGCTTTATGGCATTATCCATAGCTTCTTTTGCCGTATCTAGTATAAATTGTATGTCTTCATTCATTGTTTTAACTTTTAGGTCAATTAAATATACACATTTCAAAAATTACACCAAAGGTTTAAACATTAACCTCGGTTCCAATTTTTTCACCAGAAACTACTTTAAGTAGGTTCCCTTTTTTGTTCATATCAAAAACAATGATAGGAAGTTCATTTTCTTGACTTAGGGTAAATGCTGTAGTATCCATTACTTTTAGTCCTTTTTTGATGACTTCATCAAAAGATATGAAATTAAATTTAATGGCTTTTTCATCTTTTTCTGGGTCTGCATTGTAAATACCATCAACACGCGTACCTTTTAAGATAACATCGGCTTCAATTTCTATGGCACGAAGTACTGCAGCAGAATCAGTAGTAAAATAAGGATTTCCAGTACCTCCTCCAAAAATAACAACACGTCCTTTTTCTAGGTGACGCATTGCTCTTCTTCTAATAAAAGGTTCTGCAACTTCATTTATTTTTATAGCTGTTTGCAATCTAGTAGGAATACCTTCATCCTCTAAAGCACCTTGTAAGGCTAAACCATTGATTACGGTTGCTAACATACCCATGTGATCTCCCTGTACTCTATCCATACCTTTACTAGCGCCTGCTACACCTCTAAAAATATTTCCGCCACCAATAACAATGGCTACTTCAACGCCTTCGTCTGTAATGGTTTTTATGTCTTTGGCATATTCGGCTAAACGGTCTGGGTCGATACCATATTGGCGATTGCCCATAAGTGCTTCACCTGATAGTTTGAGGAGTATTCTTTTGTATTTCATCTTAGTCTTGAAAGTTTAGCAAATATAATCAATATTGTAATTTAGGAAAGTGGAATTTGAGAATAAAAAAAACCGCTGTTCAAATTTGAACAGCGGTTTAATATATTTTTTCGCCAAAGCGAGAGGATTGTTTTATCCTACAGATACACGTTTAAAAGCTGTAATTTCAACATCACCATAAGAAGAAACGTATTTTGCAACGTTTACTTTTTCATCTTTAATGAAGTTTTGATCTAATAAACATTTTTCTTGGTCTAATGTCGTGTTATCAGAAATGAAACGCTCCATTTTACCTGGTAAAATTCTATCCCAAATTTGCTCTGGTTTACCTTCAGCTTTTAATTCAGCTTTAGCTGCTTCTTCTGCTTTAGCTAAAACTTCAGGAGTTAATTGAGCCATTGAAATATATTGAGGAACATTTTTTAATGTTTTTCCTAAACGTGCTAATTCTTCATTATCTTTTTCTATAACAGCAATTCTAGCTTCTGTTTCTGAAGCAATAAAGGCTGGATCAAAATCTTTATAAGATAATGTAGTTGCTCCCATTGAAGCTACTTGCATTGCTACATCTTTAACTAAAGTTTCAGCATTATCAACTTTTGCAGATAAGCCTACTAAAGCAGCAATTTTATTTATGTGAACGTATTGCCCAACATATGGCGCTTCTAATTTTTCAAAAGCTGTGATATCTAATTTTTCACCAATAACACCTGTTTGTTCAGTTAATTTATCGGCAACGGTCATTCCACCAAAATCTGCAGCTAAAAACTCTTCTTTAGTGTTGTAGTTTAAAGCAACTTCAGCTAAATCGTTTGCTAAAGCAACAAAGTTTTCATTTTTGCCAACAAAATCAGTTTCACAACCTAAAACTATTGCAACACCAGTTGTGTTATCGACATTTATTTTAGCAATAGCAGCGCCTTCAGAAGAATCTCTATCAGCTCTTTTTTCAGCTACTTTTTGTCCTTTTTTACGTAGAACTTCAATAGCTTTATCAAAATCACCACCAGCTTCAACTAAAGCTTTTTTACAGTCCATCATACCTGCACCAGTGGCTTGTCTTAATTTGTTTACTTCTGCTGCAGAAATTTTTACTTCACTCATAATAAGTTATAATTTAAAAAAAGTCGTTCAATTATTTTTCTACAAAGAAAAGAACTAAACGACTTTTTTATGTTTTGTTAATTTATTTATTCTTCTTCTTCGGTTGCAACAGCTTTTTTAGCTGCTTTCTTTGGTTTTGGAGCATCATTTTCGTCTCCTGTTGCATCTTTTTCAGCTTTGCGTTCAGCTAAACCTTCTGCTATTGCAGATGATACGTGAGATAAAATTTTATCTATTGATTTAGAAGCGTCATCATTTGCTGGGATAACATAATCAACTTGACGTGGGTCTGAGTTGGTATCTACCATTGCAAAAATTGGAATGTTTAATTTTTGAGCTTCTTTAATCGCGATATGCTCACGTTTAATATCTACAACAAATAAAGCACCTGGTAAACGAGTCATGTCACTAATAGAACCTAAGTTTTTCTCTAACTTAGCTCTTAAACGATCAACTTGTAAACGCTCTTTTTTAGATAAGGTATTGAAGGTGCCGTCTTTCTTCATTCTATCAATAGAAGCCATTTTTTTAACAGCTTTTCTAATAGTAACAAAATTGGTTAACATACCACCTGGCCATCTTTCAGTGATGTAAGGCATGTTAATTTCGCCAGCTTTTTCAGCAATAATATCTTTTGCTTGCTTTTTTGTTGCAACGAATAAAATTTTACGACCTGATGCTGCAATTTTTGCTAATGCTGCTCCAGCCTCTTCAATTTTAGCCGCTGTTTTGTATAGGTTAATAATATGGATACCGTTACGCTCCATATAAACGTAAGGAGCCATATTTGGGTCCCACTTACGTGTTAGGTGACCGAAGTGTACACCTGCTTCTAATAATTCTTTTACTTCTACTGCCATTTTGTGATAGTTTACGTTCTGTTGAATTAGCAATGGTTAAGTGGTCATTTTTACAATTCGCCTTAGCCATTTAGATGCTAAACTAAATCCTGCTTTTACGCTAGGACAACAATAACTGTTTTTTAATATCCTGTAATTAATTTCAGGAGCTTTATAATTTTAATTGGTTGAAAATGTTTGGAGTAACTGATAAACAGATACTGAAACATGTTCAGCATTTTATTAACGTTTAGAGAACTGGAATTTCTTACGCGCTTTCTTCTGTCCGAATTTTTTACGCTCTACCATTCTTGGGTCTCTTGTTAATAAACCTTCTGGTTTAAGGGTTAATCTGTTTTCAGCATCAACCTCGCACATAGCACGAGAGATTGCTAAACGAACAGCTTCTGCTTGACCAGTAATGCCACCTCCATATACATTTACTGTAATATCAAAGTTGCTTTCATTGTTAGTCATAGTTAATGGTTGCTTTACTTTGTACTGTAAAGTAGCTGTAGTAAAGTAATTAGCTATATCTTTTTTGTTAATTGTAATGTTCCCTTTTCCTGGGGCAACATAAGCACGAGCAACAGCCGTCTTTCTACGGCCGATTTTGTGAATTACTTCCATTAATTAAATTCGTTTAAATTAATTGCTTTTGGTTTTTGAGCTGCATGTGCATGTTCTGAACCAACAACAACTGTTAGATTGCGGAATAAATCGGCACCTAATTTGTTTTTAGGCAACATTCCTTTTACTGATTTTTCTACTATTCTTGCTGGGTCTTTTCCAAACAATTCAGTAGCAGATAAACTTCTTTGACCTCCAGGGTAACCTGTGTGACGAATGTATGTTTTGTCATTCCATTTGTTACCAGATAAATTGATTTTTTCGGCATTAACAACAATTACGTTATCGCCGCAATCAACGTGAGGTGTGAAGTTTGGCTTGTGTTTACCTCTTAAAAGTTTTGCAACTTTAGAAGCTAAACGACCAAGCGCCTGACCTTCAGCATCAACCAAAACCCACTCTTTGTTTACAGTAGCTTTGTTTGCTGAAATCGTTTTGTAGCTTAATGTGTCCACACTAATTGATTTTTTAATTATTAAACATTCCTCTCTCAAAAAGAGTTTGCAAATTTACGATTATATATTTGATTACCAAACCTAGTTAAAGGTTTTTTTGTATTGAAAATCAGATGACTAAAAACTTATGTAATTAGTTGTTATAAGTGGCGCGCTGCAGTCTGTCGTTAATAGATTTGCCTAAACCTGAATCTGGAAATTTTTCTGCTATAATAATGTCTAGATCTGCACAATCTAATTTGTGCATAGCATCGTATAATTTAGCCGCTGCTTCCTGTATATTTCCAGAAGGCGATAATACGATTTGTTTTGCGATTGAATTATCTTTTAGTTTTAATTTAAAACTAAGTATGCCTATACGTTTGTTATTATAAGTGTTAATGTCTAATTGTAGGTTCTCACTCAAAATGGTTTTAGTGAAAGGCGCATAATGTCGCGCCAGCATGCCTGGTGCTTCTATATTTTTCTCTTTTTTGTTTTTTATAGTTACTAGGCCAACAACATTTTCTATCTCTTCTATGTCTAAAGCACCCAGACGATAAATAACAGGGCTGTTGTTTTCAAAACCTATAATAGTTGACTCAATTCCATTGGTACAAGTGCCTCCATCAAGAATTTGTTCAATGCTGTTTTTAAAATAGCGTTTTACATGTTTTGGTTTTGTTGGGCTAATACTTCCAAATGGATTAGCGCTAGGTGCTGCTAGTGGAAAGGGGAGTTGTTTTAGTAATTCTAGAGTTATAGGATGATTTGGAATGCGAACAGCAACCGTGTCTTTTCCCGCTGTAATTAAATCTGGAATAGTAGCTTGTTTTTTTAAAACGAGCGTCATTGAACCTGGCCAAAAGACTTTTGCCAATTGTTTAGCTTTTTCGGGAACTTCACTTGCTATCTGCTCTAAAACATCTACCGAATGAATATGAACAATAAGAGGATTAAAAAAAGGGCGGTTTTTTGTTTCAAAAATTTGTTTAATTGCCGTTTCACTATAAATATTTCCAGCTAAGCCGTAAACCGTTTCGGTAGGTATGGCTACAAGCTTATCTTTAGTTAACAAAGCAACGGCATTTTGTATGTCTTTTGAAATGATATTCATAGTTCTAAATCAGAGCACAAAATTAAATAAAAATTTTCATCTTTAACTTGTTTCAAGAGCTAGTGTAATAATTATCTATAGAAGCTTTAACAAGTTCAAAATTATTACATTATTTTTGCAACCTATGCAGGACTTACAACTTTCAGATTGGTTACCTACCACAAATAAAGAGGTGAAGATTCGCGGATGGGAATCGCTTGATGTTATCCTATTCAGTGGCGATGCCTATGTAGATCATCCAACGTTTGGGCCTGCTGTAATAGGACGCTTATTGGAAAGTTTTGGACTTAAAGTTGCTATTGTGCCACAGCCCAATGTAAACGACAATTTACAGGATTTTGTAAAATTGGGTAAGCCACGTTTGTTTTTTGGCGTTACTGGCGGTTGTATGGATCCCATGGTTAGTAATTACAATGCTAATAAAAAGCGAAGAGATAAAGATGCCTATACCCCAAATGGGGAGATTGGTTTTAGACCTGACTATGCCTCTACGGTTTACAGTAAAATTTTAAAAGAAAAATGGCCTGATACACCTGTTTTAATAGGGGGTATTGAAGGTTCTTTGCGACGTGTAACGCATTACGATTATTGGAGCGACCAATTAATGCCAACTATTTTAGAAACCTCTAAAGCAGATATGTTGGTTTACGGAATGGGCGAGCAACCTTTACGCGAAATTATACGTTTGTTAGAAAAAGGGGTGCCTTTTAATAGTATCAATACGGTTAACCAAACTGCTGTTCTATTAAATAGTGAAGATGAAATTCCGAAAAACAAAAATTGGGAAGATGTTGAAATAGCTTCGCACGAAACTTGTTTACAAGACAAAAAGGCTTATGCGTCTAACTTTAAGATTATCGAGCAAGAGTCCAATAAATTGGCAGCAAGACGTATTTTTCAAAAAGTAGGTGATAAGATTCTGATGATAAATCCGCCATATCCTACCATGACTGAGGAAGAAATTGATGCCTCTTTTGATTTGCCCTATACACGTTTACCACATCCTAAATATAATAAACGCGGACAGATCCCTGCGTTTGAAATGATTAAGTTTTCTATTAACATCCATCGTGGTTGTTTTGGTGGTTGTAGTTTTTGTACCATTTCTGCACATCAAGGAAAATTTATAGCATCACGAAGTAAAGAATCGATTTTAAAAGAAGTCGATACGGTTGCGAACATGCCAGATTTTAAAGGGTATTTAAGTGATATTGGCGGACCAAGTGCCAACATGTACAAAATGAAAGGTAAAGTGCAAGCCATTTGTGATAAGTGTGTTGCACCAAGTTGTATTTCACCAGTAATTTGTAGCAATTTAGATACTTCCCATAAACCGTTAACCGAGTTGTACCAAGCGGTTGACAGTCATCCTAAGGTTAAAAAATCGTTTATCGGTTCTGGAATTAGGCATGATATGTTGGTGCCAGAATTTAATAAAAATGCTGATCCAAAAGAGTTGGACGATTATACCGAAGAAGTCATGACCAAGCATGTGTCTGGTCGACTTAAAGTGGCACCAGAACATACGAGTGACCCCGTATTGAAGTTGATGCGAAAACCATCGTTTAGTTACTTTCATAAGTTTAAAGAGCGTTTTGATAAAATCAACATTAAGAATAAACTGAATCTACAGTTAATTCCGTATTTCATTTCAAATCATCCAGCTTGTGAGGTTGAGGATATGGCTAATCTTGCTGCTGAAACCAAAGATATGGGCTTTCAGTTGGAGCAAGTGCAAGGCTTTACGCCAACACCAATGACAGTAGCAACGGTGATTTATTATAGTGGGTATCACCCATATACACTTCAAAAAGTAAATACGCCAAAAACAAGAAAGGAAAAAGACGAACAACACCGCTTTTTCTTTTGGTACAAAGACGAAAATAAAGCTTGGATTAAAAAGACATTAGATAAATTAGGGCGACAAGATTTACTTAAAGTGTTACTTCCTGAAAAAACGGAGAAATGGCGTAAAAACAAACCAGGTAAACCAAAACACACCTTTAATGATGCTGTGCCTTTTAATCAACGGAAGGATAAGGTTAAGTATAAAAAGAAACGAAGATAATACATTTATTGATTGTTTTTAGAGATGGATGATGTTCCTTGTGGTTATGAAGACTATCTTAATGCGCCTCCAACCAATTATCTCCAACACCAATTTCTACATCTAAAGGAACAGAAAGTTTAAAAGCATTTTCCATTTCGGTTTTAATAACTTTAGAAATTTCCTCTAGCTCTGGTTTGAAAACATCAAAAACCAATTCGTCATGCACTTGCAACAACATTTTGGTTTTGTAATTGCCAGTTTCTAATTTTTTGTAAATATTAATCATGGCAATTTTTATAATGTCTGCTGCACTACCTTGAATAGGCGCATTTACAGCGTTACGTTCGGCCGCACCTCGAACCACAGCATTTCTAGAATTAATATCTTTTAGGTAACGCCGTCTACCCAAAACGGTTTGCACATAACCATGGTCGCGTGCAAAATCGACTTGTTTGCTAATATATTTTTTAAGCTTAGGATAGGTTTCGTAATAGGTGTCAATTAACTCTTTAGCTTCGCTACGAGACAAATCGGTTTGATTGCTTAACCCGAAAGCAGAAACACCATAGATAATACCAAAATTCACCGTTTTTGCATTACTACGTTGCTCACGAGTAACCTCTTCAATAGGGACATTAAATACTTTTGAAGCGGTTGACGCATGGATATCTTCACCATGTTTAAAGGCTTCAATCATGGTTTCTTCTTCACTTAAGGCTGCAATAATACGTAATTCTATTTGACTGTAATCGGCAGCTAAAAGTGTATAATCTTCATTACGAGGTATGAATGCTTTACGTACTTGTCGACCACGTTCGGTACGGATAGGGATGTTCTGCAAATTAGGATTGTTACTACTTAATCGACCAGTTGCAGCAACGGTTTGCATATAATCTGTATGAACACGACCAGTCGCTTCTTCAACCTGGAGCGGAAGTGCATCTACATAGGTACTTTTCAGTTTTGATAGACCTCTAAATTCTAGGATATTTCTAATAATTTCATGGTCTTTGGCTAAGTAACTTAACACGTCTTCTGCGGTTGAATATTGACCTGTTTTGGTCTTTTTAGGTTTATCAACCAATTTCATTTTATCAAATAAAATTTCGCCTAACTGCTTTGGTGAGGCAATATTAAACTCTTCACCAGCGGCTTCATAAATGCTTTTTTCTAAGTTGGCAATATCGGTGTTTAATTGCTCAGAAAGGCTATTTAAAAAATCTTTGTCCAAGTTGATACCTTCCAATTCCATGGCAGCTAAAACACGTAGTAGTGGAATTTCAATCTCATCAAATAATTTCTTTGTGTTGGCTTCGCCTAATTCCTTTTCAAAATGTTCTTTAAGTTGAAGGGTAATATCGGCATCTTCTACGGCATATTCGGTTTGTTTTTCTAAAGACACATCGCGCATTGGCAACTGATTTTTACCTTTTTTCCCAATCAATGTTTCTATAGAAATTGGCGTGTAATTAAGATAAGTTTCTGAAAGCACGTCCATATTATGACGCATATCTGGGTTGATTAAATAATGTGCTAACATGGTGTCAAATAAAGGTTCTTTGACTTCGATGTTATATTTGGCTAAGACCTTAATGTCATATTTTAAATTCTGACCAATTTTTTGAATATTTTCAGCTTCAAAAAACGGGCGTAATTCTTCAATTAATGCTTGAGCTTCATCTTTGTTTTCTGGAAATGGTACGTAAAACCCTTTCCCAATTTCCCATGAAAATGATATACCAACCAACTCTGCAGTCAATGGGTTTAAGCCCGTGGTTTCGGTATCAAAACACACCGATGTTTGGTTAAGCAAATTTTTTACAAATAGTTTGGTTGCCATGCCTGAAGCTATACTTTGGTAAAAATGACTGGTATTTTTGGAGGTATTTCTTGTAAAAGAATTTGAGTTTTCTGTTTCATCTTCGGTATCACCATTGGCGCCAAATAACGAAAATTGTCCTGAACCTGCAGACGCTGTTTCTTTTGGTGTTTCTTTTGTTTCAGATTTAGGCAAAGTGCTTTCGGTTTGGGTTGCTTCTTCACCAGAAGTAAAGGTTTTAATGAAATTTTCGGTAAGTCGTCTGAATTCTAAATTTTGAAAAATCTCTTTTACTTTTTCAATATCTGGATGGTTGAGTTCAAAATCTTCTGCATGAAACGCAACAGGGACATCCAGCATAATTTTTGCCAACTCTTTTGAAAGTCTTCCCAATTCAGCATGTTCTTCAACATTCTCTTTCATTTTGCCTTTTAGCTTATCGGTGTTTGCTAAAAGCCCTTCCATGCTGCCAAATTCTTTGATAAACTTTTTTGCCGTTTTTTCTCCAACACCTGGTAATCCAGGTATGTTATCGCTGGAATCGCCCATCATTCCTAAAAAATCAATGACTTGATCTGGGGTTTCTACCTCAAATTTTTTCTGTACTTCAGGGATTCCCCAAGTCTCATAGCCGCCACCAAAAGATTTGGGACGGTATATAAAAATATTTTCGGTTACCAATTGCGCAAAATCCTTATCAGGTGTTACCATATAGGTTTTATAGCCTTCTTTTTCCGCTTGGCGGGAAAGGGTTCCAATAATATCATCGGCTTCATAGCCATTCTTTTCTATAATTGGAATGTGCATTGCCTTTAAAATCTCATGAATGTAGGGAACGGCGGTTTTTATGCCTTCGGGTGTTTCGTCTCGGTTAGCTTTATAGGCTTCGAACATTTCAACACGATCGGCACTTCCGCCTTTATCAAAACATACTGCTAAATGGTCTGGTCGTTCGCGCTTAATAACATCCAAAAGGGAGTTCATAAAGCCCATTATAGCTGATGTGTCTTCTCCTTTAGAGTTAATTCTTGGGTTTTTTATGAAAGCGTAATACCCACGAAAAATAAGTGCGTAAGCATCGACTAAAAAGAGGCGTTTTTGTTCTGACATGGATTTGTTTTTGTAAGAACACCAAATCTACGAAAACTATGAATGATTATAAATTAATTGAATTGCAATTTGTATTTTTCAGATAAATTTAAAATCAATCTTTTTGGAAACATTACTCATAGAAATTTTTAACAAGCAAAAAGCCAACCAATATGCTATTGGCAATTCATCCTACAAAACACGAATTAAAAAACTAAAAGCTTTAAAACAAGCTTTGGAGCATACTTTCAAGCAAGATATTAGAGATGCGCTATTTGCAGATTTTAAAAAGCCAGAAATTGAAACCGATTTAACTGAATTATATTTAGTAATAAAAGAGATTAAGGTAGCTATATCAAATTTAAAAAAGTGGATGAAAATACAGCGCGTTAACACGCCTTTAACCTTGTTTGGCACATCCTCTTGGATTAGATATGAACCCAAGGGCGTTTGCTTAATTATATCTCCTTGGAACTATCCGGTTAATTTAACGTTTAGTCCATTGGTTTCAGCAATTGCGGCTGGTAATACCGTAATAATAAAGCCATCGGAAATGACGCCAAATACCTCTAGAGTAATGGCTAATTTGGTAAATAATTTGTTTAACGATAATGAAGTGGCTTTATTTGAAGGCGGTGTTGATGTTTCAAAAAATTTATTAAAACTTCCTTTCAATCACATCTTTTTTACTGGCTCTCCAATAGTTGGCAAACTAGTTATGGAGGCAGCTTCAAAACATTTAGCATCAGTAACTCTGGAGTTAGGAGGAAAATCACCAACCATTATTGATGAAACTGCCAGTATAAAAAAAACTGTTAAAAATTTGGTTTGGGGTAAATATTTAAACACAGGACAAACATGTATCGCACCTGATTATGTATTGGTGCATGAATCTAAAAAAGAAGAATTAATTAAGGCACTTAAAAACCAAATGCTGATGTATTATTCTGAAGAAGCATCGAGTTCAAATTCGTTTGGAAGACTTGTAAATGAGAAGCACTGTCAACGATTGGTAAGTGCTATTGAATTGGCCAAAGAAAATGGGGCCATCATAGAAAAGGGGGGTGTTTATAACTCAGCAGATAATTTCATTGAACCAACGGTAATTTCAAATTTACTTGATGAAAGTGAGTTATTACAGGAAGAAATCTTTGGCCCCATACTTCCTATTAAAACATATAAAAACATTGAGGAAGCAGTGCATTATATTAATGAAAAGGAACGACCTCTGGCACTTTATATATACAGTAATAATAAAAAGCATATTGATTATATAATTAATAACACAAGGTCTGGGGGTGTTTGTATTAACACCAATGCAATACATTTTTCTAACCACGAATTACCATTTGGAGGCGTTAACAATAGTGGTATGGGGAGAGCGCATGGGTTTTTTGGCTTTCAGGATTTTTCTAATCAACGAGCGGTGTTAAAAAGTCATTCAAAAGGACCGCTTTATTTGCTGTTTCCGCCATACAATAAATTCAAACAAAAATTAACAGATATTACCATTAAGTGGTTTTAGGTTTTATTAAAGTAGTCTGATAGAACAACGTCATGAACGTCATCTAGGTATTTGGACATACTGAACCCACTATGTATGGAATAGCTACCAGTTTCACCATGTTTATTTGCCGCAATATACCCTACTTGAAAATCTTTGTAATTTTTGTTTGGTTTATTTAAAATTCTCAATATAGCTTCCTCACATGCTTGTTGTGGGGTTTTACCCTGTCGCATTAATTCAACCACCAGAAAACTGCCTACTGTTTTTAGCACCTCTTCTCCTAAGCAGTTGCAACACATCCGCCCACTTCATTATCTATAAACAACCCCGAGCCAATAATGGGCGGGTCGCCAACTCTACCAGCCATTTTATAAGCTAATCCACTGGTAATAAAAGCTCCAGAAATATCGCCATTTTTGTTAATGGCCAGCAGGCCAATGGTGTCATGGTTTTCAATGTTTATTATGGGTTTATAATTAGATGTTACTTTACATGTCTCGTATTGCTTTTGGGTGCTTTCGGTTAATAAATCTGTTTTTTTAAAACCGCTTTCGTAAGCAAACTTTTCGGAGCCTTTTCCAGCAAGTATAACATGTGGAGTGTTTTCCATAACTTTTCTGGCTACCGAAATCGGATGAATGATGTTTTGAATTGAAACCACAGAGCCATAGTTGCCATTTTTATCCATAATGCAAGCATCTAGGGTAACATTGCCATCTCTATCGTGTCTGCCACCTAGACCAACTGTTTCATTTTTGGGGTCAGATTATTCAATCATAAAACCCTGATATACAACATTTAAGGCATTAGCTCATTGTTGTAAATTTTCCATGCTTTTTGTTGCATTTTGAAATCTCCACGTGCAAACTACAATGAGCTTAACTATCGATGTATAGGTTTTGGCAAGTGCTTTATTTTCTTTGGTTGAGGTTAAACACGATGAAGCCATTAAACCAACAATACTAAAAGAGGAGTTTTTATAAAATTTCTTCGTTTAATAAGTGATATATGGAGTTAAATGAAAACTGAAAAATTTTAGTCCTATTGAAACAAGATATTTTACTTTGTAAAGATTTGGATTGCAAAGGTATAGTTTCGGGAGTTTTGGATAATCATCAAATGATCGATGTGGCTCGAACAAAAACACTTTTAGAACTTTCAAAACCTTTGGATTTTACATTTCATCGTGCTTTTGATTGGGTTTCAGACCCAAAACAAGCGTTAAAGCACTTGATGGACCTAAAGGTTAAACGTGTTCTTACTTCTGGTTAAGAATTATCTGCTGAAAAGGGCATGAGTTTATTAAAGGACTTAAGAGAGCAATCAAAAGGTGATTTAACTGTATTACCTGGTGGCGGGGTTAATCCTAACAATGTTCTGTTGTTTAAGGAAGCTGGTTTTTCAGAAATACATGTTTCAGCAACCACCGTTAAAACGGTTATAAGTCCACCCAAAGTATTAATGAATAACGTTAAGGTTTTTGATGAATCCATAAAGTCGTATTCTGATATTACCATTATTCAAGAACTGTTAAAGCAATTTTAAATGCTAATTTTATCGTTACCTTAAGAATTAAAACTCTTAAGGTATCGTTAAAAATATTTAGCATTTCACTTCTATGTTTAAAATGAAGTATCTTTGAACAAAAAAGAAGTATGCTACGTTGGATTATTTTCCTTATTTTTTTTACGGTAATTAGCATTTATGGGGTTCAAGCTATAAGAACAGTGGTTAAAAGCACTTGGTTTTATTATGTGTTTTTTGGAATTGCAATTATCATAATTGGTAATTTTTTATCACAGTTTTTATCACCTTCAGAAGGGCGTGTTTTAACACCTTCCAAAAGTTATGCTTTTGGTGTTTTATTGGCGTTTATATCCTTCAACTTGGTTATTATTCCTATTTTGTTGGGTGAAGATATCATAAGATTTATTCTGGGACTTTA
Organism: Tamlana sp.; assembly: GCA_049451635.1. Lineage (GTDB taxonomy): Bacteria > Bacteroidota > Bacteroidia > Flavobacteriales > Flavobacteriaceae > JBMTVT01. The sequence continues at coordinate 12,377 of JBMTVT010000017.1, read as the reverse complement.
CGATAAACTGGTAACTACAAAAGAAACTTTTTATTTGCCATCACGCAGAAAGTTCATAAGTCAAATTGCTCTTGGATTAGCTGCCATACCGCTTACATCACTTTTGTATGGTATGTATAGAGGAAAGTATCAGTTTAGGGTTTTAAATTATACATTGCATTTTGAGGATTTGCCAGAAGCTTTTGATGGTTATAGAATTACACAAATTAGTGATATTCATTCAGGTAGTTTTGATAACAAAGAGAAGATTGAATATGGCGTAAATCTTATAAACGAACAAAAATCAGATGTTATTATGTTTACCGGAGATTTGGTAAATAATAAAGCATCTGAAATGTATAAATGGAAAGATTTATTTAGCACACTTGAGGCTAAGGATGGGGTATTTTCAATATTAGGAAATCATGATTATGGTGATTACGTAGATTGGCCATCTGATGAAGCTAAAGCACAAAATTTATTAGATTTGGTTCAACTACAAAAAGAGATGGGATATGATTTGCTTTTAAACGAAAGTAGGTTTATAGAAAAAAATGGGCAACGAATAGCCATTGTTGGTGTTGAAAACTGGGGAAAAGGCGAGTTTAAAAAAGCAGGTGATTTAAAGAAAGCTTCTAAGAATATTGAGCCAAATGATTTTAAAATTTTAATGAGCCACGACCCATCGCATTGGGAAGCTGAGGTTATTAATGATGATTATCATTATCACTTAACACTTAGCGGTCATACTCACGGAATGCAATTTGGTATTGAAATTCCAGGATGGATAAAATGGAGCCCCATAAAATGGCGTTATAAGTATTGGGCAGGAATTTATAAAGAAATGGGACAGTTTATAAATGTAAATAGAGGTTTTGGATATTTAGGGTATCCAGGTCGTGTTGGTATTTGGCCAGAAATTACTGTTATAGAACTTAAAAAAGGCACAAGTGTAACATAATTGCATGGAAATGTTATATTTACTCTTGGCGAGTTTATATTAAAAAATAAAGTAAGAGAGAGCCTACTTAAGTGTATAATGTCAATAATATAGAAAAATTACGTAGGTTTGTAATACGATGTTTGAACTAAAGCATTAATATATGTCAAAATTTGGGGAACTTATAGATGTAGAAATTCCTGTTTTGTTAGACTTCTATACAGAGTGGAATGATCAATCAGAAGCAATGCATCTTATATTAAGAGACGTTGCCGCAGCTCTAGGTGATAAGGCTAAAGTTATTAAAATTGATGTTGAAAAAAATGAAGAATTAGCAGAGGCCTTACGCGTTAAAACCTTGCCTACATTAATAATTTATAAGAATGGCGAGATGAAATGGCGCCAAAGTGGAGAGCAAGATGCCAATACCCTTATAGGGATTATTCAACAGTACGTTTAAATTTTATTACTTCTAAGCGTCACATTAATCTTGTAGAAGTGAAGATAGTAATCAATCTAATTAATTGATTTAAATTCATACCCGTTTTCACTAAAATATTCCAAAACTCTTGGAAGGGCATATTGCATATTTTTTGATGCTTTTACACTATCGTGAAAAACAATAATACTGCCATTTTTTGCTTTTGAATTGACGTTGTTTAAACAAGTATCTTTACTAATGTTTTTATCCCAATCAAAAGAGATAACATCCCACATAACAATCTTGTATCCCAATTCAATTAGCTTTCTACCCTGTTTGGGAGTTATTTTCCCATAAGGAGGACGAAAAAGATTGGATATTGACGAATTTGAAATTTTAGCATTGATTGTTTCTTGTGCTTCTGCAACATTCTTCAAATAATCTTCTGTTTTCGTTTTCCAACCTTTAATATGGTTTTGCGTGTGGTTTCCAATGGTATGGCCATTATCAATGATATTTTGGAAAATATCAGGGTGTTTTTCAACATTGTTTCCAATGCAAAAAAAAGTGGCTTTGGCGTTGTGTTGTTTTAACACCTCAATTGTCCAATTGGTTATTTCTGGGGTAGGGCCATCATCAAACGTTAGGTACAAATCTTTTGTATCAGTAGGTATGTCCCAAACATAATTTGGGAACATTTTTTTTGCTACTAAAGGAGTTTTAATAGGTGTAAAGGCCATGCCTTGGTCAATACCAAATTAATTAGTTGTATCTATTTTTAAATCACTATCAACAGGAATATCTACATCGGTTCTTATCTCTTCCTTGGGTTCATCATCGCCATAAAAGTGTTTGAAGGAACGCAGGTAATTATTGAAATTGTCTCCTTCTTTTTCAGCAAAATCAATATCGTATTTAACCAACACATCTATAAATCCTTTGTAGCGCTGAATATCGGTATAAATATCTTCAAACAAACGTTCTTGGCTATCAACTTTTAAATTGCTGTAATACGACAAGTTTTCTTGATATTTTTTAGCCACATCTTTAAATAAGCGTTGTGCTTTTTCTTTATTGCCAACTTCATAATAGGCGCTAATGTATGGTTCTAATAAGGTGTAATAGCCATAATAATCCACTGGCATATTGTCCATTGCAATATCTGCTATTTCTTCAGCTTTATCCATTTTATCTTCTCTAATTAACTGTTCTGTTAAGCGTGCTAAATTACCTCTGTAAGTAATGGAATTTTTGCGCGTTTCAGGGTCGTGGTAAATATCTGGACTTCCACTATTGCCCCAATCCCAAGCTTTAACTTTTTTGTACATTAAATCACTATCAACACGTCCCATATCAAATGGGTTAGCCTTATCTACAGGAGTTCTTATAGGTACTAATTTATAGCACATGCCATCAAGTTGAAGGTAGTCTTTCATCCAAATGTAGTCATCATCTCCAAAGCTGCCACCAGTGAAATATATGGGGCGTTTCCACTCGTTATTGGCAACAATATCGAGCATTAGCAATCTATTTTTGTAAAGAGCGCCACCTTCTACCTCAATATCAATATTAGGCACAATTTTATCTGCGTCTTTTGAAGCCACAATACCAGATTTTAAGGCATTTTCTTTATTTACAGGAAGTCGTAAAAATGGTGTTGGCATATATGTGGCATTCAAATCCTGACTTCTTACCTGAGATAAATCGACACCTTCTTGTTGTAACACATATTTATATTTTGTTCTGGGGTTATTACTGGCAACAAAATCTAAAAATTGTTTTATTTCTAAAGTATCCTTAATTACTGGTTGAATAATGATATAATCGTTGGTGCCATATTTATACAAATCATGGGTTAATTGCGATGGTATAGTGTCGCTTTCGTAAGCTTTGCGTTTCATTTGGTCAATGTACCAATCAGTTTGGAACAAACTGGTGTTTACCACACGTACATCTGTACGGTAGCCTTCAATTTCTTGGGCATACCAAAGTGCAAAGGTATCGTTATCGCCAATGGTAAATAAAATGGCATTTTCAGCACACGAATCCAAATACATTTTCGCCATAGCTTTGGCGGTGTATTTATCAGAACGATCATGATCATCCCAATTGTTTGCTGCTAAAATTCCTGGGACTAGTATCAAACAAACCACTGTAACAATAGGGGCCAATAATTTTTTTGATAGTTTATTTTTAAGAATATCATAGATTGCGTAAACTCCAAAACCAATCCAAAGCGCAAATACATAAAAAGACCCAACTACGGAATAGTCGCGTTCACGAGGTTCGAATGGGCGTACGTTTGTGTAAACTTGAATAGCGATGCCTGTGAATAGAAAAAACACTAACATTACCCAAAATAATTTCTTGTCTTTATTGAACAAGAAAAAGAACCCAATAAGGCCTAAAATAAGCGGCAATAAATAATACGTATTTCTAGCTTTATTGTTTTTTATATCACTTGGTAAATTATCTTGAGAAAGCCCTAAGTGAATTTCATCTAAAGGTTTTATACCGGTTATCCAATTTCCGTGGTTATCATATCGGCCTTGAATATCGTCTTGTCGTCCAGCAAAATTCCACATAAAATAACGCCAGTACATATAACCCAATTGATACTCAAAAAGATAAGCAATATTACTTACAAGCGATGGTTTTTCAACATCAATATAACTTTTGAAACGTTTTAAGAAATTATTGTAATCCTCATAATCCACATTGCCTTGAGCAACATCATTTTTAAAATTCGATACTGCAGTTCGCAATTGGTTTTCCATTTGATATTCTGGTTTCAGCTTGAAATCCAGAAAACCGGAAAACATCATATAGTTTTCAGCATGTTCAGCACTCCACATACGCGGTAAAATTGAAGCGTGCTTGGAGTTGTAGTTTTGTTTAGCGTTTTTGTAATCGTTAACAACAACATATTCACCTTTTTCTTCATCTTTTTCATACTTAGGTTTATCGTCAACGTATGGGTTGTTATCATCTAGATAGGCATATTGGTCTGTAAACTGTGGGCCATAAAATAAGTGTGTTTCGGGGTATTGCTCTAGGTTATAATAAGCCAGCAATTCTCTAGCACTTGATGGATTATTTTCATTAATAACAACGTTAGCATTAGCACGAATAGGCAGCATTAACCAAGTTGAGAACCCAATAATTACAAAAGTTACACAAAGTATACCCGTGTTTAAATTTACATAACCTTTTTGTCTAGTATACCTTAAAGCGTAATTAATTAAGGCTACTAAAAGTATCCCAGAAATAATAGAACCTGAGTTAAAAGGTAGCCCAATAGTATTCACAAAAAAGATTTCAAAAACACTGAATATTTTTAAAATATTAGGAGCCAGAAGTTTGAATATAAATAGTAAAACCGCCACCGAAACTACATTGGCAATGATGAAGTTTTTAACCGTAATAGTTTTGTGATTTTTAAAGTAGTAAATAAGCCCAATGGCAGGAATGGTTAATAATCCCATAAAATGAACTCCAAAAGATAAGCCAATGATAAAGGCTATTAAAATAAGCCAACGGTTTCCGCGAGGTTTATCCATATCCTGTTCCCAACGTAGCCCAAGCCAAAATAAAACCGACATAATTAAGGTTGCCATGGCGTACACTTCGGTCTCAACAGCATTAAACCAAAACGAATCGGTAAAGGCAAACGCTAAACTACCCACCAAACCACTACCTAAAATAGCCATGGCTTTTGGCTGCGAAAGTTCTTTACTACCTGTTAATTTTTTTAGTAACAAGGTAATGGTCCAAAACATAAACAAAATGGTAAATGCACTAGACACAGCACTCATCATATTCATCATCCAACCAATAAGCTCGTTGTTTCCAAAAGTAAAAATAGAGAAAAACGCCCCCATCATTTGGAATAATGGTGCTCCTGGTGGATGCCCAACTTGGAGTTTAGAAGATGTTAAAATATATTCTCCAGCATCCCAAAAACTTACCGTAGGTTCAACAGTTAAAGAGTATGTAATAAGCGCTATTAAAAAAGAGAACCAACCTAAAATAGTGTTCCATTTTTTATAGTTAAATTGAGCCATGTTGTCTATATTTATTTGCTTTGGCGAATTTAGCAATAAAAATGTTACTTCAAATCTTTTTAAGTAAACGTTAAGTTTTCACGATTATTTTTCAAAAAAATACTTGTAAAAATAAAACTTTGTACTAAATTTGCACCCTCAATTACACATTGGCTTATGGTGTAACTGGCAACACGTCTGGTTTTGGTCCAGAAGAGTCTAGGTTCGAGCCCTAGTAAGCCAACAAAAAGTCTTCCAATATTGGAAGACTTTTTTGTTTATATGTACTTTATTAAATTTTAAACGTAATTACAGGACGTTTGGCATGGTTTACCAAATCTTCGCTAATGCTGCCATTAAAAAAATGCGAAATACCTTGTCTGCCATGAGTGCTCATGCCGATTAAATCGGCATTAAGATATTGAGAAAAATTAATGATACCTTTTTCAATACTAATATCATTGTAAATACGAATGGTATAATTTGAGAAATCAAAAGAGTTTGCAAACTTTTCTATCCTATTTTGGGCATCACGGGTTGTTATAAATTTTGCAGGTGTAACAACCATTAGCAAATGTATTTTAGCACCCAGTGTTTTGGCAAATTTAATGGCTTTTTCATAGGTTTTTGTGCTTTCTTCTTTAAAGTCTGAAGCAAAGACAAAATCATTAACTTGAAATGTTATATGTTCATTTTTGACAACTAATACAGGTGTATCCGAGGTGCGAACCACTTTTTCGGTATTGCTTCCAATAAGTATTTCCCTGAAACCACTGGCGCCATTAGATCCCATAATTACTAAATCGATGTTATGTTTTTTACAGACTTGGAAAATGCCTTTAAATATTTCATGAAAATCTACAATTTCATGAATCACTATCCCCTCTAAATAGGCTTTGCTTTTTAGTTTTTCAAACTTTTGGTGTGCCAATTTCATAAAAAATATAGCTTCAGGCATATTGTTGTTCGAGTTTATGGGGTCTACCTCTTGTAAAGGCATTTCAAGAATATGCAGCAAATAAATTTCACAATCATGTTTTTTGGCTAATTGGGCAGCTACTTTTAGAGCATTTTCAGCTTGGTTGGAAAAATCGGTTGGTACAAGTAAACGTTTCATAATAACACAAGTGAGTTGTATCTAAATTTATGAAATATTCCTTTAAAAATCAATAAAATGTTATATATTTGCAGCGTTGTAAGAAAAAAACAAGAAATGAGGGGACGGGAAGTCCCCTCTTTTTATACTAAAAAATGTTTAAAACAAAAGTCACAGAGCTACTTGAAGCTGCATTTAAAGAAAGGCAAGATCTATTTCTTATTGATTTTACAGTTCAAAATGACAATCATATTAAAGTAATTATTGATGGAGATAATGGGGTGTTGGTAGAAGACTGTATGTTTGTTAGTAGAGCCATAGAGCATAATTTAGACAGAGAGGAAGAAGATTTTTCTTTAGAAGTTATGTCTGCTGGTGCCACATCGCCTTTAGTTCATAAAAGGCAGTATAAAAAGAATTTAAAAAGAACGCTTAAAGTAAAAACACCTTTAAATGAAATTGAAGGGGAGCTTACCAAAGCAACTGATAATGATATTACACTAGAGTGGAAAGTTAAAGAGCCCAAACCCTTAGGCAAAGGCAAAATAACCGTAAAAAAGGAAGTGAAAATCGCTTACCCTGATATTGTAGAAGCAAAAGTTATGATTAAATTTTAATTCAAAAAGAGTTATGGAAAATATCGCGTTAATTGAATCTTTTTCTGAATTCAAAGACGATAAGCTCATTGACAGAGTAACGTTAATGGCCATTTTAGAGGACGTATTTAGAAGCGCCTTAAAAAAGAAATACGGTGATGATGATAATTTTGACATCATTGTAAATCCAGATAAAGGTGATTTAGAAATATGGAGAAATAGAGTGGTTGTAGCCGATGGTGAGGTAGAAGAGCCAAACCAAGAAATTTCATTATCTGAAGCTCGTAAAATCGAGCCAGACTTTGAAGTAGGTGAAGATGTATCAGAAGAAGTGAAACTTATCGATCTTGGAAGGCGTGCTATTTTGGCACTGCGTCAAAACCTAATTTCTAAAATCCACGAACACGACAATACCATAATTTATAAGCAATTTAAAGACTTAGTTGGCGAGATTTATACAGCTGAGGTTCACCATATTCGTCACAGAGCAGTTATTTTGTTGGATGATGAAGGTAATGAAATTGTATTGCCAAAAGACAAACAAATACCATCTGATTTCTTTAGAAAAGGTGATAACGTAAGAGGTGTGATTGATAGCGTAGAGCTTAAAGGGGCTAAACCAACCATCATTATGTCCAGAACATCACCATTATTTCTAGAAAAATTATTCGAACAAGAAATACCTGAGGTTTTTGATGGATTGATTACTATAAAAAATGTGGTTAGAATCCCCGGTGAAAAAGCAAAAGTGGCTGTAGATTCTTATGATGATAGAATTGACCCTGTTGGAGCTTGTGTTGGTATGAAAGGTTCAAGAATTCATGGTATTGTACGAGAGTTAGGTAATGAAAATATTGATGTAATCAACTATACCAATAACTTGCAGTTGTATATCACAAGAGCTTTAAGCCCTGCACGAGTGACATCAATAAAAATTGATGAAGAAACAAAACGCGCTGAGGTCATTTTAAAACCAGAGGAAGTTAGTAAAGCCATTGGTAGAGGGGGGCACAATATCCGTTTGGCAGGTCAATTAACCGGTTATGAAATTGATGTATTTAGAGAAGGTGCTGAAGAAGATGTTGAATTAAGAGAGTTCTCTGATGAAATTGAAGGATGGATTATAGACGAATTTAGTAAAGCTGGATTAGATACTGCTAAGAGTGTTTTAGAACAAGATGTAGATGATTTAGTTAAAAGAACAGATTTAGAAGAAGAAACAATTAACGACGTTCTGAGAATTTTAAGAGAAGAATTCGAAGAATAACATATATTTGAGTATTTTAAAGGCAATTTATGGCTGAAACAATAAGATTAAATAAAGTACTACGCGAGCTTAACATCTCTCTAGATCGTGCTGTAGAATTTTTAGATTCAAAAGGTGTCGAGATAGAGAAGCGCCCAACAACGAAAATTTCTGAAGAAACTTATAAAATTCTTTCAGATGAATTCGAAACAGACGCCAATAAAAAAGTTAAGTCGCAAGAAGTAAGTGAAGCAAAGCTAAAAGAAAAGGAAGATTTACGTATAAAACGTGAGCAAGAAATAGAAGCAAAGCAAAAAGCCCAAGAAGCCTCAGAAAAAGCTCAAAAAGAAGAGATTGTTAAAGCATCAAAGATACTCTCTAGCCCCAAACAAGTTGGAAAAATTGATTTAGAGCCAAAAAAAGTTGAAAAAAAACCAGAGCTAGAGGTACCACTAAAGCCAGAAGTAGAAGAGCCAAAAAAAGAGGTTCAAAAGGTAGAAGAAAAACCTACAAAAGCTGAAGAAAAACAACCTGAAAAAATATCCTCAAAAGAGGAAACTCTAGCTAGTGAAGGATTGGATGTTGATGAAAAGGTTGAAACCAAGTATCAAAAACTTTCAGGGCCAAAAATAGCTGGAGATAAAATAGATTTATCTCAATTTAATAAGCCCAAGAAAAAGAAAAAAGAAGATAAAAAACCTGAAAACAAAGAAGGAGATTCAAATGCTGCTAGTAAAAGAAAACGTCGTCGTATAAGCAAAGTTGGTGGGCCACAGGATGCAAATCGTGGTACTGAAAGGCCAGCAAGTAATGATAGATTTAAAGGAAAAGGTCGTCGAAATATTGTTAAGGAAGAGCCAAGTGAGGAAGACGTAAAAAAACAAGTGCGCGAAACACTTGAAAAACTTCAAGGAAAATCTGCAAAAGGTAAAGGGGCTAAATACAGAAGGGATAAAAGAGATCAACACAGAGAGCAATCTGAAATCGATCAGCAGCTAGAGGCAGCAGAAAGTAAAATACTCAAAGTTACAGAGTTTGTAACAGCCAGCGAAGTTGCTACCATGATGAACGTTGGTGTAACAGAAATTATTTCAGCATGTATGTCGCTAGGTATGATGGTTACCATGAACCAGCGTTTAGATGCAGAAACCCTATCAATTGTTGCAGAAGAATTTGGATATCAAGTAGAGTTTGTAAGAGCTGATATTGAAGAATCCATTGAAGATATTAAAGACAGACCAGAAGACTTAAAACCTCGTGCACCAATAGTTACTGTAATGGGTCACGTAGATCATGGTAAAACATCACTTTTAGATTATATTCGTGAAGAAAATGTAATTGCAGGTGAGTCAGGAGGTATTACCCAGCATATTGGTGCTTACGGTGTAGAATTGGAAAATGGACAAAAAATAGCCTTTTTAGATACGCCGGGTCACGAGGCCTTTACTGCCATGCGTGCACGTGGTGCGCAAGTAACAGACATAGCCATTATTGTTGCAGCGGCAGATGATGACATCATGCCACAAACCAAGGAAGCTATCTCGCACGCTCAAGCTGCAGGGGTGCCCATCGTTTTTGCCATTAACAAAATTGATAAACCAGATGCGAATCCTGATAAGATTAAAGAAGGATTGGCTCAAATGAATTTATTGGTTGAAGATTGGGGAGGTAAAATACAATCCCATGACATATCGGCTAAATTTGGAACTGGGGTTAAAGAGTTATTAGAAAAAGTATTGCTTGAAGCTGAATTATTAGAGCTTAAAGCCAACCCGGATAAACCAGCGACAGGAACCGTTGTCGAAGCATTCCTAGATAAAGGTCGAGGTTATGTATCTACTATTTTAGTGCAAGCAGGAACGTTACGAGTCGGCGATTATGTACTTGCAGGACAGCATAGTGGTAAAGTAAAAGCGATGCACGATGAACGCGGAAATGATGTACATGAAGCTGGTCCATCTACACCAGTATCTATTTTAGGTTTGGATGGCGCACCTCAAGCAGGAGATAAGTTCAATGTATTTGCAGATGAACGTGAAGCAAAACAAATTGCAGCTAAAAGAGCCCAATTACAACGAGAGCAGTCTGTTAGAACACAGCGACATATTACACTTGATGAAATTGGTCGTCGAATAGCTCTTGGAGATTTCCAAGAGTTGAATATTATTCTCAAAGGCGATGTGGATGGTTCGGTTGAAGCATTGACAGATTCATTCCAAAAATTATCTACTGAAGAAATCCAAGTGAATATTTTACACAAAGGCGTTGGAGCTATAACTGAAAGTGATGTGTTATTAGCTTCAGCATCCGATGCTATTATTGTTGGATTTAACGTTAGGCCAGTTGGAAATGCTAGAGCTATTGCAGACAAAGAAGAAATAGACATTAGAACATACTCGATCATCTATGATGCCATAAACGATCTTAAAGATGCTATGGAAGGTATGCTGTCGCCAGAGCTTAAAGAAGAAATTACAGGTACCGCTGAAATTAGAGAAATCTTCAAAGTTTCGAAAATTGGAACTATTGCTGGATGTATGGTTACCAATGGAAAAATATTTAGAAATTCTAGAGTACGATTGATAAGGGATGGTGTAGTAGTTTACACAGGCGAACTAGCATCTTTAAAACGATTTAAAGATGATGTTAAAGAAGTAAGTAAAGGCTACGATTGTGGTATGCAAATTAAAAACTACAACGATATTAATGAAGGTGACATCATAGAAGCTTTCCATGAAGTTGAGGTTAAAAAGAAATTGAAATAATACTACAAACAAAAGACAAATAATGGACAAAGCACTTATTTAACAATAAGTGCTTTTTTTGTGCCTTTTAATAACCTATCTTTAAAAAGCTATTAATTATAAACAATTCATTATGAAAAAATCAATTACAATTTTAGGGCTATTATTTTTATTAGTTTTTACAACTGATTAAAATGCCCAAGAATCATATCTAGGTGATATTAAATTAACAGGAGTTAATTTTGAATAGCGAGGTTGGATGGAATGCGATAGGCATCTTTTAGCTATTTCTCAATATTCCACTTTGTTTTCACTATTAGGTACCTAGTATGGCGGTGATGGACTAACAACATTTGCATTACCAGATTTAAGAGGTCGCGTGCCAATAGTACAAGGTAATGGACCGGGATTGCCAAGTTACAATCAAGGAAGTAAAGGGGGCAACAAATACGTTATCTGTAAGTAATTTACCTTCACATAATCATACTGTAAATGCTGTTGTTGAAGACGGCAACCAATCTGTTCCAACAAATAATTTACTTGCGGGTACTAAGGTTTTGGACAAAGAGTATTCAGATGCTTCTGCAGCTAATACCCAAATGAATGCTTCCAAGGAATTGAAGACAATCCATTAGAAAGCAGAATTAGTATTCATCCTAATCCAGCAAACCACCTAATAAATATAAACACTAATGAAAAAATTGATAGCATTAGCGTTTATGATATAAGTGGGAAAGTAGTGATTGATGGATTTGATAGTTTAAAGCAAATTGATATTTCCAATTTACGTTCTGGAATTTATTTTTTAAAAATGAGCCTTAACGATAGCCTTATAACGAAGAAGATTATAGTTGAGTAGTTATTAATAAAAAAGCGACCAATCTGGTCGCTTTTTTTATATGAGTATTTACTTCTTGGGTTTAAAAATAAAGGCACTTGGAAATTTTTCTTTAATGCGAACTAACGCTCTGTCAGCTTCCAATCGAGTTCTAAAATTACCAACCCAAACTTTAAAATTTGGCGATCCATATTGCATAGTTGGGCGCCAATCATCAAAACTTTCAATAAAACCTTTCTCTGCATTAGTGGCTCCAACTCTATTTCCAGAATACACTTGTATTTTATATCGGTCAGAATCGGTTTCACTTTTATTCATTTCTTTCTTTAATTCCAATAAAGCATCAATTTTTTTGTCTTGATTTAAGGTTATATGGCCTTCTTGTGCGAAAGTATTTGTGAAGCTTACTAATAAGCAAAACACACTTAAAAAAATAATTTTAGACATTAATGGTTTCATTTTTAAATATATTTA
>JBMTVT010000016.1:0-36081 GCA_049451635.1 Tamlana sp. | reverse complement strand
AACATATCAAGACGATTAAAACATATAACACAAGAACAATTATTCACCAATAACCGTGTTATAGATTTTCATACTTCAAACAACGGGCTTTGGAAAGGCTCTAAGCGATACGCACATTAAGATAACTTTCTGATAATTATGGGATTGTTTTTGTGATTTAAGTTTTTGTTAACATAAAACTGTAATCATGAGACATTCGAAACTAATACCCGAAGTAAATGCGGGATCTATGGCAGATATTGCATTTTTATTACTCATTTTTTTTCTAGTTACAGCGACGATTTCTTCAGATGAAGGCATTAACAGAATGCTTCTCGAAGATTGTCTTGCAAACGATTGTGATACTATAAAGCTAGAATGAAACGTATTGCATATTGTAATCAACAACAACGACGAAGTTATGATTGAAGGGGAAATTGTTCCTGTTGAAAATTTAAAAGATATTACCAAAGATTTTCGGATAACAATGGTGATGGTTCTTGCAATTATTGTAAGGGCAACAAAGAGAATGAGGCATCATAAAATCCAAAAGATGCTGTTATTTCTTTGCAAAACGGTAAAGAAAACACCTATAAACTATATGTTTCCGTTCAAAATGAGATAACAGAAGCTTATTACGAGTTAAGGAACACCTATAGTTTGAATGTGCTTAAAAAGCCTGTGAATGATTTAACAAAAGAAGAATTAAAACACGTGCAAGATGCTTTTCCATTTATACTTTTGGAGGCTGAAACCAAATAGGCTAATTTTCTATGGGTACCCCATAATCAATACAAACCCTTTTTCTGCTCCATTGCTTTGCAGCTTATGCATCGTTTCCCATGTAAATATCAATTTTGTTTCTCCAACGGGTATGCATTTATCTTTAACAAAATATATCAATATTGACAGGGATATTGTGTTTTAAGCCCATACGGTAAAGGTCTCTTGAAACTGCTATATATTTTAATTCAGGTTTTAAGCTATCACTAAAGGCGGTAATATATGGATTGGAATCGATTTGATAGGAAAGTGAATTATAGGCAGTTGCTGTCTCCATTCTTGAATTCCATGAGCAACCATATTCAAAAGCATTTGAATTTCTTTTGCAGTTGATAAAAAATAAAAAAAATGAGAAGCCATAAAAACCTCAAAACGTACTGTTTAAGTTGTTTTAAATATAAGAATTTTTGAGTTTAATAAGCCAAAAGTTCCATTAATGCATTTTCAAACCTATGCATTGGCAGGTATTGTGCTTCCAATTGTTTAGCAAACGGAATAGGTGTTTCTAAACTAGCCACCCGCTTAACTGGCGCATCCAAATGCTTAAAACAATGTTCCATTATTAAAGCGGAAATATCACTGGCAATGCCTCCAAATAAGGAATCTTCCTGTAAAATAATAGCCTTACCCGTCTTTTTAACCGAATTATAAATGGCATCTGTGTCCAATGGCTGAAGCGTTCTTAAATCAATAATATCAGCTGATATTTCTGGGTTATTGTTTAACATGTCCAATGCCCAATGTACTGCTGCCCCAAAGCTAATAATAGTTATATCATTTCCTTCTGTTACCAATGAAGCTTTACCAAATGGTAAGGTGTAATAATCAACAGGAACGTTTTGGCGTACACTTCTATAAAGAGCTTTGTGCTCAAAAAACAATACGGGATTCGGGTCGTTAATAGCTGTCGCCAGCAATCCTTTTGCATCGCATGGAAATGCTGGATAAACTACTTTTAAACCCGGGGTTTTTGTAAACCATGCTTCATTACTTTGTGAGTGAAATGGTCCTGCCGCTACACCAGCTCCACAAGGCATTCTAATAACTACATCCGCATTTTGACCCCATCTATAATAGGATTTAGCCAAATAATTAACCACAGGGTTAAAACCTGAAGAAACAAAATCTGCGAACTGCATTTCTACCACACTTTTCATACCGGCAATGGATAACCCCATACTAGTTTCTACGATTGCAGATTCGCAAATAGGGGTATTTCGTATTCTTTCTTTTCCAAACTGCTCAAAAAAACCTTCTGTTATTTTAAATGCCCCTCCATATTCTGCAATATCCTGTCCCATAATAATTAAATTATCATGCTTTTCCATACTCTGTTTTAAACCATCTGAAACAGCATCGATAAATCTAATCTCTTTTAATTCTGAATTATTTTTAACTTCTTGATATTCAAAATATTTAAATACATCATTTAATTCTATAGTTTCATTTGGAATGATATCTTCTTCGCCAAAGGCAACCTCTAAATGTTCATTAATTTCACTAATGATTGTTTCTTTAATTTTATCGGTATTTGTTAAAATGCCTTCTTGCGCTAAAAACTTTTGAAAATTTACAATAGGGTCTTGTTTTGCCCATGAATCCATCAAATCTTGGGGAACATATTTTGTGCCACTAGCTTCTTCATGACCTCGCATTCTAAAGGTTTTAAACTCCAATAAAACAGGTCTGGGGTTTTCTCTAACACTAGCAGCAATATCATTTACTTTGGCATAAACTTCTATAATATTGTTACCATCAATAATGTGCGATTCCATACCATAACCAACACCTTTGTCGGCAATATGCTCGCAATAGTATTGCTCATTTGTTGGGGTTGACAACCCGTAGCCATTATTTTCTACACAAAACAAAACTGGCAGTTTCCAAACAGAAGCCACATTTAAGGCTTCATGAAAATCGCCTTCACTGGTTCCTCCTTCTCCAGTAAAAACAGCAGTTACCTGACTTTTTCTATTTAGTTTTGAAGCTAAAGCGATGCCATCGGCAACACCTAACTGTGGCCCCAAATGCGATATCATGCCAACAATTTTATATTGTTGCGTTCCAAAATGGAACGACCTATCCCTGCCTTTTGTAAATCCTGAAGCTTTACCTTGCCACTGTGCAAAAAGCCTATATAAGGGTATGTTTCTGGTTGTAAAAACCCCTAAATTTCTATGCATGGGCAAAATATATTCATCTTCATTCAATGCCATGGTAACACCAACTGAAATAGCTTCTTGCCCAATACCAGAAAACCATTTGCTGATTTTTCCTTGCCGTAATAAAACAAGCATCTTCTCCTCTATCAATCGAGGTTTTAACATGTTTATATACAACGTTTTTAAAAGAGTTCTATCAAGGTTTTCTGTAGTGTAATACATATTAGTTAAAGCTAAAGCTTTTTTAAAAATGAGCTATTTTTACTTCACCAAATATACCATAAAAAGAGAATATTTATTAGAAAGTAATAATCTCTGTCATACCAAAAACTTTGTAATGTTTTTGTACATTTGTATTACGTTATATTTAATAAATTACTTCCCATGAATAGTATTCCTAGTGTCAATTTAGAAGATTTTACCTCAAACGATCCCATTAGAAAGCAAGCATTTGTTGATGCCATTGGTAAAGCTTATGAAGACATTGGTTTTGTGGCTTTAAAAGGCCACTTTTTAGAGGATGATTTAGTTGACAATCTTTACAAGGAAGTAAAAAGCTTTTTCAACTTACCATTAGAAATAAAGCAAAAGTATGAGATACCTGGTATTGGTGGCCAACGTGGCTATGTCTCATTTGGAAAAGAAAGTGCAAAAGGTAAAAAAGAAGGTGATTTAAAAGAGTTTTGGCATTTTGGACAATATGTTGAAGATGATGACGCACTAAAAGCTGAGTACCCAGATAATGTGATAGTTGAGGAGCTCCCTGAATTTAATAAAATAGGTAAGGAAACCTACAAAATGCTCGAAAAAACAGCGAAGTATGTTTTAAGAGCTTTAGCATTGCATTTAGGTTTGGAAGAAACCTATTTTGATAAGTACATACTCAATGGAAATTCTATTTTACGGCCCATACACTACCCGCCCATTACGGAAGAACCCAAAGAAGCCGTTAGGGCTGCAGCTCATGGCGATATCAATTTAATTACGTTGCTAATGGGTGCACAAGGAAGAGGTTTACAAGTACAGAACCATAAAGGAGAATGGATTGATGCCATTGCAGAACCAGATGAATTGATGATTAACGTTGGTGATATGCTCTCAAGGCATACTAATAACAAACTAAAATCCACCATTCACAGAGTAATTAACCCCCAAAAAGAACTTTGGGGTACATCGAGATACTCCATTCCGTTTTTCATGCATCCAATAAGCAGTATGAAGTTGAATGTATTAGAAGGATGTGTTGACGAAAACAACCCAAAACAATTTGATGATATTACAGCTGGTGAGTTCTTAAATGAACGCTTAATTGAACTAGGATTAATAAAGAAGTAATAACATGGACTTACGAGACCAGTTAAAAAATTTATTTCCCGATTATGTTCCAGATGAAAGTAATTCAAGCATAGATGAATCTTCTGGTATTTGGATGCAAGACAACCCCATAATTTGTAAATACGAAAAACGAAAAGGCAAACCCATAACCATTCTAGAAGGCTATACAGGTGCTACAGAAGATTTTAAAATTTTGGCCAAAGAAATAAAAACAAGACTAAGTGTTGGCGGTAGTTTTAAGGATGATAAAATATTTATTCAAGGTGATTACCGTGATAAAATCATGAAAATCCTTAAAGAAAAAGGGTTCAATGTAAAACGCGTGGGAGGTTAAATTATGTGGAAACAACCACTACATATTACAAACGGAAATGTTTTAACGGATGTTTTAAATGAGCTCAATGTTGAAGGCGAAAAACTAACATGGCAAGAAATGCTGTGTGAAGGGCCAACAATTGAAACTGTTTACTCTAAAGATTTTATAGACCTAAGAAAAGGTTTCTTTGATGCTTTCTATGACATAGAATTGGAAGAAACAAAAATTGAAGAAGAGCTAAGTAAACTTGACAATACGAATGATTATTCTGAAATAGTATTATGGTTTGAGTACGATTTATTTTGCCATATAAATATGGTTGCTGTTATTAGTTTAATTCAACAGAAAAAAATCGACTTACCTTTGTACCTAGTTTGCAGTGGCAGGATTGAGGGTAGTAAAAACTTAAAAGGCTTAGGCGAGTTATCTTCTGAACAATTATTGGAACATTACAAAAACAAAGCATTGTTAAACCCCAGCGATATTGATATGGCCACAACCGTTTGGAGTATTTATTGTGGTATTGATCACAACCTTTTAAAACCACTTATTGTAAAACCGTCATCGTTTAAATATTTAAGCAATTGCCTCAAAGCGCATTTAGAACGTTTTCCCTATTTGGTTTACGGCTTAAATATTCTTGAAAGAAATATTCTTAAAATTATTGACAAACACCATGTTACTTCTAAAAATCATTTATTGGGCTATGCCTTAAATTATCAAGGTTTTTATGGCTATGGAGATATACAATTATCAAGAATCATTGATAATCTGGAAATTTTCTATTCGATATCAGATAATAAAATCACTCTTAGTAGAAAAGGACATGAAGCCTTATTGGGGCAACATAATTTTTCATCTGAAATTAATGATAAAATGACTTTTGGCGGTGTAAAAAAACTTGGTTTTCAATTTTGCAAATCAAAAAATAAATTGATAAAATCTGTATTGAATGCCCATTAAAGAATCTGAACTTATACTCAATCCAGACGGTAGTGTTTATCATTTAAGCCTAAAGCCCGAAAACGTTTCAAACATCATTATTTTTGTAGGGGATCAAGACCGGGTTGAAAAAGTAACGAAACACTTTGATACTATTGAATTTTCAAAACAAAAAAGAGAATTTAAAACGCAAACAGGCATTTACAAAGGAAAACGGATTTCTGTTGTTTCAACTGGTATCGGACCCGATAATATTGATATTGTTTTAAATGAATTGGATGCTTTATTCAATATTGATTTAAAAACTAGGATACCCAAAGAAAAATTAACAAAACTCAATATTATTAGAGTTGGCACTTCAGGTTCATTACAAAAAGATATCCCTGTTGACTCCTTTGTAATAAGCGAATATGGTCTTGATTTAAATGGTATGCTTCACTCATATAAATTAGGTGATATAGGAAATTCAGAAATTGAAGAGGCTTTTATCTCACAAACTAATTGGCATCAAAACAAATCTAAACCCATTGTTATTAAAGGTAGTAATAAGTTGAAAAGTGTCTTTAAAAGTAGTGAAACACACTTGGGTTTAACGGCTACTGCCGGTGGTTTTTATGGTCCGCAAGGGCGTGTTTTAAGAATGAAAATTCAAGACCCTAGTTTAAACACAAGAATGGATACATTTAATTATGAAGGCATCCGAATTACCAATCTTGAAATGGAAACGTCTGCTATTTATGGGTTGTCAAAATTATTGGGGCATCATGCCATTTCATTAAACGCTATTATAGCAAACAGAGCTTTGGGGACTTTTAGTAAAAACCCGGGGGAAATTATTGAAAATATAATTACATATACGCTTGATAAAATTGTAGAAAAACTTGAATAATTTAATGAAGAAAGTTAATATTGGTGGTGTACCAGAACATTTTAACCTAGCATGGCATTTAACGTTAAAAAATAAAGAATACCAAGAAAAAGGAATTAATTTACGCTGGCATGATTACCCAGGTGGTACCGGAGATATGTGCAAAGCCCTTCGCAATGGGGATATTGACCTTGCGGTGATACTTACCGAAGGCATCATTAAAGATATTATTGCTGGCAACCCAAGTAGAATTGTTCAAACTTTTGTCCAAACCCCTTTAATTTGGGGTGTTCATGTAACGCATAATTCATCTTACAAAACCATTGAAAATTTAAAAGGCACTAAAGCAGCCATAAGCAGGTACGGTTCTGGATCGCACTTAATGGCGTATATAAATGCTGAAAATAATGGCTGGGACTTAAACAAAGATTTGAATTTTGAAGTTATAAAAAATTTAGAAGGCGCTGTAGAAGGGTTAACCAATGGAACTGCCGATTACTTTTTATGGGAAAAATTTACAACAAAGCCTTTTGTAGATGATGGTACCTTTAGATGCATTGGCAACTGCCCTTCTCCATGGCCATGTTTTGTTATTGCCGTGAGAGAGGATTTCATTGAATCAAACAAAAAGGATTTAAAAGCCATTTTAAAAATTATAAACAAAACAACTTCAGAATTTAAGGACATCCCCAGTATCGATAAAACTATAGCAAACCGTTACAAGCAAAAACTTGATGATGTTCAAGAATGGTTAAATATTACTGAATGGTCTCAATCATTAATTGATGGAGAAACCGTTATGAAAACACAGAACGAATTATATGCCCTTGATATAATTCCAGAAACTGTTGCTTATGAAAAATTGATTTTTAAGCTATAAACTGTTAGCGAAAAGTTAATTATTGATGTGAATTTTTTACTTAAATTTCTAAATTCATATTTTTTATAAAAATTTAAAAACACAATATGAAAAAACTACTCTTATTATCATTTGCCATCGGAATAATTGCCTGTAAAGAAGAACCCAAAGATTTTGCTATAGTTTCCGGTAAAATAACTAATAAGCAAAATATTTTTACTATAAACAGTATGGATAGAGAATTTATTGACACCCTTACTGTTGATAATGATGGAACATTTATGGATACTTTGCGAGTAAAAGCAGGTCAATATATGTTCTACGATGGGAAAAACTTTGCGCCATTTTACATAGAGAATGGAAATAACATCAAAATAACTTATGATGCAAACGATTTCTTGAATACATTAAACTTTAGTGGCGAAGGTTCTCAAATTAGCACCTATTTAAAGGAAAAAAGAGCGATTGAAAAAGAATTGACTAAAAATGGCAGTGTAAGTAATGTATATCTTCTAGAAGAAGCTGCATACAAAGAAACATTTAATAAAGTCAAGGATTCGTTAACTGCATATTTAACATCAATTAATAACATTCCTGATTCGTTTAAGGAAAAAGAAAAGCGAAACTTAAACTACTCGTATTTAGCAAAGTTAAACATCTATAAACCATACCACTCCTATTATGCAAAGAAACCAGATTTGGAATTGTCTGAAAACTTTTTAAGCGACTTAGAAGGTTTAGATTATACTAGTGAAGAAGATTTTGATTTCTCAAATGATTATGCAGATTTAGTTGGTTCACATTATAGAAAGTTAGCTGAAGAAATTGTAAAAACAGACTCGATTCCTGAAGATGTAGCTAATTTAAAAGCCATTTCTGCGGCTGAAAGTGAGTTGATTAAAAACAAACTGCTTTACGATAATGCCAAGTACGGCATAACTTATACCGAAAATTTAGAAGATTTCTATACAACGTATATGGATAATTCTACCAACGATGTCCATAAGGCAGCAATAACCAAAAGTTATGATATACTTAAAACCATTGATAAAGGTAGTCCTTCTCCAAAATTTGTTGATTATGAAAATTATAATGGAGGAACAACTTCATTGGATGATTTAAAAGGTAAATATGTATACATAGATGTTTGGGCAACTTGGTGTGGTCCTTGTAAAGCAGAAATACCTTTTTTAAAAGAAGTTGAAGAAAAATATCATGGTAAAAACATAGAATTTGTTAGTATATCTATTGATAAATCTGATGACCATGATAAATGGAAGAAAATGATTGAAGAAAAAGAAATGGGTGGCATGCAATTATTTGCAGATAATGATTGGAAATCAAAATTTGTTGAAGACTATTTAATCAAAGGAATTCCACGATTTATTTTAATTGATACTGAAGGCAATATTATATCATCTAATGCTCCAAGGCCTTCAGATTCCAAATTAATCGATTTATTTAACAAATACAATATTTAATAAATCATTGTTAAATTAAAAAGCCACAATTTTATTTGCGGCTTTTTTTATGACTCCTTATTTGGCCTTTCACCATCAGATTCCAATTGAGGCTTTGGTTCTGGTTGTTTGAATAAATCTAGATACGCTTGTCCCAAATATTCAATAACATGTGATGCAATTAAACTTTGATACCCATAATCTTCTACAGCGATATCTGCAGATTTACCATGTAGGTAAATACCAAAAATGCTGGCAACCAAAGGATTGTATCCTTGTGATATTAGCCCTGTGATAACACCCATAAGCACATCGCCGCTGCCAGCTGTTGCCAGCCCAGGATTTCCAGTAGTGTTTATATAAAGTTTATCATTAAAAACAGTAATCGTATGGGCGCCTTTTATAACTAAAATGGTGTTATGTTTTTTAGAAAATGCTTTGGCTTTACTTAACTTGTCAAAATCGTTTTTCCATGTACCAATTAATCTCTCAAGCTCTTTGGGATGTGGTGTTAAAACAGTTTCTGATGGCAATAGTTTTAACAAGGCTTTCTTTTTTGAAAGTATGTTTATACCATCGGCATCAATAACCAAAGGGAATTTATTGGTTTTTAAAAATTTTTCAAAAGCATCAATCGTTTTAGCATCTGTTCCAATACCTACTCCAAAACCAATAACAGTTGGTTCAAAATCTAATTCAATAGAAGTGATTTTTTCCTCGTCATTATCAGTAATCAACATAGCTTCAGGAAATGTAGTTTGTATTGGTACATAGCCACATTTTGGCACATAAGCCGATACTAAACCAGCACCAGCTGATAATGTAGCTTTACTGGCTAGGGTTACAGCGCCAATTTTCCCGTAGCTACCTCCAATTATTAAACTATGTCCAAATTGTCCTTTATGCGAAAATTTTTCTCGAGGAATATAATTAGGTAATATCTCAAGTTTCCTAATAAGTTCTGCTTCAGTTTGTGTTGTAAGCAAATATTCTCGATCCAATCCAATATCCAAAACTTCCCATTGTAGCGTAAATTTGGCTGTTTCTGGTAAAAAGAAAACTAATTTAGGAGATGCAAAACTAAGGGTATAACCCGCATTAACGACAGCATCTTCATCTTCAACAGCTTTGTCAACAAACAACCCTGAAGGAATGTCGATGGAAATTGTAAATGCTTTAGTAACTTTAAAGTGCATAAATAATACTTTCACCCAATCAACAACAGGTCTGTTTAATCCAATACCAAAAACAGCATCTACAATAATATCATTCGGATGGATTTCAGGTAGTTCTTCCGCGTCGCTTAAAAGAACAGGCCAGTTTTTAGTAACGTTCTTTATTCTGTCATAATTAATTAAAAAGTCCTTGGAACGCTTATCACTATAATTAACAATATAAGTGTTTACATGATAGCCGTCTAAAATTAAATGTCTTGCAAGCACTAAGCCATCACCACCATTATTACCAATACCACAAAAAATATGGATGGGTACCTGTGCTCCTTGCATACGTAAATGCATCCAATTAAAAATTTGGGTACCTGCACGCTCCATCAAATCGGTTGATGAGATGTTTTGGCGTTCAGCGGTCAATCGGTCTCCTTCATAAATTTGTTCTTTTGAAAAAATTTTCATTTATGGCATTATTGATTTTTCAATTCTTTATTGTATTCATTATAATTTTCAAACAAAAATTAAGTCAATATAAGAATACTTCAAAAAAATATAATTTGTTTTTTTATTAAGCTAAAAGTAATACATTTGGCTAGTATTTTATTCAATATAATGAATCAATTAAGCCAAAATATGTTTTTAAAAGTTTCTTTTTTTACAAAAGGAAGAACTTATATTTTTGCTACTACAACCAATATTACAACCCTTTGGGGTTGCTAATTACATACTCTTCAGGTTATTTTTGTAATTTAAAAATTGCAACTTTTAAAGTATTATTTTTAATTATCCAATGTATTAAAAAATGAAAGTTTTAAAATTTGGAGGAACTTCTGTAGGTTCTTCAAAAAATATAAATAAAGTCATCAATATTTTAGAGGACTATTCACAAAGTGATTCTGTAATTTGTGTGGTATCAGCTGTTGGAGGCATCACAGACAAATTGCTTTTAGCTGGCAAGCAAGCTCAAAATAAAGATACTAACTACATAGAATCATTTAATTCTATAAAAAATATCCATTTTGATATTATTAAGGAATTGAACCCAGATAACAGCGAAAGTATTATAACATTTGCTGAAGAAAAACTTAACGCATTAAAAAGCTTGCTAGATGGAATTTATTTGATAAATGAATTATCTCCCAAAACATCCGATAAGTTGGTTAGTTTCGGTGAAATTTTATCATCATTTATCATTGCTGAAACCATGAAAAACCGTGGTTTATCAGCAGCATGTAAGAACTCGCAAGAACTTGTTGTTACAAACTCAAACTTCACAAAAGCAGAAGTTAATTACAGTATTACCAACAAAAATATCAAAGACTATTTTAAATCAGCTTCCGAGAGCATTACCATACTACCTGGCTTTGTTTCAAAATCGGGTACTGGCGAACAAACTACATTGGGTCGTGGTGGTTCCGATTTTACTGCTGCCATTGTAGCTGCAGCCTTAAAAGTAACGCAGTTGGAAATTTGGACCGATGTAAGCGGTATGTTTACAACCAACCCTAAATTGGTGAAACAAGCCTGCCCTATCGAAAAAATATCGTATCAAGAGGCCATGGAATTATCGCATTTTGGAGCAAAGGTTTTGTATCCACCAACAGTTCAGCCTGTTTTGGATTTGAATATTCCCATTCATATAAAAAATACCTTAGAGCCTGATGCTGCGGGAACCATTATTTCAAATGATGAAAGTCTTTCAACAATTCCCGTAAAAGGCATTAGTAACATCTCCAATATTGCGCTTTTAACGCTACAGGGAAGCGGTATGATTGGTATTCCTGGGTTTTCCAAACGTTTGTTTGAAACCTTGTCGCAAGAGAAAATCAATGTTATTTTAATCACTCAAGCTTCTTCAGAGCATTCCATTTGTTTAGGAATTGATGAAGTTGAAGCCGAAAAAGCTAAAACTGCTATTGACGCAACTTTTGAAAACGAAATTGAATTACATAAAATAGATCCGATTATAGTTGAAAAAGAGCTATCAATTATTGCTTTGGTTGGTGATAACATGAAAAATCACCAAGGCATCAGTGGTAAAATGTTTAGTTCACTTGGTAAAAACAACATTAATATTAGAGCGATTGCACAAGGAGCTTCAGAAAAAAACATCTCTGCGGTCATTGCAGAGAAAGATGTAAAAAAAGCCTTAAACACCTTGCACGAACAGTTTTTTGAAGCCAAAACCAAACAGCTTAATGTGTTTATAACTGGAGTTGGCAATGTTGGAGAACGTTTGGTTGAACAAATTAAACAACAAAAGAATTACCTAAAAGAAAATCTAAAAATAAACTTACGAGTAGCTGGATTATCAAATTCCAGAACCATGATTTTCAATGAAGAAGGCATTGATTTAAGCAATTGGAAAGATCAATTAGTTCAAGGTGAAAAATCAACTCTAGAGGGCTTTTTTGAAAACACTAAAGCATTGAATTTACGAAATAGCATTTTTGTTGATGTTACTGCAAATGCCGATGTTGCCAATTTATACGCCAATTATTTAAGGCAAAGTATTGGTGTTGTAGCATGTAATAAAATTGCGTGTTCCAGTGATTTGGAAAACTATAAATTATTAAAACGTTTATCACTAAAATACAATGCTCCTTTCTTATTTGAGACCAATGTTGGCGCTGGTTTACCTATTATAGATACGCTTAATAATTTAATGGCTTCTGGTGATAAAATTACATCAATCCATGCGGTATTATCTGGTAGTCTAAATTTTGTTTTCAACAATTTTAATGATAAAACCAAATTCTATGATGTGGTTAAACAAGCTGCTGCTGAAGGTTACACCGAACCAGACCCAAGAATTGACTTAAGTGGTGTTGATGTTGCTCGAAAAATTTTAATTCTTGCCAGAGAAAGTGGTGTGGAAATGAATTTAGAAAATATAGAAAATACATCATTTTTATCAGAATCTGGATTGAAAAGCGGCACTGTTGATGATTTTTATCAAACACTTATTGATGATGAAGCCCATTACCAAAATTTATATGCTTCCGCAAAAGCAAAAGATTGTCAGTTAAAATATGTGGCACAATTTAATAATGGAAAAGCAAGTGTGGGTTTACAGGAAATTCCGCAAGGGCATCCTTTTTATAATTTACAAGGGAAAGATAATATCGTAATGTTTTATACAAAACGCTACCCAGAACAACCCATGATTATAAAAGGTGCTGGTGCTGGTGCAGATGTAACAGCTTCGGGTTTATTTGCCGATATTATTAGAATTGGAAACGATTAATAAAGTGGAATTGTATAAACCAAGTGATATTTCTTGCTCTAGCGCAGCCGAAAACTATTTAATTGATAAAATGAACGAAATAAAAATATTTTCACCAGCAACCGTAGCCAATGTTTCCTGTGGATTTGATGTTATGGGGTTTTGTTTAGACAGTGTTGGTGATGAAATGGTAATAAGAAAAATTGAGAAAAAAGGCATTCATATTACACATATTGATGGCTTCGATTTGCCTTATGAAGCTGAATTAAACGTAGCTGGAGTTTCTGCGTTGGCCATGTATGAAGCTATTAAAGTGGATTTTGGTTTTGAAATTGAAATCTACAAAAAAATAAAACCCGGTAGCGGTATTGGTAGTAGTGCGGCTAGTGCTGTGGGTAGTGTATTTGGTATGAACGAGCTTTTAGGATGTCCGTTTAACAAAACTCAACTAACGGAATTTGCCATAAAAGGTGAAGCTATAGCAAGCAAATGTGAACACGCTGATAATTTAGCACCTGCCATGTTTGGCGGTTTCACTTTAGTAAAAAGCATTAAGCCTTTAGAAATATTGGAAATACCATCGCCAGATGACTTATATGCTACCATTATCCATCCACAAATTGAAATAAAAACATCCGAAGCACGCGCTATTTTACCAAAAAATATTCCTTTAAGCAATGCCATTACACAATGGGCAAATTTTGGGAGTTTAATACATGCATTACATACAAGTAATTACGATTTGATTAAAAAATCGCTTCATGATGTTGTAGTTGAACCTCATAGAAGTCAACTCATACCACATTTTGATGATGTTAAACGAACCATGATTGATACTGGTGCGTTAGGTGCAGGAATTTCGGGTTCTGGTCCTTCCATTTTTTCATTAAGTAAAGGACTTGAAACGGCTACAAATGTAAAAGAAGCAGTTGAAAGAGTATATTCTAAAACAGGAATAAGTTTCGATGTTCACGTAACAAAGATTAATAAAAAAGGTATTAAGATTTTGAATTAAAAGTGATGAATTATTACTCATTAAACCATAAAGCTCCAAACACAACATTCAAAGATGCTGTAATTAAAGGATTAGCACCCGATAAGGGCCTGTATTTTCCTGAATCTATAACGCCTTTGCCTAAATCATTTTGGGATAACATTGATAATTTATCATATTCTGAAATAGCCTTTGAAACCATTAAACAATTTATTTCGCCTGAAATTCCAGAACCCATTTTAAAAACGATTGTAGAAGAAACTTTATCATTCGATTTCCCTATAGTTAAGATGAATGATCATATTTCAACTCTTGAATTATTTCATGGGCCAACTATGGCATTTAAAGATGTTGGCGCTCGTTTTATGGCACGTTGCTTGGGGTATTTCAATAAAGATAATACCAATGAAGTAACCGTATTGGTTGCCACATCTGGCGATACAGGTGGTGCGGTTGCCAATGGTTTTTTAGGTGTAAAAGGGGTTAATGTGGTGATACTCTACCCTAACGGAAAAGTGAGTGATATTCAAGAGAAGCAATTAACCACACTTGGGCAAAACATTAAAGCACTTGAAGTAAATGGTACGTTTGATGATTGTCAGGCTATGGTAAAAACCGCTTTTTTAGATGAAGCATTAACTAGCCAAATGCAATTAACGTCTGCTAACTCCATTAATGTGGCGCGTTGGTTGCCACAATTATTCTATTTCATTTTTGCATACAAGCAATTGCATAATCAGCATAAAGACATTGTGTTTTCTGTCCCTAGTGGAAATTTTGGAAATATTTGTGCTGGTATGATGGCGCAACAATTAGGCTTACCAATCCATCATTTTGTAGCTTCAAATAACGAAAACAATGTAGTGACTAGGTATTTGATTTCTAAATTATACGAACCAAAACCATCGGTACAAACCATAAGTAATGCTATGGATGTTGGTGCGCCAAGTAACTTTATTCGTATTCAGGAAATTTACAAAAACAAGTTTGATACTCTAAAAAGCAACCTGTCTTCCTTTAGTTTTTCCGATGATGAAACCAAAAAAGCTATGTTGGAAATTTATAACGATTTTAACTATGTTGCAGACCCTCATGGTGCGGTTGGTTATCTGGGTTGTAAAGCGTATTTAAATGAAAACCCAAAGGCACATTGTGTGTTTTTGGAAACGGCTCATCCAACCAAGTTTTTAGATGTAGTTGAAGAAGTGATTAAAGAAAAACAACCTCTTCCCCTACAGATACAATCGGTTATGAATAAAGAAAAAGTAGCTACTTCCATTTCTACTTATAACGATTTAAAAAACTTTTTGCTGAAATGACAACCATAGACTGGGTTGGGTTTTTTAGGGATGTTTCAAATTCTATTGGCGTATTTCTTTAATGTTATTGGTAAAATATCCAATAAACATATAGCATTTGTTTTACTAAATCCTATTGGGGCCTCTATGGCCTGTTTAGCTTCCATACTCTTAAACTATTGGTCTTTTATAATTTTAGAAGCTGTTTGGACTTTAGTTTCTTTTTATGCATTGTTAAAATGCATAAAATAATGCAGCTTGAATTTGCCAAAAAAAAAGCCGAACTTCGCTTAGCACGAGATATAAAACATTAAAAAAAACATATCGTAACACTATCTATAATTTATGAAAAAAGCCGGAAATATTATTTTGATTTGTGTTCTGATATTTTTGGTTGTTTTGTTCGTTCATCCTCAAAAAGTCATATATGAACCAAAAATAATTGGACAAGTAGTTGATCAAAATGGAAACCCAATACAAAATGCAATAGTCGCACGAATTGAGAAAAATGAAATAAAAAAAAGAAATTTGGCGATTATGAGGACAAAGAATTCAAATCACAAATTATTAAGACTGACATAAATGGGAGTTTTGTGCTTAGCAAAAAATCTAAAATTGATTGGTCCCATACACCTATTGATTTACCATTTGTTTGGTGTTTTGCAAATTTTGAGGTTTCGAAAGAAGGATATGAAACCTATAAAACTGAATATAATGCAGAGAAAAATAGTAAATTCAATGAAAACCTGAATGGCTGTAAAGACATTCAATTTAATCCAAGAATAGTATTAAAAAAAACTATAGCTAACAGTATATAATTTATTGCTAGTTCTAACCTACTTACGAAAATCCTCGCAACAAACCTAATCCAAACACGTCAAATAAATCTCAATAAATTCCATCTAATTTTAACAAACCTTTTCATCATTCCGCGAAAGCGTTAAAATAAATTTTCAATACATTTGCGCTAATAAATTTTAAGCAAGTAATTGATGAAAAATACTGCCTTAACTCAAACTCATATGGCCTTAGGTGCTAAAATGGTGCCATTTGCTGGTTACAATATGCCTGTACAATACGAAGGCGTTAATATAGAACACGAAACCGTTAGAAATGCTGTTGGTGTGTTTGATGTTTCGCATATGGGTGAGTTTTTAATTGAAGGCGAACATGCCCTGGATCTAATACAAAAAGTTTCGAGTAACGATGCCTCAGTACTTACTAATGGCAAAGCCCAATACAGCTGTTTGCCTAATGATGATGGCGGTATTGTTGATGATTTAATCATTTATAAAATTGAAGATGAACAATACTTATTAGTGGTTAATGCCAGTAATATTGAAAAAGATTGGAATTGGATTCAGTCTAAAAATAACCTGGGTGCTACCATGCGTAATTTAAGCGATGATTATTCCTTACTTGCTATTCAAGGTCCAAAAGCTATTGAAGCAATGCAATCGCTAACCAGCCACGATTTATCATCTATAAAGTTTTACAATTTTGTGGTGGGTGATTTTGCAGGTATTGAACATGTAATTATTTCAGCAACTGGTTATACAGGTAGTGGTGGCTTTGAAATTTATTGCAAAAACAGTGAAGTAAAGCAAGTTTGGGACAAAGTTTTTGAAGCTGGTGCCAATTTTGGGATTAAGCCTATTGGGCTAGCAGCACGCGATACTCTGCGCTTGGAAATGGGCTATTGCCTTTACGGAAATGATATTGATGACACCACCTCGCCTATTGAAGCTGGTTTGGGTTGGGTATGTAAATTCACAAAAGATTTCACAAATTCTGAAGCTTTAAAAAAGGAAAAAGAGCACGGACCAGAACTTAAGCTGATTGCTTTTGAATTAAATAATCGTGGTATTCCAAGACATGGTTATGATATAGTTGACAGTAACGAAAAAAAAATAGGCGAAGTAACATCAGGAACTATGAGTCCTAGTTTAGGGAAAGGTATTGGTTTAGGATACGTTCCTACTGTTTTTGCCGATGTTAACAGTAAAATATATATACAAATACGAAAAAACGCAGTCCCTGCAACCGTTGTGAAACTTCCGTTTTATAAGAAATAAATTAAGTATTTAATGAACGAGGCGGGGAAAGAAAGTAAACATACTATATTGATTTTAGGTGCCAGTGGGTTTTTAGGTGGTGCGCTTTACAAAGAACTTTGCCCCTACTTTAAAACGTTTGGCACTTATAATGTTAGCAATACAGCACTAGAAAAAAACAAACACTTTTTTCAATATAATTTTGAAGATGATGATATTTTCGAAATTCTAGAAATTGTTAAGCCTAGTATTGTAGTTTCTTCACTTCGTGGTGATTTTTCAAAGCAAGTTTTGCTACATCAGCATTTATGTGAATATGTGTTTTCTAACAACACAAAACTCATTTTCCTATCTTCTGCCAATGTATTTGATGCTTACAGCAAATACCCAAGTTATGAGGAAGACAAAACTTATAGCAACAGTGTTTATGGGCATTTCAAAATAAAGATTGAAAACATGCTACTGCGTTTACCAAAAAAGCAAATTGCTATTTTAAGATTGCCTATGGTTTTTGGGGCGCAATCTCCAAGAATCATGGAAATGCTTCAAAATATAAAAGAAAATGAACCTATTGAAGTGTTTCCAAACTTAATAATGAATGTAACCACTGATAATAAAGTAACGCAACAAATTCATTATATAATCAATAGAAACAAAACAGGAATTTTTCATTTAGGTAGTAGCGATTTGGTGCATCACGATGATTTTATAAAAGACATTATTAAAACTTTAGGTTTTGAAAATGCCATCTATAAACAGGTTTACACTACCAATGATGATAGGTATTTAGCGGTACTGCCAAAATACAACCTGTTGCCAAAAAATTTAAACTTGGTAAGCCATGAAATACTAATGGAGTTAAAAATATAATTGATTTTTCGGGCATAAATGTTTAAATTGTAACAAAATATAATTCAAGAAATTATGAGTAAATTATCTGAACAAGACATAGAAAAAAAATTACTTCAATTTCCTGATTGGGAATATTATGATAACGCAATTCATGCAGAATTTGAGTTTGAAAACTTTAAAGACTGCTTTAGTGCTATGAGCCGCATTGCTTTTGAATGTGAAGCCTTAAATCATCATCCAGATTGGTCCAACGTTTATAATGTCCTTACCATATCATTATCTACACATGATGCCAATGGTGTTACGGACAAAGATTTCAAACTAGCCGAGGCCATTGAAAATATAGTTGAACCTGATGAAGAATAATTTGCATTTTTAAGCTAGGTTTTTAACTTTGTGCGATTAAAAATTTATAACTATGGGAAGAGCTTTTGAGTTTAGAAAAGCAAGGAAAATGAAGCGTTGGTCTGCCATGAGTAAAGCCTTTACTCGTATTGGTAAAGACATTGTCATGGCTGTTAAAGAAGGTGGTCCAGACCCCGATAGTAACGCACGTTTAAGAGCAGTTATCCAAAATGCGAAATCTGTTAACATGCCAAAGGACAATGTAGAGCGTGCCATTAAACGTGCCAGTGATAAAAACCAAGGGGATTATAAAGAAGTTATTTTTGAAGGATATGCACCCCATGGTATTGCCATTTTAGTTGAAACTGCAACCGATAACAACACTAGAACTGTTGCCAATGTACGTAGTTATTTTAATAAATGCGACGGTAGTTTGGGTACTTCGGGTTCGGTAGTTTTTATGTTCGATCATACATGTAATTTTAGGATTAACGCTGAAGGGTTAGATCCTGAGGAAATTGAGCTTGAGTTTATTGATTATGGCGCCGAAGAAGTGTTTGTGGATGATGATGGCATATTAATTTATGCACCTTTTGAAAGTTTTGGAGCCATACAAGCAGCATTGGAAGAAAAAGGCATCGAAATATTATCTTCTGGCTTTGAACGCATTCCGCAAGTAACCAAAACGCTAACACCAGAACAAGCTGAGGATGTTGAAAAGCTTTTGGAAAAGTTGGAAGAAGATGATGATGTGCAAAACGTATATCATACCATGGAAGAAACGGAAGGTTAAAAATTAAAAGAGCTGTAAAACGCTCTTTTTTTATGGGAAAAATTTAATGAAAGATAAAATTATTAATTGGGGTATTATTGGTTGTGGGAATGTAACAGAAGTAAAAAGCGGACCAGCGTATAAAAACACTGAAGGTTTTGATATTGAAGCGGTTATGAGACGTGATGCTGAAAAAGCAGAAGATTATGCTAAAAGACATCAAATTAAAAAATTCTTTACAAATGCAGATGAGTTAATAAGTGATAACGAAGTTGATGCTATTTACATAGCAACTCCACCAGATACACATCATTTTTATGCTTTAAAAGTAGCAGATGCTGGTAAACCGTGTTGAATTGAAAAACCCATAACTCCAAATTACAAAGAGGCTTTAGAAATTTATGAAGTTTTAACAAAAAGAATTTGCCCCTTTTTGTAGCCTATTATAGAAGATCTTTACCTCGTTTTTCAAAAGTGAAAGAATGGCTGGATGCAAATTATATTGGAGACGTTAGGCATATAATTGCGCATTTAAGCAAACCAGCAAGCGGAATTGATTTAGAAAAAAACTATAATTGGCGAACCGATGCTGAAATAGCTCCTGCTGGCTATTTTGATGATTTAGCAAGTCATGGTTTAGATTTATTCATATTCCTTTTAGGAAACATAAAAGAAGCGCATGGAATCAGTTTGAATCAACAACAATTATATACTGCAAAAGATGCTGTGACAAGTTGTTGGTTACATGAGAATGGTATAACAGGTTCTGGAGTTTGGAATTTTGGTTGTAACGACCATGTTGATAATGTTATTATTTATAGGAATAAAGGAACTATCGAATTTTCAGTATTTCACGAAAATCCTGTTGTGTTGAAAAGTGATACAAAGAATGAAGAACTATTTATTGAAAACCCAAAACATATTCAAACACCCCATGTTGAAAATATGAGAGATTGTTTATTCGGTAAAACAAATTATCATGTATCAACTGGAAAAACAGCACTTCACACCAGTTGGGTGATGGATGAAATTTTAGGAAGCTTATAAATAAACTATTTATTTTTCACATAAATTAATTTAAAACGCGCATTGGGTTGGTCGCGTTGTTCCATTAAAATTGTGGTAACGATTTAAAGAGCGGTGTAAGTTTTTGAAAACCAAAATT
Source organism: Tamlana sp. (assembly GCA_049451635.1). Taxonomy (GTDB): domain Bacteria; phylum Bacteroidota; class Bacteroidia; order Flavobacteriales; family Flavobacteriaceae; genus JBMTVT01. Next base: position 15,499 of record JBMTVT010000016.1, on the reverse strand, counting down.
ACGAGAGTCGAAATTGGGTTGTTTTTTAGTATCAGCGACCCTACATAACCTAAAAAAGCCCAACCATCATCATCGGCCGCATCATCAACAGAATTTTGTAAAAGTTTAATAACCTGTGGTGTGATGTTATATAGATTTTCCTTTTTTGGTTTTCTGCCTTTTTCATCTTTCTCACTATCATCTGATTCCAAAATTTCCAAATAGATGAATTTATCACAAGCAACTATAAAAGGATTTGGTGTTTTCTTCTCTCCCATACCATATATAAACATTCCAGATTCACGTAAACGGGTTTCCAGTTTTATAAAATCACTATCTGAAGACACTAAGAAAAAGCCATTTACTTTTTCAGAGTATAAAATATCGATGGCATCAATAATCATAGCCGAATCGGTTGTGTTTTTTCCGGTTGTATAACCGTATTGCTGTATGGGGGTTATAGCGTTTTCAAGCAAAATATGTTCCATTTAGACAGATGAAGTTTTGTCCAGTCACCATAAATTCTTTTTATGGTTGGCGTACCGTATTTGGTGATTTCTTCCATCATTTCAGAAATATATTTTGAAGGAATATTGTCTCCATCTATCAATACGGCAATTTTTGTGTCTTTTACCATATTGGCTAAAGACAAAAAAAATATCTATTGAATAGACTAAATACAAATAAATCTCTATAAATATTTAACTTTTCATTGGGATAAACATACCATGGGTAATTTATATTTTTGAAAACAGACTAATTCAAGTAAACAGGTTTTTACCTACATATAATCAAAAAATCATGAAATTAAAAAAAAGAACTATGAAATTTGTTGCGTTTTTGCTGGCTTCGATTTTTTTATTAACGACTTCTAATATAGAGGCTCAAAACAGAAAAAAGAAGAAAAAGAAAGACGAGACTGAGGTAGTAGCATCACCTCCGGTTAAAAAATCAAAAGAGAAAACCATTGAAGAGCTAACCAAATCAAGTAAAAAAATTGATGGGTTATTTACTATTTATCAAGATACAGTAACAGGATCTTTACAAATGCTCATCAGTAAAGATATGTTTGGTAAAGAGTTTATTTATTTTAATCAAATTTCCAATGGTGTAATTGATGCAGGAAGGAACAGAGGGTCTTATCGAGACACTAAAGTTTTTACAGTTGAAAAATATTTTAACAGAATTGAATTTATTAGCCAAAACACATCATTTTATTTCGACCCTGAAAATGCTATTTCAAAAGCAAAAGAAGCTAATATTAGTAATGGTAATATGGCTAGTATTCAAATAGATGCTACCGATAATGATAAAGGTCTATATCTAATAAAAGCCGATGAATTATTCTTAAAAGAAACCTTAACGCAAATTAAACCAGTTTCTACTCCAGGCTCCTCTCCAACATCATTTAGATTAGGCAATCTTGATAAGAATAAAACAAAAATTATAGCTATAAAAAATTATCCCGAAAACACTAATCTAGAAGTAGAATATGTTTATTCATCACCTTCCGTTTTAAATAATGGCTCTGAGGCTGTAACTGACGGCAGAAACGTAAGTATTAAAGTGTTTCAGAGTTTAATTGCGATGCCTGAAAACGATTACGAGCCCAGATTCGATGACCCGAGGGTTGGCTACTTTATAAATGAAGTAAACGACCAAACAGCTATAAGTGCTTCGCCTTACAGAGATTTAATAAATCGATGGAACTTAAAAAAGAAAAATCCAGAGCTAGCAATCTCTGAACCTGTTGAACCAATTACATGGTGGATGGAAAACACCACACCAGTTGAGTGGCGAGAAACTATAAAAGAAGCCGTTTTACAATGGAATATTGCCTTTGAAAAAGCTGGTTTTAAAAACGCTATCGTTGTAAAACAACAACCAGATGATGCCGATTGGGATGCTGGCGATATTCGATACAATGTGTTACGTTGGACTGCCTCTCCCCAACCCCCATTTGGTGGTTATGGACCTAGTTTAAAAAACCCAAGAACAGGAGAAATTATTAGCGCAGATATTATGTTGGAATACAACATAATTAGTGGAAGTGACGCCAATTCAAGGTTATTCGAATCTAGTTCAGAGCTAAATACATTTGAAACAATGGATGATAATTTATCTAAACAAGGCTGTATGCTTCAACAGGGACTTATTGAAAACTTAAATTTCGCTAAATCTGTAGCCATAATAAGTTCAGATTCTGATAAAGAGTTAAAAAGAATTCAAAAAGAAACTATTATGGGAGTTGTTATACATGAAATAGGCCATACCTTAGGGTTAAGCCACAACATGAAAGCGAGTTTGTTATTTACTCCAGAACAATTAGCTGATGCAAATTTTATAGAAGGCAAATGCTTAACTGCCTCAATAATGGATTATGCTATAATAAACGTAACGAAAGACAGAAGCAAACAAGGGCAATATGACGATGTTAATATAGGCCCTTATGATGTATGGGCCATTCAATTAGGTTACAAACCATTTGAAACAGAGGAAGAGAGACAAGCTTTGTTAAATCAATCAACAAAACCCGAGCACATTTTTGGAAATGATGCTGATGATATGCGCTCTTCTAGTTATGGAATTGATCCTAGAGTAATGATTTTTGATCAATCCAGTGACCCTATAACTTATTTTATAGATCGTATTGAATTGGCCGATAATATGTTAAAAAATGCCAAAGATAAATTTACCAAGGAAGGTGAAACTTACCAAGAGTTAAGACGCGTGTATTATTCTTTGAGTGCACAAAAAGCAAATGCTGGTAATGTGTTTTCTAGATATATTGGTGGTATTTATGTAGACAGAGCCGTGGTAGGTCAAGAAGGTGGAACTAAACCCTATATACCAGTTAGTTTAAAAGATCAAAAACGTGCAATGGAAGCTATATCCAAATATATTTTTGCTCCCAGCGCCTTCGATGTTCCAAACGATTTATATAATTATTTAGCAAGACAACGCAGAGGCTTTAATTATACTCCAGAAGACCCAAAAATACATAGCCAAGTTTTAAGCTATCAAAATCGGGTATTAAAACATTTGTTAAATCCAACTACTTTAGAACGTATTATTGACTCTGAATTGTATGGAAATGAATATACTTTATCTCGTTTTATGACCGATTTAAATAATGCTATCTTTAAAGCTGATATTTATGGCAATGTTAATTCTTTCAGACAAAACCTTCAATTGGAATATACCAATATGTTGATAGACATGTTGACAGAAAAGCAAAATGATAGATATACTAACAATGCCAAATCTATGGCTTTGTATAACCTAAAAGCGATTAGAAACATGGCTTCTCCATTCGGAGATACAGCCTCTAAAGCCCATAAAGAACATTTAAGAACCCGCATTTATAATGCGCTCAAAGAGATTAAATAAAAATTAATGAAAAATAAAAAAGCTACTTCAAAACAGAGTAGCTTTTTTTTATATAGTCGATGTTTCTTTTCAGGAATAATTAATTGTTTACTTTATGTTTCAGCTGCTATACCAGATATACAACAATTTGTTTGCCATAGTTTTTAAATCCATTATTTTCATGAATATTCTGGAATTTTTCCTTTGACACCCTTAAAAAAATCATACATATATTTAAAGTCTGCTTCAACGTCATCTGTAGGATAAAAAGGTTCTGATATTTTATTTTGCTTATTTTGAAAATCGAGTGTGAACATGATAATAGGCACATTAGCTTGTTTAGCTATATAATAAAATCCTGTTCGCCATTTATTAACCTTTTTTCTAGTTCCCTCAGGCGCTAAGGTTATTCTAAATTCTTTTCTTTCATTAAACAAATTAGCAATTGCTTGTACCTTATTTTCCTTGGTATGCCTGTCAATGGGAGCCCCTCCTAGAGCTCTGAAAAACCATCCAATAGGGAACACAAACAATTCTTTTTTACCAACAAAATTAGTTCTTACTTGAACTATGGCTCGCAATAAAACACCAATGTAGAAGTCGTGCCAACTTGTGTGAGGTACAGCTATGATAACAGCTTTTTTGATAGTATCCTTTGAAAAATTAGTATTACCGACGATTTGCCAACCTAATATTTTAAAATAGATAAATTTAGCTAACCATCTCATATTACATTTTTAAATAGAGTGCTTTTAATTTCTCAGGTGTCATTATTTTTTTCCAATTTTTTCCTAATGCATTTTCCCAAAGAGGTTCTAAACCAAATGCTATATTTATCATAGTATTAAGTTCCCTATCGCTTAAACCTGAACATATACCTTCTGGTAATGTTATGTTATGTTTTTCTTTCATTTGTTTGAAGAGATTAACTCCATCGGGATAAAATTCTTCCAAATGGTTGAAAACAATACAATTCCCAATACCATGTTTTGTTCCCAATATATATGATAAACCATAACTCATAGCATGGGCAATACCAACTTGTGAATACACAATACTCATTCCGCCGTGCCAAGAAGCCATCATAAGTTTTTCCTGGGCTTCTTCAATACTAAGATGATCTTCTAAAAAAACCTGCTTGCACAAATCTAAAGCCATATTGCCATAGGTTTCACTAAAGGTATTTAAATATGTGCCTGTCAAAGATTCAATGCAGTGTATGTAACAATCCATGCCTGTATAAAACCACTGGTTTTTTGGAACGTTTTTTGTCAGTTCAGAATCTAATATAACTTGATTAAAAGGTGTATAATCTGAATTAATTCCAAGTTTTTTGTTTGGACCTGTTAACACTGTAGTTCTAGAAACTTCGGCTCCAGTTCCAGATATAGTTGGAACACCTACATGATAAATGGCAGGATTTTTCACTAAATCCCAACCCTGATAATCTTTGGCTTCCCCATCATTTGTTATCATAATTGATATCGCTTTGGCCAAATCTAACAACGTCCCTCCTCCTATTCCAATAATTCCTGATGGTCGTTCTTTTGAGGTAAGTATTATGTCTTCAGCCAATTCATCAACTTGCTCAGTTTTAGGTTCCTCCTTTGAGGATATAAAAATAATTCTATCATCATACGACAATTGTATTCTTGATGTTAACCAAGAATTATTTTTAAAAACATCATCTATCAAAAAAATAAAAGGTGCTTTTGAGTTTAAGCGTTTTGGGGCTAAAACATCGTTTATTTGATTAAAACTACCTCTGCCAAAAATAACTCTTGACACCATTGGAAAATTCTTATAACTCATGTAATATTTTTTCTTTTCAAATGATTAAAAATACCATTATTTATCATAACAGATTTAAAATATCTGTTAAGCTATTTACAGTTTTATATTGTTTACCGTTTGTTTCTTTAGCGCTAACCTGCTCATGAGCCCAAGTAGTGTGAAAAGGAATATGAATAGCGTTTGCTTTGATATTAACCAAAGGTAAGATATCTGATTTCAATGAATTACCTATCATTAAAAACTGAGAAGGTTTAATATCCAAATGGTTTAATAGTTTTGAATAATTAGCTTCTTTCTTGTCGCTTAAAACCTCAATGTGATGAAAGTAACCGGTTAACCCAGATTTCTCTAATTTTCTTTCTTGGTCAAGTAAATCACCTTTAGTAGCCAGTATTAAACGGTATTTTTTTGACAATTTATCTAAAACCTCCTCTACACCATCCAATAATTCAACCGGTTTATTTAACATGTTTTTTCCAATGTTTACAATAGCCTCAATGGTTTTTGCAGATAAGTTAAAGTTGGATATTTCTAATGCTGATTCAACCATAGATAAAGTAAAGGCTTTTACCCCATATCCATACAACTCCAAATTCTCAATTTCTTTTTTAAATAGTTCTTGATCTATCTTATTGATGGTTTCATAATCTGATAACAACTTGCCAAATTCAACTTCAGCATCTCTAAAGTAGGTTTCGTTAACCCATAGTGTATCATCGGCATCAAAACCAATTACTTTTATGTTTTTATAATTCACTTCCACAATTTTTTGGCACGTTCCAAATCTTCAGGTGTATCTATTTCTACACCTTGCACATTAGTCTCAACCATTTTTATGCGTTTTCCATACTCTAAATACCTTAGTTGCTCCAGTTTTTCTGAAGCTTCCAATGATAACATAGACCATCTGTAAAAATCCAAAATAGCTTGTTTTCTAAAGGCATAAACGCCTTTATGCTTAAAATATTTAACTTCAATATTTTTATCTCTTCTAAAAGGAATGACACTACGGGAAAAATATAAAGCAAAGTTATTATGGTCTATAACTACCTTTACAGTATTGGGGTTGTTTATTTCGGTTTCTTCAGTGATATGAACCATTAAAGACGCCAAATCCACCTCCTTTTTGGTATCATTTTTAAAAACTTCAATGAGTTTTGATAACGATTCCTTATCCGTAAATGGTTCATCACCTTGCACATTAATAACTACATCAATTTCTAAATCTTCAACTGCTTCAGCTATTCTATCGCTACCGCATTCGTGATCTTTTTTACTCATAATAGCTTTCCCACCATTATTAATAATTTCGTCAAAAATGATTGGACTATCGGTTACTACAAAAACATCCTCAAACAAATGGGTTGCCACTGTTGCCTCATAGGTTCTCAAGATAACTGTTTTTCCGGCGAGGTCTTGCATAAGTTTTCCAGGAAAACGTGACGCATTATATCGTGCAGGAATCATTGAAATTATTTTCATGAATTAGTCTTAAATGTTATTCAAAAATAATATAAAAATATCAGATGTTTTTGGATTTGGGAGATTTAAACTTTTTATAGACTTTAAAAATAACTAATAAAATAAGTGCTACTATGGGAATAAAAATTGAAATAATAGACATCACAAGGGAAGTGCCTGTTTCTAAAGTTGAAACCATAGGGTTGGTCAAACCTCCTGTTGAAATCGTTGATGCTAATCTTGTTGTGCTTGAAATGCCTGCAATGGCAGTTTAAATCAAAAACTATTCCTCAAAAAAATCATCTTTAAACCCGATTAAATATAGCTTTTCTTTTGCTCTTGTAACGGCAGTATAAAGCCACCTTAAATACTCTTTATCAATACCATTAGGCAGATAAGGTTGCTCAACGAAAACCGTATGCCACTGCCCTCCCTGCGACTTATGGCATGTAATAGCATATGAAAACTTAACCTGCAAAGCATTAAAGTGTTTACTGCCTTTTACTTTTAAAAACTTGCGGTAATTACTCGATTCATTTTCAAAATCTTTTATGACTTCTTGATATAGTCTATTAGAATCTTCATAGGATAACGATGGACTTTCGGCATCAATGGTATCCAGAAGCAAGACTGTTTCAAAAGGACGCATTCTTGGATAATCAACCATTCGTACTTTTACTTCAGCAAAACGAAAACCGTAAAGTTCGGTTATATTAAAAATTTCCAAGACCTCAATAATATCACCATTGGCTATAAAACCTGCTTCGGTAGTTGGTTTAATCCAAAAATAATTATTCTTAACAACCATTAAATAATCACCCGGGGTTAGTTCATTTTCGTTAAACAGTATACGGTTTCTAATTTGCTGATTATACAAATTAGCACGTTTGTTGCTTCTAACAATAATAGCGGTTTCTTCCTTTCCTAAATTACTGTAGGCATCATTAATGGAATCCATAATTTCATGTCCGTCAATTAATCTTACTATATCGTTGAAACCCTTAAAATCAAATTTAAACGCATCATGGTAAGTATTCGATAATGCTTCACGTAATAATGTGGCATTAACCAAGATTCCAGAATCTTGCTCTTGTCTTACCACTTCATCTAATTCCATTTTAGTTACTTGCTTATTATAATTTAATTCTAGCATATTCTCATTCAATGCGGGACTTAAATCCAATTTAACAGGTGGCAATTGTGCCGTGTCCCCTATTAAAAGCAATTTACATTGATGACCAGAATATACATATTGCATTAAATCATCCAACAAAGAACCATTTTCAAAAAGTTTAGATTCTCCGGGAGTATCAGGTATCATAGATGCTTCATCAACAATAAAAATGGTGTTTTTATGCTTATTGGGCTGCAATACAAATTTTACACCTCCGTTTTTTTCTTTCTTTGGAAAATATATTTTTTTATGAATTGTAAACGCCTCTTTTCCGGAATAATTTGATATCACTTTTGCTGCTCTACCAGTTGGTGCCATTAAAACAGCACTTTTTTTAGCTTTCCACAAATTAGTTACAATACTTCCGATAATAGTTGTCTTACCTGTACCTGCATATCCTTTAAGTACATACAAACTATTAGACTCTTTACTAAAAATAAATTCTGAAAGTTGTTGAAGTACAATATTTTGTTTTAGTGTAGGCTGAAACGGAAACTGTTGTTTTATAAGTGAATAGAATTCGGATACGGTCATTTACGGATGATTCTCTTAGGAAATTATTCAAAGATAGAAATGATTTTTACTCCTATAGGCTTTTAGCATTAAAAAAAAATTGTAGATTTGCTAAATACCATTAATTTTTTTTTAATTAAAAACATACTATGACGTTCATTCTTATTGCAGTTGCAGTGATATTAGTTACAATTGGCTTGGTTAAGTTGATTGATAAATTTATTCCTACCAAGTTTAAACCAGTTTTAACCATAGTGCTTTGGCTATTAATTGCTTTTTTAGGCTACCAAACTTACAAATCTATTTATGAGCCAATTCAGTTTAATAAAGTAAAAAACAAACGTTATTCTCAAGTTATTAAAAGCTTAAAAGACATAAGAGACGCACAGTTGGCACACCGAGAAGTAACTGGAAAATTTGCTGACGACTTTGATAATCTAGTTAAGTTTATTGACACTGCACAATATACCATCACACAACGACGTGATTCTACCATTAAAGATGAAGTATTAACAAAACAATTTGGTGTTGATATGACTAAAGAAATTATTGTGATTGATACATTAGGTTTTGAATCTGTTAAAGATTCATTATTTAAAAACTCAACGCGTTACAAAACCATGATGAACGTTCCAGTTGGTGAAGAAGGTGCTAAGTTTAAATTACAAGCTGGTTTTATTGAACAAAGTAACATAAAAATACCAGTGTTTGAAGCTTCGGTTTTAAAAAATGTTATTTTATTTGACCAGGACAAAGATTTATTAATGCAAGAGAACCAAGTGGTTTCGGTTGACGGTGTTAATGGAGATAAACTAAAAGTTGGTTCAATGGATGAGGTAAATACTAATGGAAACTGGCCAAAAACATATGGCTCTGCAGAGTAAAAAATCTAATAAACTAACCAATTCAGAACAACTGTCCATTCAAATAAGTTTGAGTGGACTTTCTTTTTGTATTCTAAATTCAAATACCAATACCATTAGTTTTTTAAAGGATATGTATTTTGATAAAAAACTAAATCCCTTAGAATTATTGGATGTTTTAATTGAACAATTTAATACAGAACATGTTTTAAACAATACTTTCTCAAGCGTCTGTGTTATCCATGATAACGATATTTCAGCATTAGTTCCAAAACCATTATTCAATGAAGACGCTCTTGCCGACTATTTAAAGTTCAACAGCAAAATATTAAAATCTGATTTTATTACTTTTGATGATATTTTAATCAATGATAGTGTTAATGTATATGTACCATACATCAATATAAACAACTTCATTTATGATAAATTTGGGACATTTACGTTCAAGCATGTTTCAACAGTACTGATCAGTGAAATTTTGCAAATTGAAAAACACTCTGAAGACATTAAATTTTATGTTCATGTGGGTAAAAATCATTTTGAGACCATTGTTGTCGATAAATCTAAATTATTACATTACAATACATTTAAATACCTTACAAAAGAGGATTTTATTTATTTCATACTTTTTACGATAGAGCAATTAAACCTTAACCCAGAAACTTTGAATTTAATCCTAATTGGTGATATAGTTAAAGACGATAATTTATTCAATATAGCCTACAAATATATTAGACATGTTAGTTTTGGCGATAGGCATGACTCTTATAAATATGAATACCAACCAAATAGCAAATATTCAAATTTTTCTTTAATTAAGAGTTTTTAATGCGCATTATATCAGGAATTTATAAAAGTAGAAAAATAGTTACGCCAAAAAACTTACCTGTGCGACCCACAACTGATATGGCTAAAGAATCCTTATTCAACATTATTAATAACCTATACTATTTTGATGATGTTTCTGTATTGGATTTGTTTGCTGGAACTGGTAATATAAGCTATGAATTTGCCTCGAGAGGTACAGAGATGATAACTTGTGTAGACCAAGATTTTGGTTGTATTAAATTCATAAATGAAACTGCTGAAAAATTTGAAATGCCCATAGAAACTATAAAAAGTGATGTTTTTAAGTTTATAGAAAAAACCCGTTTACAAACCAATATTATTTTTGCTGATCCTCCATATAATTTTTCAGATGAACAATTTGCTAAAATACCCAAATTGGTATTTCAAAATAACTTATTGCTTGAAGGTGGTTTACTCATTATTGAACACTCAAAGCATACCAATTTAGCTTCTCTACAAAATTATAGTTACTCAAAAAGTTATGGAGGTAATATGTTTAGCTTTTTTGAAATAATTTAAGTTTATCCATTATAATTCGCTTTTTTTCAGTAAATTAGATTCCTACCATAAGATCTCCTTACTCTATACATACTTTTCTATCACCAAAAAAATACCCCTTTTCTTGTGTCTATTTATGGCGTAATTTGAGTATTAACTTTAAACCATAAATAAAATGAAAAAACTTTTTTTACTTGGGCTGGTAACAATTCTATTTGTTGCTTGCCAAAACAAACCGCAACGTTATTTTTTAGATTCAGCAGAAATTGAAACATTAAAATCTAGAATAAAAGCTTATGAAGCGGGCAATTGAAATATTTGGAAAAGCCATTTTTCTGATACCGCAAAAGTTTATGCTAACTCAACTGAGCCATTAACTGTTGATGCAAGACTAGATGGACTTAAAAGCATGACCAATGCCATGGCATAATATGGCTTTAACCATTAAAAGGAATTTATAGAGATGGTTCTTGATAAAGACGATTAAACATGGATTTATTATTGGGATATACACAAAGTGGTTTTTGCTGCAAATAATAAAGAACTGATAGTTCCAGTGCATTTAGCAGTTCAATTTGCTGATGGTAAAATTGTTGAAGAGCATGTTTATTTTGATGCAACTTCTAAGAATGCCGAATTTGATGCTATGGCTACTTCACAAAAAGAACCTGAAATAGAAATGGAAAATCCTGAAGAATAAAAATTAACCAACCAAACTAAATGAAACAGATGATGCTACTAAAAGTAAAAAAAATGATGAATTGCAAGATTAAGAAGAAAAATCTACATTTATAAAGGTTATGGAAGCTACATCAAAATGGGAATAAGTTACTGATTGGATGCGACTAGTCTTGGTATATTAACCAAAATAATTTTTAGCCCAACTTATTTAAAATGGTAAACCCTTCTTAAGCTTAAGAAGGGTTTATTTGTTTTTAAGTAAATCTATAAGCCGAATTCTGTACTCCCTAAAAAAAAGAGAGCCCTTATCATTTATCTGAGTGTATTGTTACCAAGGCACTTTAGCTGTCTACCCTCCAACAATCGAGCGTGCAGCCCTCAAACGTTGGTATACATGACATTGCACCACATAGAGTTTACCTGATTTCACTACAGCATGACCTGTACATTCTTTCTGTTGCACTTTTCCTAGCCTCACGGCTGGTGGTTATTAGCCACTATGTTGCACTACGGTGTTCGGACTTTCCTCCACTTATTTACACAAGCAGCGATAAAGCGATTTACTTATTTGCAAAAGTACACAAATTGTTAATAACTCTTACTAAATTCTAATTTATGCATTCTGAATTATGAATTGAATTTTTAACTTTGTTATTCGTTCAATTGGCATCATTAAGATGCTGAAATTAATGCAGCAATATTGGAACATTTTATAGTATCGGCTCGTAAATATCGCCCACAAACATTTAAAGATGTTGTTGGGCAACAAGCTATTACCAATACGCTCTTAAATGCTATTGCGAACAATCACTTAGCCCAAGCTTTATTGCTTACCGGTCCCAGAGGTGTTGGAAAAACCACTTGCGCCCGTATTTTGGCAAAAATGATTAACAGTGAGGGTAATGAAACAGGAAATGAAGATTTTGCATTCAACATTTTTGAGCTTGATGCAGCTTCAAATAACTCGGTTGATGATATAAGAAACTTAACCGATCAAGTTCGCATACCACCTCAAATAGGAAAATACAAGGTTTACATTATCGATGAGGTGCATATGCTTTCGCAAGCAGCTTTTAATGCGTTCTTAAAAACACTGGAAGAACCACCAAAGCATTGTATTTTTATTTTAGCCACCACCGAAAAGCATAAAATCATACCAACTATTTTATCGCGTTGTCAAATTTTTGATTTTAAGCGCATTACTGTTAAAGATACCAAAGATTATCTAAAATATATTGCTGAAGAACAAGGTGTAAATGCAGAAGATGATGCATTGCACATTATTGCCCAAAAAGCAGATGGTGCCATGCGTGATGCGCTTTCAATTTTTGATAGGGTGGTTAGTTTTTCAGGTAAAAACTTAACACGACAAGCTGTTACAGAAAATTTAAATGTTCTGGATTACGAAACCTATTTTGAAAGTACCAATTTAATTCTTGAAAATAAAATACCAGAGTTACTGTTGCATTTTAACAATACGCTATCTAAGGGTTTTGATGGGCATCACTATATTTCTGGTTTAGCATCCCATTTTAGGGATTTGCTCGTAAGTAAAACTGAAGAAACCATTATGTTGCTTGAAGTTGGTGACGAAACAAAAACCAACTACTTAAAGCAATCAAAAAAGGCATCGCACGAGTTTTTAATACAAGGCATCAATTTAGCCAGCGATTGTGATTTAAAGTATAAAAGCAGTAAAAATCAGCGTTTACTTGTAGAACTATGTTTAATGCAGCTTGCCTCTATCACTTTTGATGGAGAAAAAAAAAAAATAGCAAAAACTACATAATTCCTGCCTCATATTTTAAAAGCAAAGGCATTACTCCCATACCAGTCACTATTCCCAAAACAAAAAATGAACTAAGCAAAGCAGATGAATTATCAAATAAGGATAACATTGCATTAAGTGAAACAGAAACCATTGAATCGTTTCAGGTAAAAGAACCTCCAAAAATTGTTTTAAAGCACGACAACAAGAGAACCTCAGGTTTGTCACTTAGCAGTATCAAGGCAAAAAAAGAACATCAAATCAAACAGATGGATGTTGTAATAAATGAAGAGGATTTACCTAAGGAGCCTTTTACCGAAAATGAACTTATCGCTACTTGGAATAAATATATTGAAAATATTAGAGAAAAAGGACAGCATAATTTGGCATCAATTTTATCAATTGACACACCTAGAGTTAAAGACACTACCGTTTTTTTAGAATTCCCTAATGAAACCAATAAAGTTGAATTGGAACGCAATCAATATGATCTTTTAGCATTTTTAAGAAAAACTTTAAATAACTTTGATATCAATTTTGATGTTACTGTTAATGAGGTTTTGGAAAAACAATATGCCTACACCCCTTTTGAAAAATTTGAAAAACTAAAGGAAAAAAACCCCAACATTGATGTGTTGAGAAAAATTTTCGATTTAGATGTTTAAAAGTCATTATACCAACAGGTTATATTTATTATTTTTTATAACAATCATATCATTAATGAGTTGTGATGGTAGGGATAGAAAATATAAAACCAGTACTGAGGTTTTACAAGAAAACAATCTTTTAAAATCTTTTAATAAAAAAATAATTACAGTTCAAAGCGAACAAATACAAATTGTTACGGATACTATTTTAAGCAATGGTTTTCAAGTGAAAATTAATTACAAATCTGTTGTTGATAATCCTATAATTAAAAGGATAAAATCCTTAAAAGATAGTATCACGGAGCTGTACTATAAAAATTTTGAAGCCGAAATACTTGTTTTAAAAAACGGGATACTAATCAATGAAGGTGTTATCATGAAAAGTCTTTTTAAAGAGTTTGGAAACACTTCATTTTGGAAAAACTCAACCATGCAATTTGTTTGGATAGACCATGAAAATCTAACTGATAATCACATCTTTTTAAAAACTTCTTTCAATTTAGTTAACACTGATATTTACAAAGATTTTATTATAAAGATTGATAATGATGGTAATATCCAAATCAAAGAAACAACATTATCTAAGACTATTATTTAATCATGCTAGGACTAAAACTACCAACAGACCCCAGATGGGTAAACATTGTTGAAAAGAATATTGAAGAAATCCTTACCGACCATGCCTTTTGTGAGCAAAAAGCTGCTAGTACTGCCATTTCATTAATTGTTAGTTTTCCTGAATATACCGAATTGGTTAAAGAAATGACTGCTTTGGTTAAAGAAGAAATTAGCCATTTTAAAATGGTCCATGATAAAATTATTGAACGTGGATGGGCTCTAGGCAGAGATAGACGTGATGATTATGTTGTTGAGTTGTTGAAGTTTTTCCCAAAAGGCGGTAGCAGAACCACACAGTTGGTACATAGACTATTGTATGCTGCATTAATTGAAGCCAGAAGTTGCGAGCGTTTTAGGTTGCTTTCTGAAGAATTACAAGATAAAGAGCTGGCTAAATTTTATAGAAATTTAATGGTGAGTGAAGCCAACCATTATACCATGTTTTTAGGTTTTGCCAGAAAATATGGCGAAAAAAAAGAAGTTGATGACAAATGGCAACAACTTCTTGAATATGAAGCGAAAATTATGCGTAATTTAGGAAATAAAGAAACAATACACGGTTAAAATTTGTAACCTACACCTAATTGTATATTGGTGTTTGTTGCTTCAACACCTAATTTATCATCAAAAATATTTCTAATTCCGTAAGTATATCTTAGGTCAGAAAATATAGCATGGTTTATTTTTACTCTACTCCAAAGTAAGCTATATTTTCTATAGCATCTTCATATTTGTGTACTTTTAATCCTATTTGGGAGCCAAACCCTAAATGAAATTTTTCACTTAAGCGAAACCTTAATATTACCGGCATTTGAATGTAATCTAAGTTTAGTACTTCTTCATTTGCGCCTTCAGATGAGCACTGTAATTCAGGGGCCAATGACACTGTTTTTGATAAACGAATATTTGCAAAAGCAGCAAAATACATACTGTTTCGGTGTTTGTTTTCCATGATTGGTGCATCTTTAAAATCTAAATTAGAGATATTGTACCCACCTCTTACACCTAAGTTAACACACTTTTAAAAGTTGGGGTTTTTGGCTGAATTTTATTTGCGTTGGGAAGACTGTCAATTAAATTTTTATCTTGAGAGAATCCATAAATTAAAAAAACAAGTAGTATGGTTAAAAATATTTTTTTTATAATTAATGGCTTTGGGTAATAATCTGTAAATTATATAATTACGAATATATATGATAAAAGTAAAATTGTACAATTATAAAAGGTGAAGTGCACAATTTTACTGCGTATTGCTAGAAACGGTATCATAATATATACTTTTAAT
>JBMTVT010000015.1:0-36164 GCA_049451635.1 Tamlana sp. | reverse complement strand
TGAAGTAGAACAAGAATTTCATCAAATTAAAAACGTGGCATAGGTCTTAAAAAAAATGTCCGACTTTTTATTGCAAGTCCAGTATTTCATAAATTATTAGTTAGGCAAACACGAAATTAAACCTTCTATATTAATCAAAGTCTTATATGAAAATAATTACTACATATTATGAAAAATCAAAAAAATCAAATTCAAAACGTTAAACTTTTTTATGGAATTCTGTTAGTATTATCTGTACTTTATAGTTGCAATAATAATTTTGGTGAGGGTATAGACCAAGAAATTATAACTACACCAGCATTACCTTATCAAGCCGAAGGCTTTGTAAAAATAGAAAACAGTTCAGGTGGTTTTTTCGCCAATTTAGAAAATGGGGATAGGTTTAGCCGAGACCACGATAAAATAGGAGATGTTAATGGTGATAGTATTATTGATATTGTCGTTGGAGCACGTTCAGATGATGATGGAGGCGTTGATGCAGGAGCTGTTTATATTTTATTTATGAATAGGGATGGAACTGTTCAAAGCAATCAAAAAATATCGATGCTTGAAGGTGGTTTTACAGAAACTTTAAACGCTGGAAATTTTTTTGGGTATGGCGTTGCAGGTATAGGAGATTATGATTCAGATGGAATTCCTGATATAGCAGTGTCTTCTCCAGTACCTCCAAATAATTCATTATACATTATTCATCTTAATGCTGATGGTACTGTTAAAGATTATATCAAAAATAAGAATATTATTGCACAAGGCTTAACAGCCATTGGAGATATTAATGGAGATAATCGCATAGATTTAGTAGCTTGTAATCCCGGTTCTGATGATGGTGGAACAGATCGTGGTGCTATTGATATTTTATTTTTGAATGAGGCATCTCAAATAATGCATGCAAAAACGGTTACAATAAGCTCTACGCAAGGAGGTTTCGGAGTAGGTATAGAAGATGGTGACCAGTTTGGAGGTCGAGAAGTGGCGATGCTTGGAGATATCGATAATGATGGAACTAAAGAATTAGCCGTAGGTGCTTTTATGTCTGATGGTGGAAAAGGGGCAATTTGGATACTTTCATTGAACGCCACAACATTTACTGTTGAATCTAAAATTAAAATTGCCGAAGGAATAAATGGGTTTACTGATAAATTAGTTGCCGATATAAATCCGAACGGTACTTATGGCGCAAATTTCGGACATGCAATGTGCGCTTCTGGAGATATAGATGGAGATGGAATTACCGAGCTAATTACTGGAGCTAATCAACAAAATGAAGGTTGGGCTTATGTTTTGTATTTGAATTCAGATAAGACCGTTAAATCATTCACAAGAATAAATAATACTGATGGAGGTTTTAATTTAACTTTAGATTCAGAGGAGCGATTTTCACGTTCAATCTCTTTTGTTGGAGATTTAAAAGGAGATGGCTCAATTGCTATAAATATTGGAGGAGGAGCAGGTGGAACGGGAACACTCTATACGCTGTTTTTTAGACCACAATAATTTTAATCAATATTTATAATTTTGATTAAGAAAATGTGTTTTTTGTATTGACTATTTTTTTTGTTCAAATAAGAGATAACTTGTTTATATCCTGAACTTTCAACTATATAAACAACCTATTTGGATGGCTATGCCTAAGTTTAGCATTATTTTGTTCAGCATATTTTTATTGTTAAAAAATTTAAATATATGAAAAATCTTACAGAGAATTTATGTTTTCTTACAAACATATATTTTTAAATTTATATAAGTTGTATAAATTATAACCACTTCTTCTTTCTAAAATAATACAGCATGCCTAAAAATAAAGCAATCATAACACCCCAAACCGTAAAATAACCATACTTGTATTTTAGTTCAGGGATGTATTCGAAATTCATGCCATATATACCTGCTATAAAGGTTAAGGGTATAAAAATAGATGCCATAATGGTAAGCACTTTCATCACCTCGTTCATTTTGTTGCTTATGGTGGTCATGTACATATCCATTAAACTCCAAATCATTTCGCGGTAAATATCTATGTTTTCTGAGACTTGTATCAAATGGTCATAAAGGTCGTGGTAATAGGTGATGGTTTTATCGTGTATGAGTTTGTTGTTGTTTTTTTCAATTCTGCTAATAACTTCCCGAAGTGGAAAAATAGCGCGACGCAACCTTAAAATTTCACGTTTTAAATTCTGTATTTTTTTACTGGCATCATCTTGAAGATCACCAGAAAATATTTCGGCTTCAAAATCTTCAATCTTATTGCCCAAAATTTCAATGACACTAAAATAATGGTCCACAATAGCATCAATTAAAATATACAGCAAATAGTCGCTTTGCATGTTGCGAACACGTCCTTTGGCATGCCTTATACGGTCTCGTACCCCATCAAAAACATCGCCTTCAGACTCTTGAAACGACAACAGGTAATCTTTACCAAGTATAAAGCTTACTTGCTCAGAAATGACAGTTTCATTTTCATCATAGTACAACATTTTTAACACCAAAAACAGATAATCTTCGTGTTCATCAATTTTTGGGCGCTGGGAAATGTTTACAATATCTTCTAAAACCAAGGGGTGTATATCGAACGACTTGCCTAATTTTTCAATTTCGGTAACATGGTTTAGCCCATTTAAATTAATCCAAGTAATGGAATTTTCGTTTTCGTATTGTAAACTTTCTTCAACTGAGAGCAACTCTTTTTCTAGATACTCATCCTCATTGTAATCAAAAACCTCAATAAATAGCTTTTCTTTTAACTTATTGCCAGTATAGATTACGCTTCCGGGTATTTGACCTAGTTTTTTCTTGGAATGTTGTGTTCTTTTTTTTGCCATTACAAATCTATATCAAATAAATATAAGGATTATTTAAACAGCTTCACCATCGTCTTCAACCATATCTACTATGGCATCTTTTTTTATTAATGTAACCGCTTTTTGTAACATAAGGTTGTTTGGGTAAGTTACTAAGTCGCCATTTTCCAAGCGTAAATGTAATTGAAACGCTCTAATATCTTCAATAATGCCCATAATAGGGAAATCTTTATCATGAATTTCAATTTTATCGCCCACTTTGTAAGGGAAATTAAAAAACATGATAATACCTGAAGTGATATTGCTTAAAATAGACCAAATGGCAAACAATCCAATGCCAATAACCGCAAATATAGATGAAAACAAAAAGGCTAACTCTTTAAAATTGGTTCCAAAAACAAAGGCTTCAAGAAGTAAGGCAATGGCAAAAAGCGTAACGGTAACATACCTACGGATAAGCCTTATTCTGGCATCGTTAATGTCATTTTTTTTGGCAATTTTAGTGATTGTAAAATTTATAATAAATCTTATTAATAGTATAGAAACTATAATGATTCCACTAATAATTAATTCACTTTGGTAATTTTTTAGAAACATATTAATGTGTGTGTTTAATACAAAGATACGTACTTAACCAAACCATTTTTAATAAGTTTGATGTATTATTTAACATATTAACTTTTTAAGAGTTCGCTTTTATTTTCCTAAAATTTCTAGTAATGTTTTATAAACCAAATGTACGGGTAGCCCCATAACATTAAAATAAGACCCTTCAATTTTGGTAACTCCTATTTGTCCTATAAACTCTTGAATGCCATAAGCGCCGGCTTTATCAAACGGCATACAAGTATTTATGTAATAGCGTATTTCCTCATCGGTTAAAGCTTTAAAGGTTACTTTAGTGATGTCATATATTGTTTTTTCAAAAACTGTAGTCGTAAAGCAAACCGATGTAATAACCTCGTGGGTTTTATTGCTTAACGATTTTAACATTTGGTAAGCATCATCTTCATTTATTGGCTTTCCCAAAGCATTGTTGTTATGCCAAACAATGGTGTCGCTTGTAATTAAAATATCGTTTGGTTTTAAAGTGTTTTTAAAAGGTAGCGCCTTAAGTTGTGCTAAATAATTACTTATTTCAAAATGTGTTAAGCGTGGTGGGTATTCTTCTACAACAGGTTTTAATTGAATTTCAAAATCTAAACCCAAGTCTTTAAAAAAAGCTTGTCTTCTGGGTGAGCCTGAAGCTAAAATAAGATTGTGGTTTTTTAGTTTTTCGTTTAACATTAATTAAGAATTACATACTTGTATAAAAGTAACGAAAGCATACCAAATAACATAACCAATTTATACATGCTGCTTAAATGGCTAAAGTCTTTTTTTGTATTTGCATTAAATGTTTTTAAGCAGATGTATAGTTGAGGTCCAACAACAAACAATAAAAAATACCCAACAAAAATAGGCTGCTTGTAAAGGCTAGAAATAATGTAAATAACAACCCCAATTAAAGGAACAAAATTTAAAACAGCTAGCACTTTTTTGGCACGCTCTCTACCAATGGCAATGGGTAAGGCGTTCATTCCGGCTTTATAATCTCCATTAATATCTTCAATATCTTTGGCTGTTTCCCTAAGTAAATTAATGCCGAAAGCAAACACTGCATAATCAAAAATAATTTTGAAAAATGTAAGTTGAAGATTTTGGTTTTTTGCGGTGGTTAGCGGAAGCAAATCAAAAATGCCAACTATAATAATGCTTAAAGCTACTAATATGGAAATGACAATATTGCCAACTAGAAGCGTTCTTTTTAAATAAGTTGCATAAACATAAAGTAAGATTGAAATAATGACAAATAGTGAGAAAAATGCGGCTTTATCGACTAAATGTGATAAGTAAAAACCTAGGCCAACACCTACTAGATTGAAAGTAATGAACAGGTTGTAAGCTGTTTTTTACGGAAATAGACTTTCCAACAATGATTTTTATTGGGTTTATTAATAAAATCGGTTTCAATATCATTGATATCGTTTATAATATTTCCGGATGCAGCAATACAAATGGTTGCCAAAATTAGAACAAAAACACCCCAAATATTTAAGCTGGTTTGAGCACCAAAAGGCTCTAATAAGGCATATTTAACAAAGATTTTCACAAGGGTAATCATCAATAAGTTTTTCCAGCGGATGAGTTTAAAAATATTCAAAAGGCGGAAGTTTAAAGTCTGGACATAATATTGTTAATCACTAAATTGATACCAAAAACAATTACCATTAACATGATAATGGAAACCACAAGACTTTTTATGATTCTATGTTTTTCGGCTTTTCTTATTTTGGTTTTTATGAGTTCTTTTTCTTCTTTTGAAAGTGTTTTATGAAGAAAATCCAATTGATAATGAAGGTGTGTTTCTTTATTGAGTTTTTCTTTTAAATTGGAAAATGCTTTTCTAGAACTTTGGTTAAAAACATTTTGGTTATTGCCAAAACCAATATATCCAAAACCGGTGTTATGCCTTCTGCTGTTTCTTTCCAATTTTGCTGTTATAATTTAATCATACCTGGCATCAAAGTTTCCAAACCATTTACCTTGTACTTTCAATACCTGTTCAATAACATCACGTACCGCTCCTTTACCACCTTTCTTGTGTGAAATATATTTTGATATGCCTTTTATTTCAGGTACTGCGTCTTGGGGGCAACATGGTAAGCCAACAGCTTTCATAACAGGGTAATCTGGTAAATCATCACCCATAAACAACACGTTTTCTGGCTTTATATGTTTTTTGTTCAAGTAATCGCGTAATTGCTCCATTTTATTTTGTGCTCCCAAGTATACATTGCTAACACCCAAACCATTTAAACGTAATCGCACACCTTCATTTGTTCCACCTGAAATTATACAAACATTAAACCCATTGTTGATGGCAGTTTTTAGTGCGTAGCCATCTTTCAGGTTCATGCTACGAAGCAATTCACCTTCTGTTGTAATAATTACAGAGCCATTGGTCAATACACCATCTACATCAAAAATAAAAGTAGTTATGTGTTCTAAATATTCTTTATAGCTTTTCTCTTCCATGGGTTAACTGTATTGATTTTGTTAGTAGTTTATATATGTCTTTATGGTGTTCGTTTTTTAAAAGGTTTAAATGATTGTTGATGGTTTTTATGTCATTTCTTAGAGCAGGACCAGTTTGGGCCATATATGGGGATATATCTTGAATTTTTTTTGCGGTTTCCATAATTAATGGTTTTAGCAAATCGAATTCCGTACCCTCACTTTCAGTAATTTCATGCCCTATTCTATATAGCTGATTGGTGAAATTATTAACAAAAACTGCCGCTATATGTAAAATGCGCCTTTGGTCGCTGTTTACTTTTTTGCTAGTATTACTAATACTGGTTGCCAATTCTTTTAAAAGGGGGTAGCTTTTTTTATCCAGGGTTTCAATGCAAATAGGGACATTTTTAAAATCCATATGGGCTTTTTTGCTAAAGGTTTGCAACGGGTACATAACCCCACGTTTGTGCTTTTTATCTAAATCATGAATATTAACACTGCCAGAAGTATGCACTACAAGTCTGTCTTCAAAAGGAAGTTTAGCAGATAGTTTAGAAATAACATCATCACTAACCGCCAGAATATAAACATCTGCTTTTTTAAGAGCATTTAAATCGTCAGTTATTTCAACCAGATGTTTATATTGATTTATAGGTTCAATACGCCTGTTATACCATTGTGCAACAGTTATTTGTTCAGCTTTATTAAAAGCCTTGAATAAATGCGTTGCAACATTGCCAGCACCAATAATTATTACTGAAATCATGTTGCTAAAATACTAACGAATTACGAATTACGAATTATGAATCATGATTTTTTGGCTATCTATCATTGACTTATATACTTACTATTTAATTTTTATTTGCTCTTTGTCAACTTGAAGCCATCTACTTCAAACTTTTGTCACACTTTTAACACTCCAAAATAAACTTTAATCATTAAATTTGCAAGACCTTAAAAGGGCTATGATTATGCAAGAAAAACTCGTCAAAATTCTTTTCTCTACCAGACTTACTGCCATTTTATTTATTGTTTTTGCTGCCGCTATGGCAACAGGTACATTTTTAGATGCAGGACAAGACACTTCGCCCACACCCTATACTAGAAATCTTATTTACAATGCCTGGTGGTTTGAAGCTATTATGGTGTTTTTTGTGATCAATTTTATTGGTAATATTTCAAGATATAGGTTATTTAGAAAAGAGAAATGGGCAACCTTACTGCTTCATTTAGCGTTTGTTTTAATTATAGTTGGCGCAGGTATTACACGATATTTTAGTTTTGAAGGTATGATGCCCATTCGTGAAGGTGAAACCTCAAATGCCTTTTTATCACAGAAAACATATATCACAGCATATATAGATGGTGATTATGAAATTGATGGTATACCGCAACGTTTACCAATTGAAGAAGCTGTTGATTTTTCGGGTAGAATGAAAAATAGCTTTAGATTAAATACAGCTTACAACAAGCAACCTGTTAATATAGAGCTAGTTGAATTTATAAAAGGTGCTGAGGAAGCTGTAATTCCAGATGACAATGGGGAAGACTATCTTAAAATTGTTGAAGCAGGTCAAGGACAACCCCATAATCATTTTTTAAAGGAAGGTGAAGTGCAGAGCATTCACAATTTGCTTTTTGCATTAAATAACCCAACTGAAGGCGCTATTAACTTAACCTACACAGAAACGGGAATTACCATTAATTCTCCTTTTGATGGCGAATTTTTGCAAATGGCTACCATGACTCAAGGTGAGTTGGTAAAAGACAGTGTTCAACCTTTTATGTTGCGTTCTCGTTATATTATTGGGAATATGCAATTTGTGGTTCCAAATCCTGTAACAAAAGGAAAAATAGGGGTTGCCAAAAAATCTGAGATGTTAAAGTTTAGTGAAGATGCTGTGGTGTTGGATGTTACCGCAAATGGAAAAACAGAACGTATTGGCTTACTTGGAGGCCAAGGTACAAACAATCCTTTTAAATCAATCAAGTTAGGTAATTTGGATATTAACTTAAAATATGGCGCTAAAGTTCACATACTTCCATTTAGCGTAAAATTAAACGATTTTATTGCTGAAAAATATCCCGGAACACAGAAGAGTTATGCTACTTTTGAAAGTAAAGTGACCATATTGGATGAAGAAACCGGTGATTTTGACTATCATATTTACATGAACCATGTATTGGACCATAAAGGGTATCGTTTTTTTCAAGCAGGTTTTGATCCCGATGAAAAAGGAACAAAATTATCGGTAAACCATGATTTTTGGGGAACTTGGGTAACATATATTGGTTATTTCTTATTATACATAGGCTTAATGGCTATTTTGTTTGATAAAAATTCTCGATTTGGAGATTTAAAACGTCTTTTAGAAAAAGTAAAAGCTAAAAAATCTGAATTATTAACGGTTCTGTTTTTATGTGTTTCGTTAAGTGGATTGGCTCAAACAGAACAGCATACTGAAGATGATGGCCATAATCATCAAGTGCAAGAACGCATTGCTCCAACAAAAGTGCAAATAGATTCTATTTTAAAAGCGAATGTAGCACCAAAAGCGCATGCTGATAAATTTGGTAACTTAGTAGTTCAAGATTTAGATGGACGTATGATGCCCATTGATACTTACGCTTCAGAATTTTTAAGGAAAGTAAGTAAATATGAGACATATGAAGGTATGACAGCTAATCAGATTTTCTTAAGTATTCAAGAAAGCCCGATGCTTTGGTATAACGTACCTATTATTTATATAAAACCTCGTAAAGGAGATTCTATAAGAAGTATTATTGGTATTGAAAAAAATCAAAAGTATGCTAAGCTGCTGGATTTTTTTAATGATGATTTCACTTATAAATTAGATAGTAGCCTAGAGGAAGCTTATGAAACGCAAGTTAAAACAGCTATTCAAAAAGAATTTATTGAGGTTAATAACCGAGTTAATTTGCTGAGCAATGTTATTGAGGGAAGAGCTTTAAAGATTTTTCCTGTTCCTAATGATGATAATAATACTTGGATTTCATCTTTTGAATACAAAAATGAAGGTTATAATATAAAAATTCAAGATTCAACATACGGAAGTTTTATAGCTTCTGGTTTCGATTGGTATCTACATACTTTAAATGAAGCTAAAAAAAGCGGTGATTTTGCGCAATCTGAAAAGCTTTTAAAAGCATTTAAAGTCTCGCAATCTAGAGTTGGTTCTGAAGTTATGCCAAGTGAAAACAAAATTAAGGCTGAAATACTTTACAACAAATACGATGTGTTTAAAAAACTGTTTGTTTATTATTTAATGGCAGGTATTGTTTTGTTGGCCTTATTGATATGGCAAATATTTACAACCGATAGTAAATGGTTAAACTTGACAATAACAGGTTTTAAGGTCGCCATTATGGTATTGTTTGCTATTCATACTTTAGGTTTAATAGCAAGATGGTACATATCGGGTCATGCGCCATGGAGCAATGGTTATGAGTCTATGATTTATGTTGCTTGGGCAACGATGTTTTTTGGTCTAGCCTTTGGTAGAAAAAGTAAATTAACTATTGCAGCTACTTCCTTTGTGGTTTCTATTTTATTGATGGTAGCACATTTAAGTTGGATGGATCCTGCCATTGCTAATCTACAACCTGTACTGAATAGTTATTGGTTAAAGATTCATGTGGCAGTAATTGTAGCTAGTTACGGACCCTTTACACTAGGTTTTATTTTGGGCTTGGTAAGTTTATTTTTAATGGCATTCACTAATAAAAACAACAAGATTAAATTGGATTTAAGTATCAAGGAATTAACTACAATTACTGAAATGTCTCTTACCGTTGGATTAGTAATGCTTACTATTGGTAACTTTTTAGGGGGCCAATGGGCAAACGAAAGTTGGGGACGTTATTGGGGTTGGGACCCAAAAGAAACCTGGGCGCTAATTAGTATTATGGTGTATGCTTTTGTTATCCATATGCGATTGGTACCAGGGTTGAGAGGGCGTTGGACATTTAACTTGTGGGCAGTCATAGCCATTAGTAGTATTATCTTTACCTATTTTGGCGTTAATTTTTACCTGTCTGGATTACATTCGTACCAATCAGGTCAAGATATTAGTTACCGTTACATAGCCATCTTTGTAGTATTTATAGCTATTTTGGGGTTTTTTGCTTATCGCGGATATGCTAAGTACTATAAAAAATAATTGTTATTTTGGGTGTAAATACATATTAATTAGCATTTTTAATCAATGCCAATACATATTCATAGCCAATTCCAAATACGATTGCTAACCCAAAACTCAACAAGGTTCCAATTAAAATATATTCGGTTAGTTTTCTGTCTTTAGCTTGAGATAAATCGCCAAAACGAAACACCGATTTTGCTGCTATTAAAAAGCCAATCCCTTCCCAATGATTGGTTATTATAAACATAAATACAAATAAACGCTCCAATATACCAATATACGCACCAGCATCTTTTAATGAAGCTTCTTCAGTATATTCTTTTAAATCCCATTTAGAAATTAGGGTTTTCATTATAATTGAAGATACTTTAGTAACACACAACAAGCCTGTAACAAACAATAAATTTTTAGCATCAAAATAAGCATCTACATTAAATTTGTAGGGTTCATATATTTTTACAACAAAAATTATAACTAATAAATGTGCCAATTGATCTAAACCAAAAAGAAGTCTATTGTTTAATTTAGGCTTTAAGTGCAGTTTTATGATATCTATAATGTAATGGGAAATTATAATAATCAATACACCTAGCCAATATTTAAAGTTAGCTTGTAGCACTAATGTTAGTGCCCCAAAGTGAACTAAAATATGCCAGTATAGAAACTTAGATTTGTGTTTATGGACTTCTTTATGGGTAACCCATTTTTGCGGTTGAAATAAAAAATCACCAATAAAATGAGCTAATATTAATTTAATGGCTAAAGCAATCATAATGTTTTAATTTGGGTTTCGTAATACTGCATTAACTTAGAGATTTCATCAAAACCAGCACGTTTAAGTCCTTGGCTAATATTGCTTTGGGTGGTTCCAAAAAGCTCAGCAAGTCGTATTTGGTTTAAATCTGGATGTTCTATAGCTGTTTTAACAAGATTTGCCGAAGTACTTGACCAATTATTTATGGTTAATTGTGCCAGCTCCAACATAATATTCATTGCATTATCAAAGGCTTCAAAAGGCGATTTTATTGCAAGTGTTGTTTTTTTTAGACTTTCAAAGCATGCTCCAGAATTTACAAAGGCAGTTCCGTTAGATTCTGTTATTTTTTCTGATATATATGTTTTTTCACCTATGCCAATAGCAAGCCTAACATCAATGCTCTCAAATTGCTTAATGGTAGCTTTAATTAATAAGCAGGCTTTTAAAGCATCTTTAGGATTAATTTCCAACTGAAAACTATCACCTCTGTATATTTCCCATTCTAAAGGTGTTTTGCCATATTTGTTCAAAATAGATTTAAGAGCTTCTAGCCATTTTTGTGGAGAGCTTTTTTGTGAGTTTATAATATCACCTGTTATTACGCTTGTCATAATATTGGAAAATTTACTTTCAAATTTAAGAATTATTAATCATAAAAACAAAAATATAATTTAAATAGATAATAATTAAAAATATAACTTATATAGATAATAATTTAAAATATAATTTTAATAGATAATAATTAAACCTAAAGTATCAAAAGTATTTCTCCTAATATTATCATTTAAAAGCGATAGGGATAATATTTTAAAAGCGTTGAATTCACTACAGGGAATAGATATTCAGGTTTTAACCCAAACATTGATAAAGTGGCTACATATGGTATAGGTGGTTTAATAGCAGGCAAAATATTGCCAAAGGCTGTTTTTTTTTGCCTTGATATTAAAATTCTGGAAGTTTATTGCTATTGGAGCATTAGCTTTGATTAGCGGGTTCTATAAAAAGATTTTTGGTGGTGGAAGCAAGGAAGCTTAGACATTTTAGACGATTAATATAAGAGGGTGTGAGCCCTCTTTTTTTATTTAAAAACTTTATCAATATGCTCAAAAGCAATCTCTTTAAAATCTTTAATAACCCAATCTGCTTTGCTGTAATCTTGATTTTTTGAGTGAAAACTATCATAGCCAACACAAAAAACGTTGGCGGCTTTGGCAGCTTCAATGCCGTTTGTGGAGTCTTCAATAACCATACATTCTTCATTTTTAAACCCTGTAGCTTCAACAGCTTTTAAGAAGATTTCTGGATGTGGTTTGCTTTGTTTTAAATCGCCACCACTAAATTTGGCAATAAAATAAGGGTGTAAATCAAAACGGTCAAAAATTTGATCAATACTTATCATAGCTGCCGAAGATGCTAAAACCAATTTCAATCCATTGCTGTGATAATCTTGTATTAAATCAAAAACCCCGTTTATAAGTGTAAGTTCAGAATTGCTTTCAAAAAATTGTTTGTAGTGTTTGCGTTTTATAGAAACTAAAGTTTCAGGAGATTGTTTTAAGTTGAAATGGTCGCACAAACGTTTGCAAATATTAATGGTAGATTGCCCAGTGAAGGATTCATATAACTCATTGGAAACTTTAATGCCAACTTCATCAAACATATCGTTATAGGCTGCATTGTGCATAGGTTCGCTATCAATAATAACCCCATCCATATCAAAAATAACCGCTTTTAGCATAATTCATTTTTTTGCGAATATATAAGAATTGAAAAGAACTCCCTAAAAAACTGTTTTGCAGATTTAAATATTTTTTCAATATTTGTTACTTATGATTGTTTAATTTGACTTCCACCCAGCACCGATAACCCCATCGGGCTAATTATGAGCTAAATGTTTTAACGTTTGACAATGTCTTACATATAATCATTTAAAAATGTAATCAAATAAAATTTCCTTTAAACAATTTATTCAATACTTTAAAATAGCAGTTACGGGCAAGGAGCAAGAGTTCACTTCAGGTAGTATTCGTAGAACGGTTTTTATGCTTTCTATCCCCATGATTTTAGAAATGCTCATGGAATCTATTTTTGCTTTAGTTGATATTTTATATGTATCAAAAGTGAGCGTAAATGCGGTTGCCACAATAGGTTTAACAGAATCTGTAATAACTTTAGTTTATGCTGTTACTATTGGTTTAAGTATGGCGGCAACCACAGTAGTTGCAAGACGCGTTGGCGAAAAAGATTTAAAAGGGGCATCAAATGCAGCAGTACAAGTTATTTTTCTTGGTGTTTTGGTCATCATTATGACCATTATGGTATTGGAGTTAAAAGTACCCCATGGTGGTGAATTTGAAGATTTAAAACCGTTATTGCCAGTTTTTGGGAGTTATATACTAAGTTTTATTTATTTGGCTATTTATTGGAATAACCACCATATGATGCAAACGGTTAAGTATGTAACTGGTAGTATTTTATGGGCGAACATGCATTTGCTTTTTTGGCTGTCACTAATTCCATTTGTGACGGGCTGGATGGGTGAGAATCATTTTACAACTGCATCTGTTTTCCTTTATGGAATAGTACTTTTATTTGCTGCCTTTGCTTATTTTTTACTCCAAATACTCATTACAAAAAGCCACGGTAAAGATTCTATTTTGGCGCTAGCATTGGGTAAAGATTTAAAAGGAAAGGCATCACCTATTATTTATACTCTAGGAATTATAAGTGCATTTTACTATGTTTGGATTTCTGGGGTTATTTTTATCTTGGTAGCTATTATGTGGTTGATTCCTGATTCTCGAATTGAAAAAGTATTAAAGCAAGAGAATAACAAATAGCTATTTAGACTTCCTTAAATCGGTTTTTATAAATAACCCTACTTGCAGACGATGTAAATTCTGATTATTGATTTCATGGTTTAAATATCCAAGTTGAATATTATTTCCTTTTGAAAGATTAATACCCAATGCCGTATAAAATCTGTTTTCAGTAAGAACTTCTCCTTGAAGATTGACAAAAATCTCGTCATTTATAGCAATAAACAAGGTTTTGTTTAAGTTTAATTTAGTTCCTAAGCAATAACGAAATCTATGTAATGTTGTATGCTTGTGGTTAAAATTAAGAAACCGATGTTCCAATCTCAATCTGTGATAAATTTGTAAATTTGAAAGTTTATGTTTATAGATTATTTGCTCATAAGGTCTGTTTTCATATAAATGGGTCTCACCCGAAATGGCAAAAGTTCTATCAATATCCAAATAGCAATACGCTAGTGTTATAGTTGTTTTTTTATTTAAGTGATAATTAACCCCGGTATAATAAAACAAAACATTTAAGTTGTTAAAAACTTCAAATGTTCGTAGTTGGAAGCCTGTTTTAATACTAAAATCATCAGAGATTCTATGGTTGGCATCTAGCATATACCAAGAACCCAATTTATATTCTGGTGATGTCTGTGAGTGGCTTAAAGTTATGTTGAATAATAATATAACTGCTAAAAAGTACTTCATTTTAAAACAATAATAGCCTTGATATCGCGATAAGCAATGCTAGATTTAATAAAATAATTAAATAAAAGGAGCCCAATTACGAGCTCCTTTCACATTGAATAAAGACCCCTATTAAAAGTGCTCGTTTAAATGATGGTGTTCATCAATTAACGGGCCTCCTTCAATAATTTGTTCAGATGCTTGGTGGGTAAATTTCTCAAAATTTAAGTGGAAAGAGTGTGCTAACTGAATAGCTTTACCAACATAGGCACCTTTTTGTAACCAAGTGTTCATCGGATCTAAAATTTCTGAAGGAACACCAGGACAGTATTTCGGCATGAATAAGCCAAATATGAAATTTTGTTCATAATCAACATCATCTAATTCTCCATTTAAAATAGCTGTTATCATAGCTCTGGTATATTTTAACTTTATACGAGAACCCACACCATAAGCGCCACCGCTCCAGCCTGTATTAATTAACCAAACATTTACGCCAGCTTCGGTCATTTTTTTGCTTAACATTTCGCCATAAACTGTTGGGTGCAATGGCATAAATGGCTCGCCAAAACAAGCAGAGAATGATGGTACAGGTTCAGTAATTCCAGCTTCTGTTCCCGCTACTTTGGCTGTGTAACCAGAAATAAAGTGATAAGCTGCTTGTCCAGGTGTTAATTTAGAAACTGGAGGTAGAACTCCAAAAGCATCGCATGTTAAAAAGAAAATGTTTTTAGGATTATCGGCATAAAGTGTTTCTTGAATAGTATCAATATGGTAAATAGGGTAACTTACTCGAGTATTTTGTGTGATGCTACTATCTTCATAATCAGGTTCACCGTTATCTTTAATAACAATGTTTTCAAGTAATGCGCCAGGTTTCACGGCTCTAAAAATATCTGGTTCCTTTTCTTCAGTTAAATCAATCACTTTTGCATAGCAGCCTCCTTCAAAGTTAAAAATAACGTTATCAGAAGTCCAACCATGCTCATCATCACCAATTAGCTTTCTTTCAGGGTCTGCTGAAAGCGTTGTTTTTCCTGTTCCTGATAATCCAAAGAAAATGGCTGTATCTCCTTTTTTGCCAACATTGGCAGAACAATGCATAGGGAGAACATTTTTATCGGTTGGTAAAATCATATTTAAAGCAGAAAAAATACCTTTTTTCATTTCTCCAGTGTAAGCTGAACCGCCAATTAAGGCTATTTTTTTAGTAAAATTAATAATTGAAAAGTTGCCTTGACGAATTCCATAAGCTTTAGGATCTGGACATTCATAACCTGGAGCATCTAGAATCAACCAATCTTCTTCAAAGTTTTCAAGTTCGCTTTCACCGGGTCTTAAAAACATGTTGTAAACAAATAGGTTAGACCATGGGTACTCTGTTATGGTTCTAATATTTGTCCTGTACTCTGGATCGGCGCAAACATAGCCATCTCTTACATAAATTTCTTTCCCAGATAAGTATTTTGTAACCTCTTTTTCAAGTTTATCAAAATTTTCTGGAGAGATAGCTTTATTGGTTTTACCCCACCAAACTTTTTCTTCTGTATAATTATCTTTAACAATAAAACGGTCTTGTGGAGAACGTCCTGTAAATTTTCCGGTATTTATTGCCAAAGTCCCATTTGCGGTTTCTCTACCCATGCCTTTTTCTACTGTAATTTTTTGAAGTGTTTCAGGAGATAAGTTCCAATGGGCATTCACGTTTTTTAATCCATATGTTTCTAAATCTATTTGATTTTGAATTGTTGCTGACTCTTTCATTTTATTTAATTTTAAGGTTCTTATTAATTTTTATCTAAAACGGCCATATTATTGGCACTAATGTTAATGTAATAATTAAAAAAAGTAGTAGGAGTGGAGCGCCTACCTTTAAGTAATCTATAAATTTATAGCCACCAGCAGTCATAACCATAGCATTGGTTGTTGTGCCAATTGGGGTTAAAAAAGCTGTTGAAGCACTTATGGCAACTACTATCATAAATGGTTCTGGAGATAAGCTCAAAGAACTTGCTGCTAAAATGGCTATAGGTGCCATTAAAACGGCTGTTGCAGAGTTATTGATTACTTGACTAAAAGTTGTGGTTAATAAAAATACGCCACCCAATAATACAACAGGATGAATGGCTCCTAAATAATTTACCAATCCATTAGCTATTATTTGTGCAGTTCCTGTTTTTTGCAATGCGATTCCCATGGGTATCATGGCAGCTATCATGACTACGCTTGTCCAACTGATGCCTTTATATGCTTTTGAAATAGGAACACAACCAGTAAGCAAAACTATTCCTGCTGAAATTAAAGCTGCTATAGACCCTGGCACAATATCAAAAACCATGAATACAATCATGAGTAATAATGCACCCAATGCTATGTATGACTTTAAATTTAAGCTTTCTACATTTTTAGCCATACCTTCAGGACTACCTATAATTACTAAGTTTTCATGTTGTTTTTTCAAATCGTCTATATGTTCCCAAGTACCACGAATTAAAAAAGCGTCTCCAACCTTAACCGTAATTTCTTTTGTTTCTAATGGTTTGTTATTTCTGGAAGCGGCTAAAAGTTGAATGCCAAATCGTTTAAAGTAATCTCCTAATTTATATTTTTTTCCAACTAGAATAGAATTCGGGTTTACTATCACCTCGGTCATGCCCACCTCTTGGTTTATTAAATTGTGTTTTAATTCATCAGTAATTGGTTCTAGAGGTAATAAACCTAATCTAAAAGTAATCATAATCTTATTTATGGCTTCAGTTTCTCCTTTTACTGTGATTATATCATGGTAAAGAAACATGGTATTTGGACTTGGAAACTCCTCAAATCCTGGGATTCCCTTTAAAACATTTGGGTGTCTTCTTTTTATTCTAATAATAGATACGTTGTAATTTTTTTCAAATTCCCAATCCTGTATTTTAGTGTTAAGTAAAGGTGAGATGGAACGAACACGTAATCGGTAATAACCACTGTCAACTTTATAGGCTTCTATCCAATTATGTAACGTAGACTCTATATTTACTGGTTTATTATTGGTTTTGTTTTTAGGCAATAATTTGTGGCCTACATATCTAAAATATAAAAGGGCCACAATCAATAGAGGAACACCTATTAATCCAAATTCAAAAAATGAAAATCCTTCATAACCACCATCTAATAATGCATTACTGACAATAATATTTGGTGGAGTACCTGTTAAAGTTAATAAACCACCTGTATTTGAGCCAAATGCTACGGGCATTAACATTTTAGATGGTAAGGTGCCAATGCCCCAAGCAGATGATATGGTAAGTGGCATTAAGGTTGCAACTGTCCCAGTATTACTAACAAAGCCAGATAATACGCCAGCTCCTAAGGTAACAATAACTAATAATTTTGGAATACTTTTTCCTGCCCATTCAATAAACTTTTTACCAGCCATGGCAGTCCATCCGGTTTGGGCAATTCCTTCACCAATAATAAAAAGCGCAGCAATCATGATAACGGTAGGATTACTGAATCCGCTAAGGGTTTCCGTCATATCTAGAATGCCCGTTAAAAACAAGCTAATCATAGATATAAGAGCAATAACATCGGGCGGAAACTTTCCCCAGATAAAAAGGATAATGGTTACAACTAAAATGAGGAGCATTAAATAGATCATATCTTGTAATTGTTTATTAGCTTTACAGTTATATAAGTTATTAAATTTCTTATAAAAGTTGCTTATTAATTACAAAGTAAAATTACATTGCATTAAAGCTAATAATTATGACTATTGTCATACTTTGCTTGTGTAGTGTATTTTTAAATT
Organism: Tamlana sp.; assembly: GCA_049451635.1. GTDB lineage: Bacteria > Bacteroidota > Bacteroidia > Flavobacteriales > Flavobacteriaceae > JBMTVT01. The sequence continues at coordinate 18,102 of JBMTVT010000015.1, read as the reverse complement.
ATTATTAATTTTGCTATATTAAAAATGACAATATCATTTACGAATACGTTTGCGTGATATTAGGTTTTGATGGATTGTAAATTTTTGTTGAAAATAATGACTTGTGTAGATAATAGATTTGATTTAAAATTATAAAAAACTGTTATGAAATTAGAAATTCTTGCTTTTGGGGCACACCCAGATGATGTTGAATTAGGATGTGCAGGAACATTAGCGAAAGAAATAGCCAATGGTAAAAAAGTAGGCATTATAGATTTAACCCAGGGAGAATTAGGAACTAGGGGCACCATTGAAACAAGATTTGATGAAGCTAACAAGGCTGCTAAAATTTTAGGAGCTTCAATTAGGGAAAACATGCAGTTTGCAGATGGATTTTTTGTTAATGATAAAATACATCAACTTGAGATTATTAAAAAAATAAGGAAATATCAACCAGAAATTGTGATTTGCAATGCCATTGAAGATAGACATATAGACCACAGAAAAGGTAGCAAGTTGGTTAGTGATGCTTGTTTTTTGAGCGGCTTGATGAAAATCGAAACAAATGATGATGATGATAAAATGCAAAAACCATGGCGACCAAAGCAGGTATATCATTACATACAATGGAAAAACCTTGAGCCAGATTTTGTAGTTGATATTACAGGATTTATGGATAAAAAAATGGATTCCGTTTTAGCCTATAAAACTCAGTTTTATAATGAAAATAGTAAAGAACCTGAAACACCAATATCAAGTAAAAACTTTACCGATAGCGTAAAATATAGAGCTAGGGATTTAGGAAGATTAGTAGGGGTTGAGTATGCTGAAGGGTTTAGTGTTGAACGTTATGTTGTAGTTAATAGTTTATTTGATTTAAAATAGATTAAAAAACTAACATTAAAATATTAAAAAAGTCTTTGTAGATAAGAAGCAAATCATTTACATTTGCACTCGCATTTAATATGCATATAACATGGTGGTTGTAGCTCAGTTGGTTAGAGCGCCTGATTGTGGTTCAGGAGGTCGTCGGTTCGAGACCGATCTTCCACCCAAAACAAAAGCCTCTCGGTTTCGAGGGGCTTCTTTTGTTTTAAAAAGTTAGATACAATTCATGATTTTGCACATTGAAAATCAAATTTGTTTTTATGAAAAAGCTCCTATGTTGCCTATTGTTTTTTCCTATTTTACTTTCTGCCCAAATTAACGAAAGTGATACACTTAATCTTAAGGCAAAACTCGCTTTAACCGGATTTTGGCAAAGTGGAAATGTAGAGACTTTAATTTTTAGAGCAAAATCTGATTTGAGTTTTAAACCCTGGAAGAAATAGTTTTTTAAAACGCAAAACTCTTATGTTTATTAAGAATTTGGCAAAAAAAAGCAGATGAAGATATTTTAAGCCTCAATTTTTTATATCTAAATCCTGAGAGAAAAATATATCCATTGCTATTAGGGTTTGTAAGTACAAATTTTAGACGAGAGATTGATTTAAGGAGCATAGTAGGTGCTGGGGTAACATTTCAAATTGTAAATAAAAGTAATAATTGGTTAAATCTTGCTGTTTCTAGTGAGTATGAACATACAAATTTTGCCAAATCAAATTTTAATCGTTTGGAATTTGACGGTAATGAATAAATAAACACATTTCGTGGCACAATTTGGGTAAACGGTAAATATCAATTATTTGACAAGAAGTTCATTATAAACCACGAAAGTTATTTTCAACCTTTTCTAGAGCAAAGTGAAAATTATCGTTGGCAAGCAGATATTGGTTTAGAACTGCAGCTCTGGAAGTTTTTAAACTTTAAAATTAATTATCTCCATACTTTTGAAAGCATAGTCATAGAAAACCAAAAACAAGAAGATAAAATTTTAACTTTCGGTTTTACCCTAAAAAGCTATTGATGAGTTAATAATTTTATCAGTCCAATTTAATACGCTCTTCTCTATTTGCCAATTCCCAAGCGGTTGAAAAAATTAAACGCGCACGCGTTTCTAAAAACTCGTAGTTGATTTTGTCTGGTGTATCACTCGGTCTGTGATAATCTGCATGCGTACCGTTAAAATAAAAAATTACAGGAATGTTGTTTTTTGCAAAATTGTAGTGGTCTGAACGATAATAAAAACGGTTAGGGTCTTTATCATCATTATAGGTATAGTCAAATTCTAAATTGTAATATTTTTTATTGATTTCTTCAGAAATATCATGTAATTCCTTGCTTAATTTATCAGAGCCAATTAAATATAAATAATTGTCTTTTCCCTCATGTTTTGGGTCTACACGCCCAATCATGTCTATGTTTAAATCTGCAACTGTATTTTCCAAAGGAAAAACAGGATCTACATTAGCGTAATAACGAGAGCCATAAAGTCCAATTTCTTCACCAGTTACATGTAAAAAAAGTATAGAGCGTTTTGGGCCTTTGCCCTCTTTTTCTGCAGTTTTGAAGGCTTCGGCAATTTCTAAAACAGTTACCGTTCCAGATCCATCATCATCCGCACCATTATTAATGTCTCCATTTTTTGAAATACCTATATGGTCTAAATGAGCTGAAATAACAATAATTTCATCTGGTTTTTCACTACCCTTTATATAAGCCAAAACATTTTCTGATGCTTTGGTATCATCTTTAAAATAATCTTGGGGGATTTCTTGAAAATAGTCACCTTCTGCTATTGGGGAAGGAATATTGGCAGCTACATAAAAGTTTTTTAGATATTCGACTGCCTTTTTTTGACCTGGTTCTCCAGTTTTTCTGCCTTCAAACTCATCAGATGCATAAGTATAGAGCATGTCTTTTAGCTCTGTGGCTGTTATGGTTTTAGCATAAGTTTGAGAGTCAACCTCTTTTTCTGATTTGTTTTTGTTTTGAGTTGAACTACAAGATGTTATAAATAGTGTAGCACAATAAAATATGACTAATTTTTTCAAGATTTAAAGTTTTATTATTGAAATACGATATTACAAAAATGAATTGATAGAACGTAAAGTTTTATTTTATTTTAACAATTCATTATTGTCATCATTTACTAAACGATGTTCTTGGTTTGCGATTTGCCATGCAGTTGCAAATATGAGTTTGGTTCGTTTAGCAAGTAAAGGATAGTCTATTTTATCAGGCGTGTCTGTTACTTCATGGTAATCATCATGCTCACCATTAAAGTAAAAAATCACAGGGATATTTTTTAAAGCAAAATTATAATGATCGGATCTGGAATAATAGTGATTTCCGTCTTTTTCAGAATTGTATTTATAATCTAAATTAATATTGAAAAAGGCATTGTTTACTTTTTCAGAGATGAAATGAAGCTCTTTGCTTAACCTATCGGAACCAATTAAATATATATAATCTTTATTGTTTTTATGCAGGTCATCAACTCTACCAATCATATCAATATTTAAATTGGCAATGGTATTTTTTAAAGGAATTACAGGGTTTTTCGTGTAATATTCTGAACCTTGTTTACCAATTTCTTCAGCTGTTAAGTGCAGAAACATAACGCTTCTTTTAGGTTCATGCCCTTGTTGTTTGGCTAAATTAAAAGCTTGGGCCATTTCCATAAGAGCAACAGTTCCAGAGCCGTCATCATCAGCTCCTCTGTAAATTTCCCCCTTTTCTGAAACCCCCAAATGATCTAAGTGAGCTGAAATTATAACTACTTCGTCTGGTTTTTCACTACCTCTTATAAATGCTAAAACATTTTCTGAACTTTTAATACCTTCCCGAAAAAAGCTAGATGGTATGGGTTGAAAATAGGTGTCATTTCCAAAAGGGGATTTTATATTTTCTTTTTGGTAATAATTCCTTAAAAAATTTGATGCTAATTTTTGTCCCAGTTCACCAACTTTTCTACCATTGAACTCTTCGGAACTGAATCTGTATAAATGTACTTTTAGTTCATCTGGAGTTATTGTTTTAGCATAGGCTGCAACAAGCGCAGTGTCAACTAACTCAATATTATCTTTTAAGTTTTGGATTTTGGCGGTATATTTAGGTTTTGCGCAAGTACCAACCAATATGAAAAGTGAGAGAATAAAAGGGGTCTTCATGTTTTATTATGTAGGTTTAGTCCCATGTAACTTACAATCAAAATATTCTTTGGGGCAGAAGAAAATTTATTAAGTATTTATCTCAATTAATTTAAAAAACAAATATATAAATAATTCTAAGAAATTACTTACCGTTTAATTAAGATATTCTATAAATCTTTATCACTTATTTCTATATCATCAGTATCTATGCTTTCTAATTCAGTACCATCAATTTCCAGTTCTTTCAATTCTTCAATAGCCTCCTCCTCAAGTTTTGTTTCAGTTGCCTCTAGGTTTTCAGTATTGGTAACTTTAGTTTCGGTGAAAATGGCTTTATAAATGGTTATGAATAAAGCTATTATAGTCAATAAAAAGGTAAACTGAATAATCTTTTTCACAGCACCTGTTTTTTTTGACAAATAAAATGCTATTAAACCAAAAACCAATGCCAATACTGCAGGAAATACAGTTAAGTTTGAAATTGGTAAAACAGAAAAAATAATAGCAATTAATGCTGCTATTAATGCTAAAATTGTGAATAGTTTTTTCATCATAACATCTTAATTTTTTAATCCTGTTGCAGACTTAATTTTTAACTCGCCGTTACCAACAGGGATTTTAAATTTTCCATAAACAGGTATTTTGTTTTCATCGGCTGTAAGCCACAAAAAGTTACTATTACTCCCCTTAAGTACATCTTCGCTTGAGCCAATAGCTAATTTGTAGCATTCTTTTTTTCCAATAGCTGTTGATATATTTTCTTTTCCTAAATATGTAATTTGACCTTTAATCTCGGCACTATCAAATATAATAGGTAAGGTTTTACGCGTTCCAACTGGCATATTGGCAAAATCATAAAGTCTTATATAATACAATGTTGAAACAATATCTTTTGTTCCTGAATTTATGGTTACCGTTTTGTTTTCTGTTTGATTGTTCTTTTTTTTCTGAACCGTTTTTACAGTCTTGGATTTGTAATTGTAAGTGTATTTCATGTTTTTGTAATAACTACCTTCATTAATATCACGGTTATATAGATAAGGTGTTAGGTTTTTGGGATTTACATAACTTTCGTATAAATCTCTAATTTTAAAAAAATTATCCCATTTACTGTAGGTTGTTGCTGTACATTTTAATCTCAAAAGAGTCGCTTTTGATGTTTTTACCGAACTCGTTTCCATAGTTACCAGGGCTATATCTGTTAAAATACCAGACATGTTATACGATGCAGTATAAACCAATTTTTCTCCAGAAGTTACGGCATTATTCTGTGCACTTATTGAAATTGATAGAAAGCAGATGATGAGTGATATACGGATCATAAATTTATTTTAGGTTATAACGTACAAACAAACATTTATTGTGCCGAAAATACAATGCTTACAAATATTATGCTAATTTTTATTTAAATGATAATGCAACTTATTTGTTAACTGACAATTGTCATAGTTTTAAACGTATCCTGGTTTTAAATTTACACCATAAACTTTATTGCTTTCAAAAATGAAATCCATTTTACTGCCAACAGATTTTTCAAAAAGTTCAATAAATGCAATAAATTATGCAGTAAAATTGTTTGAGGGTATCTCTTGTAATTTTTACATACTGAATGTACAAAAGGCCTCATCATTTATTTCTGATGATTTAATGACAGTTTCGTCGTCTGCCACTATTTATAGTACTTTGGTTGATGCAGCAAAAAAATCTATTGCTAATATTATTTCGGATATTGAAAAGCATTCAAAAAATAAAAAACATACATTTCATTCATTGGTTGATTATGATAATTTTATTGATGCCATTAATCAAACATCAAAAATATATGGTATCGATTTAATTGTTATGGGAACAAATGGCGCTAGTGGGTTAGAAAAAGTTATTTTTGGTACCAATACCGTTCATGTTATGCAGCGATGTTCAGTACCCGTTTTGGCAATTCCTGATGGTTGTAAATTTAAAAAGCTTGATAAAATTGGGTTTACAAGTAGTTTTTCATCAGACTATTTTGTTGATGATTTCAAAGTGTTAATTGATATCGCGTCTTTTTATAAATCTAAAGTGCAAATATTACATGTTGTTGAGGAAAATGATTTTGAAGAAAAATTAGCAGAAAACATTGATTTTTTTAACACAAACTTTCCACAAGTTATTTACGAAAGAATATACTCTAAAGGTGGAGATTCTTATAGTGATATTCATGAATACGCAGTAAAAAACCAGATTAAAATGATTGCTATGGTTGGTAAAAGCAATTCTTTTTTATGTCGCTTGTTTGCAAGACTTGCCGTAGAAACCTTTGCAATTAAAATTGATATTCCTTTTTTGGTTTTGCACAGAGTACAATAAATTTTCTAAACTATTAAAAAATGCACTTAAATATTTATAGGTATTTTGTGTATAAGTAACAAAGGTTACTGTTTTTGAGTTTTAGACCATTTAGCTTTGCCATAATTAATAATTTAATGATTGAACATGAAATATGGTAGCATCTTCCATGCTACCAAATATTTTATGGGTAATTAATTTTAGATTTTTTGGTTTTTGGTTTTTAAAGTTGCAGATAGTTTTGCAGTATGATATTTTGATGATTTTTTTAGTTATTGAGTATTTGCGAAAACTATCTGTATTCTTTTTAAAACTTTTTTTGATTTCATGTAACATTTTTTGATTTTATGCGTCAAATAAGTATCAATCAAAAAAATAAATAGCCATCATGAGACAAGACAATCAACTTTTAGCAATAACCCATTTAAGCCAATTAATTGCATTGGTAACTGGTTTTGGTAGTTTAATATTACCTTTGATATTTTGGTTAACCCAAAAAGAAAAGGTATATCAAATGGATGCACATGGTAAAAACATTGTAAATTTTCAATTAAGTTTAATTGTTTACTGCATTATTTGCGTACCATTAATTTTATTATTTGGTTTAGGTTTATTGGGTTTTATAGCTTTAGGGATAATATCTATTATATTTCCTATTATAAATGCCATTAAAGCAAGCAGAGGAGAAGTTCCAACATACCCTTTATCTCTTAATTTTATTAGTTAGTTTAGTTAGTATGAGATAAACAAAAAGCTCACCTAATGGTGAGCTTTTTTTATAGTGCCTTAGCAATAACCTTTTTTAGTTTAGATGGTAAATTATGAATTGTGGTATAAAGATTTTTTGCCTTAGCTTTTAAAATTAATTATTCAACATCACTGGCATAACCAACATGGTAATATGTTCACCCTCGTCAAGGCCATCAATAGGGGTTAAAATACCAGCTCTATTGGGCATACTCATTTCAAGTTGAACTTCGTCAGAACTTAAATTATTAAGCATTTCTGTTAAAAAACGCGAGTTAAAACCAATTTGCATGTCGTCACCTTGGTAATCACACTTTAGCCGTTCTTCAGCTTTGTTACTGTAATCAATATCTTCGGCCGAAATATTTAACTCGGCACCCGCTATTTTTAAGCGTATTTGATGTGTAGTTTTGTTTGAAAAGATACTAACACGACGCACAGAATTTAAAAACTGATTTCTATCAATTACTAATTTATTAGGGTTTTCTTTAGGGATAACCGCTTCATAATTAGGGTATTTCCCATCTATTAATCGGCAAATTAACTCTGAGTTTTCAAATGTGAATTTTGCATTAGATTCGTTATATTCAATAATAACGTCGTCTTCACTTGCTGCCAAAATGCCTTTTAAAAGATTTAAAGGCTTTTTTGGCATAATAAACTCAGCAACTTGATTAGCTTTTATGTCCTCACGTGTGTATTTGACCAGCTTGTGTGCATCGGTAGCAACAAAAGTTAAGCCTTGTGATGAAAACTGAAAAAACACACCACTCATTACAGGGCGTAAATCATCATTTCCAGCTGCAAAAATTGTTTTACTTATAGCGGTTGCCAGAACATCCCCGGTAACTACAGTTTTACTTGGGTCTTCAAGCGATACGGCTTTTGGAAACTCGTTTCCATCGGCATACGCTAAAGCATATTTACCATGGTTAGAACTGATTTCTACGGTATTATTATCTTCTACAACAAAAGTAAGCGGTTGTTCTGGAAACGTTTTTAAGGTATCAAGTAATAAGCGTGCAGGTATGGCTACACTTCCTTCACTATCACTTTCAACCTCCAGTGTAGATGCCATGGTTGTTTCTAAATCACTTGCTGAAACGGTAAGCTTATTGTTATTTAATTCAAATAAAAAATTATCTAAAATAGGTAAGGTGTTTGAGTTGTTAATAACACCTCCTAAAACTTGTAATTGCTTTAATAAATAAGTACTGGATACTATAAATTTCATTTAATTAGTCGGATTTAATTTTTTTGAAAATCTTACCTACAAATATATTCCATACAGTCTATATTTCGAAACAAACTTATTAACATTTAAGAAGCGTATTTTTTCTTTCTTAGGTAATTAAATAACAAACCAAAGATGCTTAATAACACCAATGGTAAAGCTATGTTTATAAGTTGCCACTTGTTTTTTTCTGAGGCTATTTTTTCTTGATTTAAAAATGCTATAGCTATTTCTTTGGAACGAATGTTTATAAGTCCATCATCATCCAATAAGTAATTAACGGTGTTCAATAAAAATTCTTTGTTCCCGTAAATTTGTCCTGTCCATCTATCAAAGCCCAATTCTTGAGGTGTATTTCTAACAACATCATTCTTTATAACATCGCCATCAGCAATAATGACCATTTTAGTTTGTGGACTTGTGCTTTTTTGATTAGAAAGGTTGAAAGGTTTTACCCGATTATTATAAACCGAACTAAACTCACCTTCCAATAACACAGCAAGTGTTTGGTTTCCTTTATTAAATGAAGCGGCGTCTTGTTCTTGGGTAACTAAACTAAGGCTTATTTCACGAGGTGTTCCCTCAAGTTTAGTAAGTGGAGCAGTTTCTAAAAGAATGGTTTTTTTAATATTGTTTTTAAGTGTATCAATTTGATTTGCAAAATCAAATTTCACCAAGTTCGAGTTGTTTACAATGGGATGGTGGCTGCTTGATGACGCCAATGGCGAATAAGGCCAGCGTAAATTTTGAAACTGAGACTCGCTACCGGTTCCCATAGCCAATGTAATTGGGGCAGAGTAGAGGGTACTTACTATAACAGGGTTTATACGCACACCATATTTAAAAAAGAAATCGGTTAGATTTAAATTTCTAATAATGGCAAAATTTTTGCCGGCATCATTGTAGAGACTATCTTTTTCTATGGCCACAGCATCAATAAGCCAAAGACTTTTGCCGCCATTCATGATATATTGATCTAGCACAAATTTTTCTTCTTCAGAAAAAGGTGCAATAGGTTTTGCTGAAATAATTAAATCGAAATTTTCTAAATCGGATAGTGTTTTTTGAGGATTTGAAGACACACTATCTAACGTAAATGGCGCAATAAAATAATATTCACCTATTTTTTTAACAAAATCTGCTATATACTTATCTTCCAGTTGTTCATTGCCTTTTAAAATGGCAATCTTATGTTTTTTGGGTTTGGTAAGTTTGCTGAATCCATCCGCGAAAGCATATTCTAAATGTTGTACCGAGTTGCTAACTAAATCTTGCTGGGATGCCCCAATTTTGTTTTTTACTAAAGGAATGATGACGGTTTGCTCGTTATAACTTGCCAGTGCCCATGGGAAAATAATAGCCTGTGAGGCTTTACCGTTTTCTTGAACACTTAATTGCATTGGGGTTAGCCCACGTTGGGTTAATAGCTGAATGTTTTGCTCCCTAGTGCTATCATCTTCCAACGGATTGATAAAATTAAAAACAATACGGTTGTTTTTTGCCGAAAATTCTTCAAGTAATTGTTTAGTTTCTTTTTGAAGGCGTCTTATTTCCGAAGGGAAATTATCACCCTCCAAAAAAATATCCACTACAATTGGCGATTCAACATCTTTTATGATATTTATGGCAGATTTACTTAATGTATAGCGCTTATCAACAGTTAAATCAAAACGTTTATAAATTTTACTACTTATAAAATTTAAAGCTATTAAAGCAATAACAAGTACTAATAAGTGTTTAATATGTTTATTCAAATTTTTGTTCTAATTGATATTGTTTTACTGATTCGACTTTATTGTCATTAAAAACAAGTTCCATGCACTCTTGCATGTTATTTAAAGCACCAGGTTTAAAACCTAAATTGTAGTTCCACTTATCAGGAGAATTTGCTTTAATGGTATCGTCCCATCCAAACCATTCGGGTTTTCCCAAAGCATTTTTTACGTTTTTTTTAGTTTTTCCAATAAATACCGAATCGTCAATTATATGTCCACTCATTTCATATCTTAAAGCAGGTTTATTACTCCAAGCCTCTGCATCAAAATATTTTTCATGATGGTAACTGCTAAAAATGTTTAGCAGGGGGTAAAACACATAAAAATAAATAATGGGGGTGAAAACCAAACTTATTAAAAAACTTAACCATTTGCGCTTATCAATGGTGTTTGTAAAAAGCCAAACTAGGATAAATACAATAGCTAGAATTACTATAAAAGTGGGCTTATAAATCATTGCTTTTCTCTATTTATATTGAGTTTGGTTAGTATTAAAAAGAAAATAGTAATGCTTAAAAAATAGATGATATCTCGTGTGTCTAAAACACCGCGACTCATGCTCTTAAAATGTGCGCTCATGCCCAATTGTTCTATAAAATTACTTGAAATAAAATCTGCAACACCTTCAAAACCAATATAAAACACAAAGCAAATAAATACCGCAGAAATAAAAGCCACAATTTGATTATCGGATAATGTAGATGCAAAAATACCAATTGCTGTGTAAGCGGCGATTAAAAATAAAAGTCCAAAATATGAACCCAAAGTACTACCCATGTCTAAATTTCCTGTAGGATTTCCTAATTGGTAAACGGTATAAACGTAAATTAATGTAGGTAAAAGCGCTATGAGTATTAATAGAAAAAATCCAAAATATTTTCCCAAAACAATGTTTAAATGTGAAATGGGTTTTGTAAGCAAAAGCTCTAAAGTACCCTGTTTTTTTTCGTCTGAGAAACTTCGCATGGTAACTGCTGGAATTAAGAAAATTAAAATCCAAGGCGCCAGTAAAAAGAATGATGATAAATCAGCAAAACCGTAATCAAGAATATTAAACTCGCCTTTAAATAGCCATAAAAACAAGCCGTTTAAAACTAGAAAAATAGCTATGACTAAGTATCCAATTGGAGAAGAGAAAAATGAATTGATTTCTTTTTTTAATATTGATAGCATATGTTTTTATTTGTCATTATGAGAAGCAAAGCGACAAGACATTTTTTTAAATTTAATAAATTGCCACAACAAATTTATCAATTTGTCTTGTAAAGACGTTTCATTATTCATTAATCAAGTGTTTGTAATTTTTTAACACTCCATGCTTTTGCGGGTTTGCTAAAAAGTGGCTTGGTTTTAGACCAAACGGTATTAAACAATTCAGATTTCTTATATTTTTCTAAGGCGTCTTCTGATTCCCAAAAGCTATAAGTAAAAAAAACCGTAGGGTCATTGATATCTCTATAAAGTTCTAAAAACTGGCAGCCATCAAAGTTTCTAATTCGTTGTTTGGAGTCTTCAAAATTTGAAAGAAAGGCTTCAATATTTTGTTTGTAAAACCCCATTTTTACTATTCTTACTAGCATAAGTTACGCGTCTTTTTTCATTAATAATCATTAGTGCTAGAAACACTTGTTGGCAAATCTTTCCCTTTAGTAATTACTGATGATGCTATAAAATGAATACTTACAGCATCCATTAAACCTAAACCCAAAAGTGTTGAAGCACTGCCTACAGTATCGCTGTTGCTTTTATAAACCGCAATTTCCAAAAAATCCCCCGAATTGAAAACCACCAATCTTCTGCCTTCATCATGTCTTTTGTTTTCTGGAATATCAAAGTTTACAATATCGCTATATTTTTTATATATTTTTTTAAACGTATAGTTTCTGGCAGAAATCTCAAAATCGCGCCCTTTTTGTATGGCCTCAAAAAAGCTGCGTTTAATATTGGTTACAACATTGCCATAATTGTCTATGTAAATAACACTGCCAATGATTTGGTTTTTGTCGTCATTTACGTAAGGTGTAATATTTTTTATAGGTTTTATCTTGCTGATATTTTTGCCAATAACCTCTAAAGTACCGCCCCTAGCAATATGGCATGCTACTTTTACAAAAACATCCAAAACCGGAAAACTGGTTTGTATTTTATCGTGTATGTTAATTTCAACAATTTTTTCGGGAGCAATTTCAGAGCAAATCATGCTCATAATGCCATTATTGGCACAAATAAAATAATGGTCGTCAAGTTTAATGGCTATATGTTTGTTTTCGGCATTTATTTCCGAATCGATACCAATTATATGAATGGTGCCCTTTGGAAAACTACCATATGCATTTTGAATTATGTAGGCGGCTTCAGGAATATTAAATGGCGAAACAGAATGTGAGATATCAACAATTCTAACATCAGGCAACTCACTATAAATAGCACCTTTAGTTGCGCCAGTAAAGTAATCTTTTTCACCAAAATCGGTGGTTAATGTTATTATCGCCATTGGCAAAATTGTTGATATGTTTTAGTAATGTGTCAACCAAATTTATGTATTTTTGGTCTTGACACAAATCTAATAAATCATTTGGTCTGTTTCAATTAATCTAACGAAACTTTTAAACTAAAATTACGCCTTTTGAACGAAATCATTATCGAACTTGAAGAAATTACTCCAAAAGAATTTTTTGGAGCACAAAATACCAACATTGAACTCCTAAAAAAATATTTTACCAAATTAAAAATTGTTGCCCGCGGAAACAAAATTAAAGCTTTTGGCGATGAAGAGCTTCTTGAAGAATTTGATCGCAAAATAACCATGCTCTTTAAACACTTTGGTAAATACAATAAAATTGATGAAAATGTTATTGAACGTGTGCTAACCAGCCAAAGTAGTGATGATTATACCACGTCGCAACAAAGCGGTGAAGTTATTGTTCATGGTGTTGGGGGAAGAATTATAAAAGCGCAAACAGCCAACCAACGCAAATTGGTTGAAAGTATGCGTAAAAACGATATGGTTTTTGCCATTGGGCCAGCAGGAACTGGTAAAACCTATACTGGGGTTGCTTTAGCTGTTCAGGCATTAAAAAATAAGGAAGTAAAGCGTATTATATTAACAAGGCCAGCAGTTGAAGCGGGTGAGAATTTAGGGTTTTTACCAGGCGATTTAAAAGAAAAGTTGGACCCTTACATGCAACCTTTGTATGATGCCCTTCGCGATATGATTGCCCCTGAAAAATTAGCAATGTACATTGAAAACGGCACCATACAAATTGCGCCACTGGCTTTTATGCGTGGTCGTACCCTAGATAATGCTTTTGTAATCCTGGATGAAGGACAAAATACCACACACGCACAAATGAAAATGTTTTTAACCCGTATGGGTAAAAATGCCAAGTTTTTATTAACAGGTGATCCAGGGCAAATTGATTTACCACGCAGAACCATTTCAGGTCTCAAAGAAGCGCTCTTAATTTTAAAAAATGTTGAAGGCGTAGGGATGATATTTTTAGATGATAAAGATGTAATTCGCCATAGTTTGGTTAAAAAGGTTATTGAAGCTTATAAAAGTATTGAAAATAGAGAGTAATGAGTAACACCATCATTGATACCAATTTTAATTTTCCAGGACAAAAAAGTGTTTACAAAGGAAAAGTAAGGGAAGTTTATAACATAAACGATGAGCAACTCGTGATGATTGCCACGGATAGATTGTCGGCATTTGATGTGGTGATGCCAAAAGGCATTCCCTACAAAGGGCAAATACTAAACCAGATTGCTACCAAAATGATGGCAGCCACTGAGGATTTAGTTCCTAATTGGTTAACCGCTACACCAGACCCTAATGTAGCTGTTGGTCATTTATGCGAGCCTTTTAAAGTGGAGATGGTTATTCGTGGGTATATGAGTGGGCATGCAGCACGCGAGTATAAAGCTGGTAAACGTATGCTTTGTGGTGTACCCATGCCAGAAGGCATGAAAGAAAACGATGCTTTTCCTGAGCCAATAATTACACCAGCTACCAAGGCAGAAATGGGTAACCATGATGAAGATATTTCGCGTGAAGACATTTTAAAACGAGGGATTGTTTCAGAGGAAGATTATTTGGTTTTGGAAGATTACACCTGTAAACTATTTAAAAGAGGAAGCGATATTGCAGCATCTCACGGACTTATTTTAGTGGATACCAAATACGAGTTTGGAAAAACCAAAGACGGAAAAATAGTGTTGATTGACGAAATACACACACCCGATTCGTCACGTTATTTTTATGCTGATGGTTATGAGGAACGCCAACAAAAAGGCGAACCTCAAAAACAACTCTCAAAAGAGTTTGTACGCCAATGGCTTATTGCCAATAATTTTCAAGGCTTAGAAGGACAAACCGTACCGTTTATGAGCGACGAATATATTGAAACGGTTAGCGAACGCTATATAGAACTTTACGAAAACATTACAGGAGATACTTTTGTAAAAGCAGATGTGAGTAACATACAAGAGCGTATTGAAGCGAATGTATTGGGGTATTTGAAGTAGGATAGAACCCAAGTAAATATTTTTACACGTTGTTGTAGGTAGTTTTTACTATTCAAAAAAGAAATCATGGATTTCAATTATATCGCCTCTTCCTATTTGAACAAGATCACTAGTTTCTTTTAAAAATATCCCTAGTGATCTTTCATTATAGATTAGTTTCATATCATTAGAATAATCAGTTACGACATATATATCTCCAGTCAATTTGTAAAATGGTATAACTAATTTACTTTTAACTTTTACGCCATTATTAACAACCTTTCCATCTAATAGAGTTTTCTTAAGAATTTCATTATCCCTTTCACTTGAAGAAACTTTTACGTAAGAAATTATCATATTCATCCATTCTTTGTCGTCAACTAAAAACCACTTTATTTTATTAAAATCAATACCATATTCATTAATCCAACCAAAACTTGTTAAACCAAAAAGGGCTAATTTCTCGCCTAATTCTGGTTCATCTCCATTAATTTCAAATTCTCTTATTTTAAGAGTAATTACAGAAGTAGATGACATATCTTTTAACTTCTTACCATCAAAGTCTAAGGTTTTTAAAGAAAACTTTTTGTATTCAGGATGGTTTGTTAAAAACCATTCTGTTGCTGTTAATTCAGCTTACTCTTTCATTTGTTCTATAGCTGCAATTCCTGCTCCAATAACTAATAAACCGTCAGCAACAGCAGCACCATCATTTTGAGCTTTTAAATTTTGAGGTATAATTTAGATTAATGCAATTAAAAGAATAATGTGTTTTTTCATCCGTTAGGTTTTGAGAATTATCGGACTAAGATAGAATTTTCTTACTCGCTATAAAATAAGTACTTCTACGTATTTTAAAAACTTATTACTTTTTCTTCTTGGGCTTACTGGCTTTGGTTAATGGGTTAAATGCTAAACATAATTCAATCCAATAAGCTAAATAATCATTGGTATCAAAACCATCAGGTGTTACAAAAATATAGCCCTTCATAGGTCTGCCCGTAAAATCCATAGGCAAACATTCGGGTTTTTCCAGTTTTTTTAAATAGGAGTCTTCACCAATGCGAGCCATCAATAAACTTTATCGATATGAATACCACAAAGCATCTTATTATCCACTTTAAAACACAAACCGCCCATCATTTTAAGTTCTTTAAAACTTATGAGCTTCTCTTTTAATTGTTTGCCGAATTCTATCCACTAAAAATTCATCATAAGCCATAGTTACTTTTTAATTTTTTCGGTTATTCTTCGAATTATGCTATATAAAAAATGATTGGTTTTGGCATAATGAAACGAGATGAAGCACACCACAATCATGAATATAACAGCACCTAAAATAGCTTCAGAAGGTTCTAACGATTTACTAAAATAGCGTTTCAAACTATAGCCGGTGTAACTGCCGTAAAGCAATATAAAATGTATAACATAAATTGAGAGTGTCTTTTCACCAATTTTTACAATTGAAGACCTTTTTAAAAAACGCTCAAACGTATAAAAAACACCAAAGAGAATAAGAACATCTCCTAATCTTGAAAAAAGGTAGTTGTAATTGGCACTCATTTTAAATAATTCGATGTGAGTTACATTACTGACCATTGACAAAAGGGGTGACGATAGATAGATTAATAAAACACCAACTACAAAAAATGTCGTAATGGTTAATGTTTTAAATCGACTCCTATGTGCATGCCTAAAAAAAACAGTGGACAAAAACGCCCCAAATGCCGAATATCCAAACCAAGGCAAAATAGTAAATACAGAGCCATTGCTTTTGGTCATATAGTTAGCAAAAAATAAAGGTGTGTTTTCTAAAGTTAAGTTGCGATAAAGCGGTTCGGTTACAAAACAAATACATCCAATAATAAAAAGTACTATTGAAAAAATATAGCTATGTTTCTTAAAAAGTATATGTAAAAATACTAACAGAATAAGAGCCAATCCAATGCATTGTAATACATCAACCACTAAAATGTAAGGGCTAAAATAACCATCAAACCAACTTTTTAAATTGATGCGTAAACTATAGCCAATAACAAGTAGCAATAATCCTCTAAAAAGCCCCTTTTTAATTCGTTGTTTATCATCTCCTTTGGCATGGGCGCGCAACAATAAATAGGCAAAAACAAGACCAGAAATAGTAAAGAAAACGGGTGCGGTGATGCCTCTAAAATAGCTCCAAATGTTATAAATAACATTGGTAGTATCTCTATAAACAGGATTTAATAGGGTATCTATAAAATGCCCTTGAAGCATCATTAAAATAGCAAATGCTCTTACGGCGTCAATAAAATATAAACGATTAGCTTGCAATTAAAGTTGGTTTAATAATTATAAAGATACTTTTAAAAATTAAAATTTTATCTTGGTAAAATATATATTTAACCCGTTGGGTGAAATTAAATGATTTGAATTTTGATATTATTTATTGGTCTGTCAAAGATAAATTTATTGATATATTGAACTAAGGTTAGTGAGTTTATTTTTGCTAGAATTCTAGTTTTAAAACCTTCAAAAGATTTGGCATAATTCCTTCTAATCAGGAATTGGTCGCACAATTGAGAAAATAAAGTTTCAATTCTTTTTCTTGATTTTCTAAATATATAAGGTCGTGGTTTATAATCTTTTTGATTTGTTCTTTTTGGTGTTTCTAATTTAACTTTAACTGTTTGAAATAAATCTAGCTGAATACTTTCAGACAAATAACCTCTGTCTCCAAGAAGCACACAATCAGACATTTGTTGCTTTATGTTTTTCAAAAAATGCACATCATGAACTTCTGCTTTTGTGATATCCAAAGAATGAAAAATTCCCGAAACAGAACAAACCCCATGAAGTTTATATCCAAAGACCCAGTTGTTTTGTGAAGCACAAAATCCTTTTGATGGAGCACTTTCAAAATCTTCTTTGCAGATTTTTATTCTACTATGACGAGAAAATTTACATATTTCAAGGGGCATACTATCAACAATAAAATAATCTTCAAATTCCAAAAATTCTTTAGCTAATTTGTTCTAATTTCTTCTGAAAATAAGAACAATTTTCTTCTTCTTTTATTGAACTGGCTTCGCTCAATTAAATTTGGAATTTCATATTGATTTAGCTGCTTAAATAATGAATTTTCACTATCTATACCCATTCAGCAGTTAAACTAAATGCAACAACCTCTAAATCAGACATTTTTTGTTTTCTTCCAACTCCTGACTTATAGATTAACTCGCAATTCAAAGAACTTATAACTTCTAAAACTCTTAAATAATTTTTCACTATATTTGACATAGATATTGTTTTGTTTGGAGACATCAAGATACTGAATTTCAGTATCTTGAACAATATCTAAGACGTTTTTTTCACTCTATAATTCTTATTTTTTTTCTCAAATAATTACACCCAACGGGTTAATATTTATCAAAAGTGTACTAATTTTAATTATATTTTTACTGATTGTCCGTAATCACTCATAACTGTTTTTTATTCTTATTTTTATATAAAATATAAGACA
>JBMTVT010000014.1:0-37598 GCA_049451635.1 Tamlana sp. | reverse complement strand
TCTATCAATATACCTAATGAACATGTACTGTAGGGAACGTGCCAAAAAATCCTTGATGTTTAAAGCATACATAGGCTTTGCCTTACCGTCGTCTGTAAACTCAACTGCAGTAACGGCCTTCTTTTTATTTGCAATGGTGGCCATCTCAAAACAAACAAAAAAGCAACTGCTGAAAGCGGGAAATAACTACTAATAAACCTTGTTGATTAAGTGAAAATCGGCCAACACTAATGCTGCCATAGCTTCTACAATGGGTACAGCTCTTGGCACTACACAAGGATCATGACGTCCCTTGCCATGCATTTTCACAACTTTCCCTTCTTTATCGATAGTTTCGTATTCTTGAATGAGGGTTGCTACAGGTTTAAAAGCGACATTAAAATAGATATCCATACCGTTACTGATACCGCCTTGAATACCTCCAGAATAATTGGTTTTTGTAGAACCATCTGTATTAAACGTATCGTTATGATCACTTCCAAACATGGTGCTTCCATGAAAACCGCTACCATATTCAAACCCTTTTACAGCGTTTATAGAAAGCATGGCTTTACCTAACTCGGCATGTAATTTATCGAACACCGGTTCACCTAAACCAATAGGTACATTTTTTATGACACAACTTACAATACCACCAACGGTATCACCTTTACCGCGAACTTCTTTGATATAGGTTTCCATTTTTGAAGCCATAGCTTCGTCGGGACAACGCACTATATTCAATTCGGCTTTTGTTAGGTCTAATTCGGTATACGGCTTATCCAATTTCATGTTACCAACACCTGATACATAAGCCTTTATCTCAATACCTTTGAGCACTTGTTTAGCAATGGCACCTGCAACCACACGGCAAGCCGTTTCACGTGCTGAACTGCGGCCACCGCCACGATAATCCCTTATACCATATTTTTTATCATAGGTATAATCCGCATGACTTGGTCTGTAACTATCTTTTATATGCGAATAATCATGCGATTTTTGATTGGTATTTTCAATAACAAAACCTATGGGAGTTCCCGTAGTAACTCCTTCAAAAATACCGGAATGAAATTTTACGGTATCAGGTTCTTTACGTTGTGTTACTATAGCCGATTGCCCTGGTTTTCGTCTATTCAATTCGTTTTGAATCGCTTCCAAATCCAACTCAATTCCTGCTGGACAACCATCAATAACACCTCCTAAAGCAGGTCCATGAGATTCACCATATGTAGTTAGATTAAATAGTTTTCCGAAGGAATTTCCAGCCATAATATAATTTTTTTGCTAAAGTAAATCTATTCTTAGAAATACGGAAATGAAATTGCATTAAGGTGATTAAAATCTAATAAACACATAACAATTAGTTAACAAAGTGCTTATAAATACATAATTATAAGGTAATGATTACATAATATTAAAAGGGGTTATTTGTGCTCATACAAGTCTGCCAGAATTGAAAATTAAAAGAAAAGTAGAAATTGCCGTAATATCTGATGTTCACCTAGGGACTTACGGATGCCATGCCAAACATTTATTAACCTATTTAAACAGTATTGAGCCAAAAAAACTCATTCTAAATGGTGATATAATAGATATTTGGCAGTTTAGTAAACGCTACTTCCCGAAATCGCATTTAAAGGTTATTAAGAAAATCATGGATTTCGCTTCTGATGGCACCGAAATTATTTACATAACCGGCAACCATGATGAAATGTTGCGCAAGTTTAGCGGTACAGCCTTAGGAAAAATATCCATTGTAGATAAACTGGTCTTAAAATTGAATGGCAAAAAAGCATGGTTTTTTCATGGCGATGTTTTTGATGTATCTATACAAAATGCAAAATGGTTAGCTAAACTGGGTGGTTACGGCTATGATTTATTGACCCTTTTAAACAGATTGGTAAATTGGTTTCTTGAAAAACGTGGAAAAGAACGTTATTCACTTTCAAAAAGAATAAAGAACAGTGTTAAGACTGCAGTAAAATATATTAATGACTACGAAAAAGTTATTTCTGAGCTCGCCATTGAAAATGGCTATGACTATGTAGTTTGTGGACATATTCATCAACCTAAAATGGAATATATTGAAAACAAGCATGGTAAAACCATGTATTTAAATTCTGGTGATTGGGTTGAAAATTTTACTGCTTTAGAATATCAATTTAAACGCTGGAAAATCTATAATTACAATAAAGATAAATTAGCCCCTTTTGTTGTTGATGAAGATTTTGAGGATATGGATATAAAAAATTTAATTGCCGCAATTACCATAGTTGAGCAAACCGAGAAAAAGAAAAAAATTTAAATTAATGCCTCTTTTAAAATTGTAATAGGGTGTTTAGCTTCACGTTGAGTGCCATCTTTAATTTGATGCCTGCAACTAGTTCCATTAGCTGAAATAACAACCTCCTCTGGAGCTTTTCTAATAGCTGGAAACAATTTTTGCTCGCCTATTTGCATACTTACCTCGTAATGTTCCTTTTCGTAACCAAAACTACCAGCCATACCACAGCAACCACTTGGTATTATGGTAACTTTATAGTTTTTTGGAAGATTTAAAACTGTGAAACTTGAGAGTTGATTACTCATAGCTTTTTGATGACAATGCCCATGAAACTTGATGGTTTTACTTTCTAGAGTAAATTGTTCTGGTTTAATGTTTCCTAATTTAATTTCTTGGTGAATAAATTCTTCTATTAAAAACGTATGTTTTGCAATCGCTTGCGCGGAAGTCTTATCGTCTGCTAATTTTAAATATTCGTCTTTGAAAGTATAAATAGCTGAAGGTTCAATACCAATTAAAGGCGTATCTGCTGAAATTTTATCTTTAAAAATGGAAACATTTTTATTGGTTAAATTTTTGGCTTGCTCCAACAGACCTTTTGACAAAAATGCACGACCAGATTCAATGTTGTTAATTAGTTCAACTTTATAATTTAAAGCTGCTAAAAGTTTAATAGCATCTACACCTATTTTAGTATCTAAATGATTTGTAAATTCATCATTAAACAAATAAACTGTTTTAATATGATTGTTTATAACAAATTGATTTTTAATTGATTTTGATTCTTTATTTAAACTTTTTTTTGAAATTAAAGGCAAACTTCTTTCTTTAGCTATTCCAAATGATTTTTTTAAAATTGAAGATATAAATCCATTAGAAAATATAAAATTTGTGAACTTTGGAAACTTACTTCCATATGCATTTAATTTATTATTATAAGCAAACAATTTAGTTCGCAAACTAACCCCATTTACCTTTTGATACTGGTATTGAAACTCTACTTTTAAACTTGCTACATCCACACTACTCGGGCATTCGCTAGCACAAGCTTTACAGCTTAAGCACAAATCAAAAACATCTTTTAATTCTTTATGATTGAACTTATTGGCTTTCTCTGAGTTTGTTAAAAACTCCCGCAAAGCATTGGCTCTAGCTCTTGTCGTATCTTTCTCGTTTCTGGTAGCTCGATAACTTGGACACATGGTACCACCAAACTCTGGCAATTTTCTACAATCACCAGAACCATTGCACTTTTCAGCTTCTCTTAATATACCTTGAGAATGCGAAAAATCAAGCATCGTTTTAATTTCTGGCTCTAATCTATCTGCAACATATCGCAAATTTTTATCCATGGAAAGCGCATCAATAATTTTTCCTGGGTTAAAGATGTTATCTGGATCAAAAGCAGATTTTATGCGTTTTAAAATTTGATAATTAGTGTCACCAATCATCATGGTAATAAATTCAGATCGCACGATACCATCACCATGTTCACCACTCATAGAGCCTTTATATTTTTTAACCAATTTAGCAACATCAGTGGTTATTTTTCTAAATAAAGCAACATCTTCTTTTTTCTTAAGATTCAAAACTGGGCGTAAATGCAACTCACCTGCTCCTGCATGTGCGTAATAAATAGCTTCTTGATTATAGGTTTTCATCAACGCTGAAAACTCCGAAATATAATTGGCTAAATCTGATAAAGCTACAGCAGTGTCTTCTATACATGCAGCCGATTTTTTATCGCCAATAATATTTCCCAACAAGCCTAATCCTGCACTACGTAAATTATTGGCTTTGTTAATTTCTTCTCCTGTAAGTGTTGGATAGGCATAACTTAATCCTGAAATTATAATATCTTGTAGTAGGCTTACAGCAAGGTTTTCAACCTCTTCAAAAGTATGAGCTTTGACCTCGCACATCAAAATGGCCTTGGGGTCTCCTTGAATAAATTGTCTGTTTTCTTGTTGGGTTTTATTGTGTTTGGTGCAATCCAAAATGGTTTTATCCATCATCTCACAGGTGTACAAATTGTGCCTCATTACCAACTCAACACAGTTTAAACAGTTTTCAATACTATCAAAATGCGCAGCCAACATCATACTTTCTTTTGGTGGCAAAGCGTCTAATTTTAAAGTGATTTGAGTAGTAAATGCTAAGGTGCCTTCGCTTCCAGATAGCAATTTACACATATTAAATTTTATTGATGAGTTTGAAAATACATCGCTTTTAATCAATTCATCAATGGCATATCCTGTGTTTCTTCGGTGAATTTCTGGCTTTGGAAAATTTTCAATGATTTGTTTTTGAACATTTTCCGAATTCAGTTCATTATAAATTTTTTTATAAATTTTACCTTCCAAAGTATTCAACTGCGTTTTTTGAATAAACTCTTCAGCAGTAATCTCTCCAAAAACAGCTTCACTTCCATCACTTAAAACAGTGTGCATTTCTAAAACTTTATCACGCGTCACGCCATATTGAATAGATGTGGTACCTGAAGAATTATTGCCAACCATACCACCAATCATACATCTATTTGAAGTTGACGTATTGGGTCCAAAAAATAAGCCAAAAGGTTTTAAATAATTATTTAATTCATCACGCACCACACCAGGTTGCACCGTAACCGTTTTAGCCTTTTCATCAAGCTTTAATATTTTAGTGAAATACTTCGAAACATCAACCACAATACCTTCGCCAACACATTGTCCAGCCAGTGAAGTACCTGCTGTACGCGGTATTAACGATGTTTTATTATTGATAGCATACTTAATAAGTTGTTTAATGTCGTTATTGTTTTTTGGGTAAGCAACTGCTAATGGCAACATTCGGTAAACAGATGCATCGGTGGCATAAATGGACTTTATTAAATCGTCAAAATATAATTCTCCAGAAAGGCTTGATTGTAAGCTTTTTAAAGGCATTGGGTAAAAAATCTATTTATTGCCTAAATATAATTACATTTTTGGCGTTATTTTTGTTAAAGTACATGAATATTAATCAATAGTCTTTTTTTTGAAAATGACCGTATATATTATTGAACTAAAAATTTAAAATTTATGAAAAAATTATTTTTATTATCATTTGCCTTATTAGGTTTTGCTTTAACAACAAATGCTCAAACAATTTCTGACAATGCTCTTGGATTACGTTTTGGAGACAGTGATGGCTTTGGTGCAGAAGTATCTTATCAACGTGCTTTAGGAGACGATAATCGTTTGGAAGCAAATTTAGGATGGAGAAATGGAAATAACTACAATGCTTTTCAACTTACAGGAATATATCAATGGGTTTGGGTTTTAGATGGAAGTTTTAACTGGTTCGCTGGTGTTGGTGGAGGTTTAGCTGCTTTTGATGAAAAAGATGAGTTAGGAGGCACAAATGAAACATCACTTTTCGCTGCTGGGGATATAGGTATAGAATATAGTTTTGATATTCCTTTAATGTTATCATTAGATTTTAGACCAACATTTGGATTTGGCGACTTTACTGATGAAGATTTTGACATCGCTTTAAGTATTCGATATAGATTCTAGTAAACCATCATTATATAATTTAAAAGCACTCAAAAATAGAGTGCTTTTTTTATTTAAATTTGATTTATAAATAATCAAATCGTGCTTACAGATATTAATCCCAAACTCCCCATGCGAAATAAAGTAATTACCAAGGATTATTATATTAATAAATTAAGTTTTAAAGAATATGGAAGTGAAGATTATGATGATTATTTAATGCTGGAAAAACATAGCGTTCAAATCCATTTTTTTTGAATTTAAAGCATTAAATCTTAAAGAAAATTATGGACAGGTTTATATAGGAACCATTACCATTGATGCACTTTATAATTCGTTTTCAGATAAAAAATTGCGAATTCACCCAAATGGCCCTCTGGAAATTAAACCATGAGGGCAAAAAGAATTTTCAATGCTTGATCCTGATAATAATTTACTAACTTTTGGTGAAGGTGTTTAATGGGTTTCTAGATTACCAAACATTTAGCCAAAGTATCTTCGTAAATAGCTTCGTACTGTGGCACAATTTTGTGCAAATCGAATTTTAAAGCTTCAATTCTAGCATTTTCCTTAAATGTTTTTAATCGATTTTCATCGTTCAAAATATAGATTGCATTTTTGGTCATATCTTCCACATCGCCCACATTACTCAAAAACCCCGAAACTCCTTGTATATTTACTTCTGGTATACCACCAGTATTACTCGAAATTACAGGAACTCCCGATGCCATAGCCTCTAAGGCTGCCAATCCAAAGCTTTCGGTTTGGGATGGCAATAAAAACAAATCGCTAAAGCTCAAAATCTTATCTATTTCATTACTTTTTCCAAAGAAAATAACCCTATCCAAAATGCCTAACTCCTGACATTTGTCTTCTACATTTTGTCGTTCTGGCCCCTCTCCCACCAACATTAATTTGGCAGGTATTTCTTTTTGAATATTATAAAACACTTTTATAACATCTTGTATGCGTTTTACAGGACGCAAATTACTAATGTGCGTGATTATTTTTTCCTCCTCTTTTGCCATCATAATACGTTGGCAATTTTGAAAACTATGGTTGTATTTATCTAAATCTATAAAATTGGGAACTACATGAATATCTTTTTTTATATCAAACAAACGAAGCGTATCATCTTTTAAACTTTGTGAAACTGCTGTTACCGCATCAGATTTATTAATGCTAAATGTTACTGCGGGTTTATAAAAAGGATGACTCCCTACAAGTGTAATATCAGTACCATGAAGCGTTGTTACAATTGGAATTTGAATACCCTCTTCCTTCAACATTTTTTGTGCCATGTATGCCGCATAGGCATGGGGAATGGCATAATGCACATGTAAAATATCTATTTTATGAAGTTTTACCATATCAACCAATTTACTTGATAAAGCAAGCTCATATGGTTGGTAATGAAATAAAGGATATTCGGGCACATTAACTTCGTGATAATGTACATTGTTCCCTATTAATTCCAATCTAACGGGTTGACTGTAAGTAATGAAGTGAATTTCGTGTCCACGCTTGGAGAGTTCAATTCCTAGCTCAGTTGCTACCACACCACTTCCGCCAAACGTTGGATAGCATACAATTCCTATTTTCATGCTTTTTTGTTTAAAAAGGCCCTTAATCTTCTATTGCTTCATAAATTAAGCGCTGTATTTTGGTTCTTATATTTTCTGTTAAAAGCAAATTTTTACCAGCATTTGGGTATGTTCTATTTGCTAAAAACACATAAACAATTTCTTTTTCTGGGTCTGCCCATGCATAGGTACCAGTAAAGCCTGAATGTCCAAAACTTGTCATAGATATGCAACCACATGTAGGCCCTTCATCACCTAATTGGGGCTTATCAAAACCTATCCCCCTTCTATTATTTTTATCACAAAAATAACAAGTATTAAACTTATCAATTGTTTCAGGTTTAAAATAACGTTTACCACCATAAAACCCTTTTTGCAAATACATTTGCATAATTTTAGCAACATCATTGGCATTGCTAAAAACTCCCGCATGACCACCTATTCCGTTTTGCATTGCTGCACCCATATCGTGCACATGACCATGAATTTCTTGAAATCTGTAATAATCATCAATTTCAGTAGGCACTATTTTTTTACTGCTTATTTTATGATACGGATTATACATAGTATAGTTTGCTCCTAATGATTGGTAAATATGATCTTGCACCAATTCTTCAAGGGTTTTGTCGTAATGTGTCTCAATAAATTTCTTTAAAATGTAATAAGGAAAATCGCTGTAACGATATCTTAGGGTTTCTAATAATTCCGATTCTTTAATTATTTGTGGTATAGAATCTTGATAATCAGTACGTAAATATAAGTTTTTTGCTACTTCAATATCAAATTTGTCGCTACGTTTATTTCTATAATATTTTGTACTTGGGCGTTTAGTTAGGGTATCTAAAGTATGGTAATAAAATGGTTCCCATGGTCGCAAGCGAGCATAATGCGATAACATGGTTTTTATAGTGATATCTTCTTTATTTGAACCTTTGTATTCTGGCAATAGCTCGGGTAGTTTATCATTTAAAGATACTATCCCTTGTTCTTCAAGTTCCATTAAAAGTGGTAAAGTCGCAAGTATTTTTGTAATTGATGCAACATCATAAATATCATCAAATTCAACTTTTTCTTTATCTTCGTATGTGTGCTTCCCAAAATTTTTATTATAGATAACTTTTCCCTCTCTTGCAACTAGCAATTGAATACCAGGTGTCATTTTATTATCTACTGCATATTGTGCAATAGAATCTACTTTTCTCAATTTTTCTGAACTCATTCCAACACGCTCAGGGATGGTGTATCCCAATCGTTTTATTGCAAATGAAGGAATACCTTCGCCTTTAACAAAATGGCCTCCAGCTGAAACAGGTAAAACCCCTTTAGCTCCAATGGCTCCAAAAATTAATTGAGCAGACTTTTCTTGGGCAATCTTGCTGTTTTGATAACTTACAATGATGCTTTCAATATCATCAATGTTTTTTAAATCCATCAACGCATAAGGCTTCACAAAAAGATCTAAAATAACCGTATGCGTTCTTGCTATGTCTTCTAACCATTTAATTTCTCCCTTGGTAAATTTGTATGGTTTCCATGGATTATCGTTTGAGCGGTGTAAACCAATAATTACGGTGTTGTAAGCCTGTAATTTATCTGTTAAATCAAGTATGCCGTTAGATTCTATTTTGTGAACCTTTGTGTATTTTTTTAATTCATTAAAAAAAACATCACCCGAATCATCCCCTAATTTTACATAAGCTATGTTTTTAGTTTCAAATCCTCTTAAAGGTAATACAGCCTTAATGTTTTTTATAACTGTTATAGCGTTTTCTATAAGTTCTTCATACAACACATCATCCTCAATTCTATTTAAATCATTAGATAAATTGTATAACCCAACAGGCTCATAGTGATGAAGTCCAACTTTATATTTTGCTTGAAGTATTTTTTTAACCGAATACGCTAAGCGATCTTCCGTTATCTCACCTTTATTATAGGCTTCAACGATTTTTGAAATACCAATACCCACATCAACAGACATCAACATAACATCATTTCCAGCTTTAAAGGCAGCTAAATCTATATCACCAGTTTCATCAAAATCTGCAGCTCCTTTCATAGTTAGGGCGTCAGTAAAAATAAGCCCTTGAAACCCTAATTTTTGTTTTAAAATATCGGTAACTATATGTTTTGATAAAGAAGAAGGATATCCTGTAGAATCTAAACTTGGCACATTAAGGTGTGCCACCATGGCACTGGAAAGCCCTTCTTTAATAAGCTTTTTGTAGGGGTATAATTCAATTGAATCAATACGCTTTTCACTAAAACTGACAGAGGGTAGTGTTTTGTGTGAATCTTGGTCGGTATCTCCATGACCTGGAAAATGTTTAGCATTGGCAAGTACCCCAGCACTTTGCATACCTTTCATAAAAGCCAAGGCTTTTTCGGTTACATTATTCCGATCTTCACCAAAAGAACGGTTTCCAATTATTGGATTGTTGGGGTTTGTATTGATATCAACCACTGGAGCAAAGTTAAAATGAACACCCAAACGTTTGCAATGTTCACCAATTTGCCTTCCAGTTTGTTCTATCAACTTATTGTCTTTTATAGCTCCCAATGTCATATTCCAAGGAAACGCATAGGTTGAGTCTAACCGCATGCTTAAACCCCATTCTGCATCCATACCAATAAGCATTGGAATTTTGGACAATGCTTGTAATTCGTTATTTAGTTTCGCTTGTCTTACGGGCCCTCCCAATGAATAAATAACACCTCCAATATGATGATTTTTTATAGTGTTTATAATCTCTTTTTTTGTTTTTTGATCTTGGTTAGACATTACTTGAACCATGTATAACTGACCAACTTTTTCTTTTAAAGTCATAGCGTTATAAACGCTATCAACCCACTTTCTTTGAGCCGTAGCATCATAAGTTACCAAGGGGTTTTCTGATTGACTAAATATTAAAAAAGTTGAGAAAAAAGATATTATTATAAAAATGATTTGACGCATAAAAGGTAAAATTTGGTATTACTAATATAGCTATTAAAACATATTAATAACCATGCCAAATTAATACTTTTAAAAAGAAGATAAAAAGACTTTAAGATAGATTTATAAATAGATTATAAACAAACCTAATCCATTACAAACTTAAACCCAGCCGATATAATATTCGCGTTTAAACCTGTATTTCGCTTATATTTGTTATATTTTAAATCAATACTTTTTAAGCCTAGTTTCCATATATGGGCATTAGCAAAAATATCGGTATAACTTAACCCAATCCCGTATTGATTTGAATTAAACTCAGACAAATCATAATCTGAGGTATAAAACTCACTGGTTGAGAGATGCGCTTCAAATGGGGCAAAATAATCAGCAGCTGTTTGATTGTAGTACCTGTAAGAAGGATAGAGCGTAAACTTTTGAGTTATTTTTATAGGCAATTCAACTTCGGCTGTGTGGGAGTTAATGCCCCAATCATCAAAGTAATACCTGTAATAAGTTCTAAGCGTTAAAATTTCATTGATGTATTGATTAAACCTAAAACCAATAGGGATCTTAAATCTAGTTTTAGGTAAACGCTAAATATTTATGACTATTTTCTTTTTTTCAAAAATTAAGAAAATATTATGGCTTACTCCATTAAGTCTATATGCCTATCGTGGTAACCTAGTAAGTATAAAACACCATCTAACCCAATACTAGATATAGAACTTTGGGCATTATCCTTTACCTTAGGTTTTGCATGGAATGCAATGCCCAAGCCTGCTAAATTTAGCATTTGCAAATCGTTGGCACCATCACCAACAGCTATAGTTTGATTAATGTGTATACCTTCCTTTTGAGCTATTTCTTTTAGATATTCGGCTTTTTTCTTACCGTTTACTATATTACCTATGTAATTGCCTGTTAATACACCATCTTTAATTTCCAATTGGTTTGCATACACATAATCTATACCCAATTCTTTTTGGAGGTAATGGCCAAAATAGGTAAATCCCCCTGATAAAATAGCCGTTTTAAAACCGTAACTTTTTAAGGTGTCTATTAATCTTCTCGCACCTTTGGTAATAGGTAGATTAACGGCTACGTTGTGCAGAACTTCCTCGCTTAAACCTTTTAAAAGTTTCATGCGTTTTTCAAAACTCTCGTTAAAGTCAATTTCTCCCTGCATTGCAGATTCCGTAATGGCCTTGACCTGTTTACCAACACCAGCCAATTCAGCCAACTCATCAATAACTTCTGTTTGGATAAGCGTTGAATCCATATCAAAACACACCAAGCGTCTATTTCGTCTGTAAATATTATCCTCTTGAAAAGCAATATCAACATCTAAATCACGGGAGATCTGCATGAACTTTTCAGTAAGCTCTACTTTGTTATCTATTTTCCCTCTTATTGATAACTCTATGGAAGCTCTTGGGTATTCTTCTTCTTTAACTAAAGATAATCGCCCTGTGAGTCTTTTAATGGCATCAATATTTAGATTTTTTTCTGAAATAACCTTAGTAACTTCAGCTATTTGGTTAGCCGAAAGTTTATCGCCTAAAATGGTGATGATGTACCTATCTTTTCCTTGAAGATTAACCCAATGTTCATAATCTTCAAGTGTAATGGGTGTGAATTTTGCTGTAATTCCAAGCTCGTAAGCCTTAAAAAGCAAATCCTTCTGTACAGCTGATGATTTTTCTCCTGATTGAATTTCGAATAGCATGCCCAATGATAGTGTATCATGGATATTTGCCTGACCTATATCTAAAACCTTAGCATCATATTCGGCCAATACGCTTGTTAAACCAGAAGTTAAACCTGGTTTATCTTGACCAGAAATGTTTAATAGGAAAATATCGTTAGCCATAATTTGGTTTTAACACATAACAAGGTGCAAAAATCATTATTCTATTTGATATATAAAAGTTTTTTTGGTGTTTAAAAATGTAGATTATAAAAACTTATTTAACAAAACGACTGTGCCAACTTTCACTAGCTGGAACTTCCCAGTTTTCATTGAACTCAGCTATATTTGTTACTAGATTATTGAAAACTATGGTTTTGGGTGATATGGCTTTATCTTTAGCCATTTTCCTGAAATCAGATAAGGTTTTGTATGCAACATATTCACCTTGTTTGTAGGATACATTCATTTTATCCATTAAATCCACGTTGTAATCCTTTTCCAATCGCTGAATAAAATGTACAGAAGCATCAATAGAACATCCTGTAGCTGCATTGAGTTTCTGATTTAAAGCAATTATAATAAAACGTTTATATTTAATGGCATAACTGGCTTGCAAATTGCTACCATGTGCAGTCCAGTTTTCAATAAAAGTATTTAGTTTGGTTTGTATTTGTTCTAGTTCTTCATCAGAAAACGAACGATTAGCTTGATAAATCCAAACTCTAGAATCTTCTGGTAAAGTATTAAAGTCTACTAGCATTTTTAGTGAATTTTGTTATTGAATGATGAGATGCTTTAACTACGCTTAGCATGACTAAAAATCATAAATCCTGAGCATTAGCTATTAACTCTGCTACATCCATCACTGCTATATCATTTTCTCTTTCTTTGGCTTTAACACCATCGGTAATCATGGTGTTACAAAATGGGCAGCCAGCAGCAATAATTTCAGGTTTAACTTCTAATGCTTGTTCGGTGCGTTCTATATTCACATCCTTGTTGCCCTTTTCGGGCTCTTTAAACATTTGTGCTCCTCCTGCCCCACAACATAATCCATTTTTGCGGCAATTTTTCATTTCAACCAATTCGGCTTCTAATTTTTGAATGAGCTCTCGTGGTGCCTCATAAACATTATTGGCACGACCTAAATAGCAAGGGTCGTGAAATGTAATACGTTTGCCTTTGAATTTTCCTCCTTCAATGGTTAGCCGGCCTTCATCCAACAACGTTTTTAAAAATTGTGTGTGGTGCATTACTTCATAATTCCCACCTAATTCTGGGTATTCATTTTTTATGGTATTGAAACAGTGTGGGCAAGCCGTTACTATTTTTTTAACTTCATATGCATTTAAAACCTCAATGTTAGTTACTGCCTGCATTTGAAACAAAAACTCATTACCAGCACGTTTTGCAGGATCACCTGTACAACTTTCTTCGGTTCCAAGAACTGCAAATTCTACGTTTGCTTTGTTTAAAAGTTTTACAAAGGATTTGGTTATTTTTCTTGCTCTATCATCAAAACTTCCGGCGCAACCTACCCAAAACAATACTTCGGGTTGTTTGCCTTGTGCCATAAATTCTGCCATGGTTGGCACTTTGATTGTTTCGCTCATATTGTTGAGTTGTTTATTTTGCGTTAGGGATTGCAGCTGGCTACCTTGTAGCGCGAAAAGCCCGACCCTGAACTTGTTTTAGGGTAACGCCCTAATTATTAAATTATTCGTTTTTCCAGTTTAACCTATCCATTTGATTATACGGCCATGGGGCGCCATTATTCTCAATATTCGTCATCATGTTGTTTAACTCGACTGGTGCAGACGACTGTTCCATAACCAGATAACGGCGCATTTCTAGAATGATTGACAAGGGATCGATACTTACCGGACAAGCCTCTACACAGGCGTTGCACGAGGTACATGCCCATAACTCTTCTCTTGTTATATAGTTATCTAAAAGTTGTTTACCATCGTCCTTAAACTCACCGTTATTGGCATCGATATTTTTACCGACTTCTTCTAAACGGTCTCTGGTATCCATCATAATTTTTCGAGGCGACAATTTTTTACCTGTTTGGTTTGCAGGACATTCGCTGGTACAGCGACCACATTCGGTACAGGTGTAGGCATTTAATAAACTTACCCAACTTAAATCTTTTACATCACTGGCTCCAAATTTTTCTGGCATTGGAGTATCTGTTCCTTCGGTAGGTGCTGCGAATGGATCGATGTTGGGGTCCATCATCATTTTAACTTCCTTGGTAACTGCTTCCAGGTTATTGAACTGACCTTGTGGTGTTAATTTACCGTAATACGTATTTGGGAATGCCAATAAAATATGAAGGTGTTTTGAATAGTATAGATAGTTTAAGAATATTAAGATACCTACTATGTGTAACCACCAAGCAGCACGTTCTATAAAAACAGCGCTTCCGTAATTAAAACCATCAAATAGTGGTACTAAAAATTGACTTATAGGATAACTTCCTGCTGCCACATAATGATTATCTGGAGCTCCAGGCATTATTTGAATGGTTTGGTCTGCTGCATTCATTATTAAAAATAAACACATTAAAACCATTTCAAAATACAAGATGTAGTTGGCATCATTTTTTGGCCACTTAGTCATTTCTGGTTTCCAAAAACGACTTAGCTTCATAATGTTTCTTCGTATCCAAAACACGACAACAGAGACCAAAACCAAAAATGCTAAAGTTTCGAATGCCCCAATCAATACATTATAAAATGTTCCCATAAAAGCAAAGACTCTATGGGTTCCAAGAATGCCATCAATGATAATTTCTAAAACTTCAATATTAATGATGATAAAACCTAGATACACAATACCGTGGAGCATCCCCGCTATTGGGCGACGTACCATTTTACTTTGCCCAAAGGCAATTAAAGCCATGTTTTGTATACGTTGTGATTTATTATCACTTAGATCTACTTCTTTGCCCAATTTAATATTTCGGATTAGTTTTTTTACGTTTTTAGTAAAGTAACCGATACCTAAAACTAGTATAATAACAAATAGTATATTGTCTATGTAATTCATTAATAATAAATTAGTTAGATGGTTCTGCTTCGTAAGGAATTTCTTTTTTGGATAGAATTCTTCTGTAACGCACAGGATGCAATTTAATATCCCGTATCAGCTCTTCCATTTCTTTTGTGGCTGCTTCAATGTTGTTATACAACCCTTCTTCTTTAAGTAATTTTCCTAATGTACCCTGACCATTATCGACCTTTTCCAATACGCTATTTAAAGATGGTTCTGCTTCGTAAGGAATTTCTTTTTTGGATAGAATTCTTCTGTAACGCACAGGATGCAATTTAATATCCCGTATCAGCTCTTCCATTTCTTTTGTGGCTGCTTCAATGTTGTTATACAACCCTTCTTCTTTAAGTAATTTTCCTAATGTACCCTGACCATTATCGACCTTTTCCAATACGCTATTTAAGCTTGTTAACGTTTTATTTAAAGATTCTATGGTTTTACTAATTTCAGCATATTTAAGTTCGGTTGATACAGATGCTAGATCTTGACTGGTTTTTTTAAAACTTTCAATAGTGGTTGTTATATTTTCATTGTTTTTATTAATCAAACCATTCACCGTATTGGAAGTGGCTTCAAACGATTTTAAGGTCTCATTAAGCTGCTCAACGGTTCGCTTTAAGCCTTTTTCTGAGTCATCATTAACCACCTTATTTAAACTCTTAATGAGAGAATCGGTTGATTTTAAAGTAGAATCTAAATTACTACTTAATCCAGAAAAATTTCTTGAAAGGCTAGTTACTAAACCAACTTCAACTTCAGATTTCAATACATCTCCTGGTTTTGCCATTTCTCCTTCTTTATCAACAATAATAGCCAAAGCATTACCACCCATCAAACCTGTTTGATACATTCTAACAATACTGTTTTTTGAAAACTCCAACTGGTCATTAACAAAAAAAGCAACACGTGTTTTTCCTGTTTTATAGTCGTAAGTTATATTAGATATTTTCCCAACAGTATTACCTTTAACAGTAACTACTGAGGAGTTACTCAAGGCATTATAATTAAATTCGGTAAAGTATACATTGGTGGCCTCGAAAAGGTTTTTTCCTTTTAAATAATTAAACCCAAAAATAAAAAGTATAATTCCTGATAATGCTAGTATGCCTGTTTTAAGTTCTTTAGATATCATCAAAATAAATATGTTTGAAACAAATTTAATATAAATTTAAAAAGAACAGGTCTAATTAGCAGTTGATTTTAATGCATCGATTAATTCAATTTTTTTACCTTCTTTAAAAGCTACTACAAAACTAGAAGTATAACCTTTTTCTCTAGCTTGTTCTTCTAGATTTTTAGTGTCTTGGTAATTGGTAGTACTGCCATAAAAGTATTTGTATAGATTTCCTTCTTTTAATCTGCTTATGGTTTCCAAACCTTTAAAATTATAAGACTTGGTATCAAGTGCATTTGAGCTTGCAGCAATTTGTATTTTGAATACAATATCACTTGAATTTTTATCCAGAGGATAGGTTTCATCAACAGCTATATCATGTTCTGTTATTGGAATATATTCTCCAATATTATCGTCGATAGTATATTTGTATTCTAAAACAGCATTGACAATTGATGCTGATATTTCTTGCTGCCCCTTGGATGAATTTAAATAAGCGCCTTCGCTTTTATTGGTAACGAACCCTGTTTCTATTAATACACTGGGCATTGCCGTTTGATGTATTACCCATAAACTAGCTTGTTTTACACCTCTACTTTTTCTTTTTATTTTATTGGCAAAGTTTTTTTCAATTAAACTAGCTAGCAAAATACTTTGGTCTATGTATTCTTCCTGAACAACAGATAATGCCAAGAAAGATTCAGGCGAATTAGGATTAAAGCCCCCATATTTTTCTTCATAATTATCTTCTAAAAAAATCACCTCGTTTTCAGCCTTGGCAACCTCAAAATTTCGATTTGTATTGCCAACATCCAAAACATAGGTTTCAGTACCATAAGCTTGCGTATGATGGGCATTACAGTGGATAGAAACAAATAAATCGGCATCAGCTTTATTAGCTATTTTTGGTCTGTCGGCCAACTCTATAAAAACATCTGTTTTACGAGTGTATACGACTTTTATATTGGGGTTTTTCTCTAATTGCTTACCTACCAATAATACTATTTTTAAGGCAATATCTTTTTCTTTATATCCATATTTAGAAGGCTTTCCAGGATCTTTTCCACCATGGCCAGCGTCTAAAACCACAACAAACTTTTTTGTGTGGGTCATTTCATCTTTATTTATAAAAGAAGAAAATGTTAATACTATGATAAAGCATACGAAAAGTAATACTCGTTTCGTTTTTATGTTGCGAATACTATGTATTGTCATCCATTTCATTTATAAGAAACTGTAAAAATATTTTAATGACTGATTTAAACATCTCTTTTTTATATAGAACTAACGATCAAAAAACTTGCTTTATTACCTGATGCATTTGCATAGGTTTTTAATTTTAAATTTTTAATTAATAATAAATCAATCCCAGAAAAATATATGTAATTTTGGCTTTTCAAAAACCGAGCCATACTTTTACAAAAATACATTTAAAAGCGTTGCACACAAACAACTTTAAAATACTTTTTGCCTTAAGTTTTACATTGTTTATTAACATGTTGAGCTACGCCCAGGATATTCCTAAAAAAGGTAAAACAATTGAAAGAACTGTAAAGGATAGTTTGGTTGTAAGTACCGATAGTATAGCTACTATTGAATCCTCTGAAAAAATCCAAGACACAACTTTAACAGATTCTATTAAATCTAACAAAGACCTTCTTGAGTTTATTGTTAAATATCATGCTGAAGATTACACGACTTTTAGCCAAAAAAAACAAAAATTATTTTTATATAACCAAGCAAAGATTGATTATGGCGATATGAACATAACTGCTGGTAGTATAACCATAGATTACACCAAAAATACGGTTTACGCCAAAGGTATAATCGATTCTATTGAAGGCTACACACAAAAACCCGTTTTCACCCAAGGCAGTAATGTGGTTGAGCCAGACTCCATTGTTTTTAATACTGATACTAAAAAAGCGCTTATTTACAACTCTAAAACCGAACAAGGTGAAGGAACTGTTATTGCACAAGTAACAAAAAAAGAAAATGACTCCGTTTACTTTTTAAAAAATGCCAAATATACCACTTCTGAAAACTTAGAAGACCCTGAATATTACATCAAACTCAGGAAAGCTAAAATTGTACCAGGTAAAAAAATTGTAACAGGGTTAGCAAACCTTTTTATTTATGATGTACCTACGCCTTTGGGGTTACCATTTGGTTTTTTTCCTCAAAGTGAAAAACAAACTTCTGGAGTCATCATTCCCACTTTTGGTGAGCAAAATGATAGAGGTTTCTTTTTACAGAACGGCGGGTATTATTTTGCTATCAGCGATTATATAGATTTAGCCGTTTTGGGAGATTATTACACTAATGGCAGCTGGGGTACTAGATTGGAGAGTACCTATGCAAAACGTTATAAATTTAGGGGTAATGTAGGTTTTAGGTACGAAAATTTAATAACTAGTGAACGTGGCTTTCCAGATTATTCCAGAGGAACTATTTACAATATACGTTGGTCGCACAGTCAAGATTCCAAAGCTAATCCAAGTTCTCGCTTTTCGGCTTCTGTAAACTTAGGTAGTAGCAAATATTACCGAAATTCTATAAATCAAGTAAACGCTGGATCATTTTTAAACAACACACTATCATCGTCAGTTTCCTATTCAAAAACATTTGAAGGAGAACCCCAAGTTAATTTCAGTGTAACGGCAACGCATTCACAAAACACAAATACAGAAACCATTAACATGACCTTACCGACGTTTCAAGGCAGTGTTGGTAGAATGTATCCTTTTGCTTCAAAAACAGGTTCAAAAAAAGGTATTATCCAAAACATCAATTTTCAGTATAATTTACGCGCTGAAAACAGGATACAAACCACTGATTCCCTTTTCTTTAAAAAAGAAATGTTTGATGATGCTAAAGCTGGTTTTCAACACAGTATTCCGTTAAGCACTAATTTTAAGGTGTTTAAATACTTTAGTATGAGTGCCAGCACAAGTTATAACGAAGTGTGGACTTTTAAAACCATAGATAAAACTTACGACCCTGTTGAAAGAAAGGCTATAACAACTACCTCTAATGGTTTTGACACCTTTAGAACATACAATTTTAGCACCAGTATAGGTACCACAATTTATGGTATGTTTAATTTTGAAAAAGAAGGTAAAGATCCTAAAATTCAAAAGATAAGGCATGTTATGAGACCCTCTATTAACTACAACATCAATCCTGCTTTTAATAAATATTATGACACCTATGAAGTTATAAGTGCTGATGGATTAACTACAAGTGATGTAGATTTTACGCGTTTTGAGCAAGGTATATTTGGTACTCCTAACAAGAATTTTTCTAGCTCTATGGGAATTTCAGTTTCCAATAACTTTGAGGCAAAAGTAAAAGACAAAGATAGTATTGCAACAGAGCCTAAAAAAATTATTTTATTAAACAACTTAACCTTTTCCAGTTCATACAATTTTGCAGGTGACTCATTGCAATGGAGCCCAGTAAGAATGAGTGGTGGCACACAACTTTTTAAAAATAAATTGAATATAAATTTTGGGGCAACTTTAGATCCTTACGCACTAGATAACAACAATAACCGAATAGATAAATTTAATATTGATAATGGTGGGAGCTTATTTAGGTTAACTAGTGCAAATTTGACTGCAAGCTGGTCTATTTCCAGTAAAAAAACAGGTAAAGACGATGACAAAAACAAAAAAGCAGGTATAGATGAAAATCTACGCAGTGGCGGGCGAGACGATGATTTATTTGGAGTTTCACAAGACTTTGCAAATCAACAAATAAATGCAGGTGAAGATGATGAAGATGAAGTACCAAGTGAGTTTTACAATTTTAAAATACCTTGGAACTTAAGGATTGCCTATGCTGTTAACTACACGAATTCTAGGCGACAAAATGAAATTTCTTCTCATTCACTTATGTTTTCAGGCGATATCCAATTATCTGATAAGTGGTCTGTTGGCGCTTCATCTGGTTATGATTTGAAGAATGCAGGATTCACCTATACTCAATTACGCTTTGAACGTGATTTATTAAGTTGGCGTATGAATTTTAGCTGGATTCCTTTTAGTACAAGAACCTCTTGGAATTTCTTCATTGGTATTAAATCTAGCCTATTAAAAGACCTTAAATACGAAAAACGAAGACAACCAGATATTAGATTGTAATATCTTAAAATTTAATACATGAAAAAAATTATTACAACCCCAAATGCACCTGCACCTATAGGGCCATATAGTCAAGCTGTTTTAGTTGGAAACACATTATATACATCAGGTCAAATTGCTATCAATCCCAAAACGAATGCTTTAGTTTTAGATGATATTAAAACGGAGACCAAACAAGTTATGGAAAACCTAAAAGCTATTTTAAGTGCTGCTAACATGGATTTTAATAATGTGATAAAATCAACGATTTTTATCATTAATATGGATGATTTTGCATCTATCAACAATATTTACGGCAGTTATTTTGATGATACCAATGCTCCAGCTCGAGAAACGGTTCAAGTAGCTAGGTTACCAAAAGATGTGAATGTAGAGATTAGCGTGATTTCTGTGAAATAATTTATTAAGTACTTGTCTTTGAATGCTTAATCAATAATTCCTTAAGTTTTTCAACCTCAATTGGTTTAGCCAAAAAATCATCAATTCCCGCCAATTTTGCATTTTTTATATCTTCATCAAAGGCACTTGCAGATACTGCAATTATAGGCGTGTTTTTAACTGAGTATTTCTCGGTTTCTTTAATAAACTTGGTTGCTTGGTAGCCATCCATATCTGGCATGTAAATATCCATAAAAATCATGTCAAAATCCAATATTTTATAGAGTTCTACAGCCTCCAGTCCGTTTTTGGCAAAGGTACATTGTGCCCCTTGGCGTTCCAATAAAAACTTAATTACTTTTTGATTAGTTCTGTTATCTTCTGCCACCAAAACATTGAACTTATCCAATAAAATAGGGTTGAATGATTCTTCAGGGGCTTTAACATTTAGTGTTTTCTTTAATTGTAAACTAAAATAAAAAGTTGTGCCTTCATTTTCCTTACTTTCCAATTTAAGTTCTCCACCCATATGCTTAACCAATTGGTTAGAGATTGATAAACCAATACCTCCGCCTCTATGGTCCTTCATCATCGAACTTTTAAACGGCAATTTTTCTGTACTCCTTAAAATATTTTTCACTTCATGTTGTCGCATTCCAATACCGGTATCTTTGATATAAAATGTAACAATTTGATCGTCATCAATTCCTATGGTTTGGTCAACAATAATTGATATTTTTCCCGAGTTGGTGAACTTAATAGCATTGTTAATTAGGTTAATCAATACCTGTTGTATTCTAGCAAAATCTGCCAATACTAAAAACTTATCCTTTTGTTCATGCAAAAACTTGTATTCAAATTCCAATCCTTTTTCCCACGCTTGGTATTCAAAAATCTTAAAGAGTCTCGTTAATTCTGGTTTTAAATCCATAGCCAAAAGGTTAAGGTTAAAATCTTCCGAATTTACCTCAGCATTATCCGTAACCATATTAACAAGTTGTAAAAGATGATTAGATGAATATTCGGCTATCTCAACTTGTGCTCTTTGATCGTCATTCAAATTGCTTTGTTTCAACATGTTCAGCATGCCCATAACAGTGTTTAAAGGTGTTCTTACCTCATAACTCATATTTGCTAGATATATTGATTTGTGCTCTGCTATTTCATCTGAAATTTCTAAATTTTCTTTCAGCTCGTCTATTCTAAGTTTCAGGTTATGCTTTATAACATCATTCTTTAACTGATTCTTTAAAAAAAATTGTAATACAAAAACTTGTACAACAGCCAGAATAAATAGAAAAATTGCTGCACTTTTTAAGTATATATGCTTTTCAATAAAACTGTAACCTATAAGTAATATAGCAGTTATTGAAATTAATATGAAAAAAGATAATTTTCTTTTAGTAGTGATAGATTTGAAAGCTTTTTGCAAAAAACCCATTGATATGATACGTTTTAACAGACTTATCTGTAAATATAGTAATTAACGCAAGTAATAACAGTTTTTAAGCTTTATAATTTGATTGTTTTTTTCTAATTTTAAAGTTCTATAAATTCATGCTTAAAAACATAATCAACAACAATTCATGCGAATAGAATACGATATAAAATTGGGTTTTAAAGATGTGATGATTCGACCAAAACGCTCTACTTTAAAAAGTAGATCTGAAGTAAATTTAGAGCGCGATTTTAAGTTTTTACACAGTCCGTTCACTTGGTCTGGAATACCCATTATAGCTGCCAATATGGACACTGTAGGTACTTTTGAGATGGCCAAAGCACTATCGGAAAAAAAATTGTTTACAGCAATACATAAACATTATTCAATAAACGAATGGAATATATTTTCAGCTACAATAAATAAAGAAACCGAATCTAATATAGCTGTGAGTACAGGTATTGGTAAAAAAGATTATGAAAAACTTGCTAATATTTTTAAGTTCAATCCCTACATAAAATTTATCTGTATTGATGTTGCCAACGGCTACTCAGAATATTTCGCAGATTTTGTTAAACGCACTCGAGGCTTATATCCTGATAAAGTTATAATTGCAGGCAATGTTGTAACGGGTGAAATGGTAGAAGAACTCTTGCTTTCTGGCGCTGATATTGTTAAAGTTGGTATTGGTCCAGGTTCTGTTTGTACAACAAGAGTAAAAACTGGTGTTGGCTACCCACAATTATCGGCCATTATAGAATGTGCTGATGCTGCTCATGGTTTGGGTGGACAAATAATTAGCGATGGTGGCTGTGTTACACCCGGAGATATAGCAAAAGCTTTTGGTGCTGGAGCCGATTTTGTTATGCTTGGAGGTATGCTAGCCGGACATACCGAGAGCGGTGGCGAGATTATTGAAAAAAACGGGGAATCTTTCAGACGATTTTATGGGATGAGCTCATCTACAGCCATGGAAAAACATGTTGGCGGTGTTGCTGATTATAGAGCTAGTGAAGGTAAAACAGTTGAAGTACCCTACAGAGGGGATGTTGAAAATACGCTTCAAGATATTTTAGGCGGACTACGAAGTACCTGCACGTATGTGGGAGCTTCTCGATTAAAAGAACTCACAAAACGTACAACGTTTATTAGAGTAAATGAGCAAGAAAATAGGGTATATAATTTGTGAATATATTTAATAATTAATTTGCTTACCAAATGAACCTGCTTTGGTAGGTCTCAACTCATAAACAAAATCAGGATTTAAGTGAGTTTCTTTTCTGTGCGATACAAAAATAATAGCGGTATTGGTTTCTGTGGCTATTTTATTAATGAGATTGCAAAACAACGCTGCGTCTATATCATCGAGCGCATTGGTAGGTTCGTCTAAAATTAACAAAGGCGGATTTTTAACCATGGCCCTAGCTATTAAAACCAATCGTTGACGGCCTATTGACAATGAAGAAAAAGGTTGCTTTCTAATATCGAACATATTTAAAACCCGCAACCATTGATGTGCTAAGTTTATTTGTTCGTGGGTAGGTGTTTGATA
Source organism: Tamlana sp. (assembly GCA_049451635.1). Classification (GTDB taxonomy): domain Bacteria; phylum Bacteroidota; class Bacteroidia; order Flavobacteriales; family Flavobacteriaceae; genus JBMTVT01. Next base: position 13,922 of record JBMTVT010000014.1, on the reverse strand, counting down.
CAAACCTATCGAATCAAAAAAACCAGAAACTATCATATTACCAATAGCATCCAAACGTGCAAACCCACGAACCATATCTGATGAGAAAAAGCCTATATGCTTTTTAATGTCCCAAACACTTTCACCACTACCCTTTTTTACGCCGAACAAAGTAATATCTTGCCCGTAAGCCTTTGGGTTATCGCCAGAAATTAATGTTAATAAGGTACTTTTACCAGATCCGTTAGGTCCAACTAATTGCCAAAATTCTCCCGGTTTAATTTCCCAGCAAATATTGTTTACAATAGTTCTATCTCTATAAGATATGGTTACATTATTAAACTTCACCAAAGATTCTAAAGTGTTACGAAGCTGTTTTTCTTGTAAAGGTAATGTTTCAATAAAATAATGATTTTTATTAGAGAAGTCTTCATCCTTTATTTCAATAAGTTTTGCACCATCAAATTTATAGACATTCTTTATAAAAGGAAGGATATCTCTTTTTCTATTTGAAATTTGAATAATTGGCATTTTAGTACTTAAATGCGATAGTATTTTTTCAATTTCTAGTTGCGATTGCAAATCTAAATTTCCAAAAATATTATCAACTATAAGATAATCAGGTTGTTGTGATATTATATATTGCAACAAGGCTTTTTTTCGTTCACCTTCAGAAGAATGCTGCAAACTGTTATTCGTCTCGGTAGCGATATCAAAATTACCGTGACGAATTTCTTCATTAATAAAATTATTCAAAATAATTTCAGAAAAAATGGCGCCTTTTAAATTACTAATAGCATTAAAAAGTTGGCCAGATATTAAGCCTTCAATAAGTGCTTCCTTATTGTCTCTGTTAGAAATGTAAACCGCTAAATGCTTCTGCAATTATATTTTTTTATAAACCTATAAGCCTTTGGTATGAAACGCCACTAAACCATCTATGGGTCTGCGTTCTATATTACCAACAACAAAGCCCATTTCATTGGCAACTTCCTTAATTTGATCTTGAGAGAAGAATGCTATCGAACCAGCAAAATGGACAGGAACCGTTTTAAGCTCTTCTTTATACTGCATAATGTATTTTTCTACGAATATTCTAATCCCTTTTTTGATAAGATCTAAAATATAATCGGAGTCTTTGTTTAAAAACATGAATTCAGCAAAATTTGCTAAATATGCATTTGGGTTTGGCTCTTTGTAAACGTTATATTTTATAAAATCTGCATCAAGATTATATTTACTACCAAAAGCCACTTTTATATCTTCAGGCATTAAATTAAAATAATAATCTCTAATTAACTGTTTTCCATAATAGTTACCAGATGCGTCATCCATCAATATATATCCTAAAGACTGAACCCGTTGATGTAATTTTGAACCGTCATAGTAACTACAATTTGACCCCGTACCTAAAATACAAACAACAGCAGCTTCGTCAATTTTACTAATAGTTCCATAAACTGCAGCCATAGTATCTTCATCAACTTTTATTAACGCTTTTGGAAACACTTCAGTTAATGCATTAAATACAATTTCCTTTCCATTATCAGTTCCACAACCAGCTCCATAAAAGAAAACATGGGTTACAGATTTATTATTGGTTCTTAAAACCTCATTCTTTAAAATTGTTTTTTTAAGCTTTTTTTCAGTTAATATTTCAGGATTAAGACCTTTTGTTCTTTGTTTTTCAAAGATTTGTTTACCGTTATTATCTAATGCTATCCAATCAGATTTTGTAGAACCGCTATCAACAATTAAAATCATGAGTTATTTATTTATCAAAAAAACTCCACAGACTTTGTATTTATTTTACAATATTTCTGTGGAGCTATTTATTTATATGTATTTAAATTAAATCTTACTAATATGTTGAGCTAAGTCAATTAATTTAGTTGAATAACCAAATTCATTATCATACCAAGATACTAGTTTAAGGAAATTATCATTTAATGCAATACTAGCTTCAGCATCAAAGATACTTGTCATTGGTTCTGAAACAAAATCTTGAGATACTACAGCTTCTTCTGTATAACCTAAAATACCTTTTAACGGCCCTTCAGAAGCGGCTTTTAATGCAGCTTTTACCTCATCCCATGAAGCTGGTTTTTCGATTCTTACTGTTAAGTCTACAACAGAAACATCTGGAGTAGGCACTCTAAATGCCATGCCTGTTAATTTACCGTTTAATTCTGGAATAACTTTACCAACTGCTTTTGCAGCACCAGTAGAAGAAGGAATGATATTGGCTAAAGCACTTCTACCGCCTCTCCAATCTTTTCGTGAAGGTCCATCAACCGTCATTTGCGTTGCTGTTGTTGCATGCACTGTTGTCATTAATCCTTCAACAATTCCAAAATTATCATTAATTACTTTGGCTAAAGGCGCTAAACAGTTTGTAGTACAAGACGCATTTGATACAATGGTATCTGCAGCTGTAATTTTATCATGGTTTACACCCATTACAAACATTGGTGCATCAGCAGAAGGTGCAGAAATAGCTACTTTTTTAGCACCTGCAGTAATGTGTGCTTGTGCTTTATCTAATGTTGTGAAAATACCGGTACAGTCCAAAACAACCTCTGCTCCAACAGCATCCCATTTTAAATCTTCAGGGTTACGTTCAGCAGTAATTCGAATTTCATTACCATTCACCACTAAATTACCATTACTACTAATTTCTACAGTACCATTAAATCTTCCGTGTACTGAATCATATTTTAATAAATATGCTAGGTGATCTACATCCAATAAATCATTAATACCTACTATTTCTATATCTGGTCTAGATGCTGCAACTCTAAATGCTATTCTACCTATTCTACCAAATCCGTTAATTCCTAATTTTAATTTTGACATAATTTTGTTTATTAATGTTAAGTGCTCATAATATCTGAAACACGTAATAATTCTAGATTTATTTTAGTTTTTCCTTTAATTGCTTTTTCTAATGGCGTAAGTTCCATTTTTCCATTGAGTAAACCAACCATATAATTGGTTTGGCCTTCTAAGATAGACTCTACGGCTTTAACACCCATTCTACTTGCCAGAACACGATCAAAACAAGATGGTGAACCCCCACGTTGCATATGCCCTAGCACAGAGACTCTAACATCATATCCTTCCATGTTTTCATCAACATAGTCTTTGAGCTGAAAGATGTTTTTACCTATTTTATCACCTTCAGCAACAATTACAATGCTAGATGTTTTACCAGATTTTTTACTTCGGTTTAAGGAGTCAACTAATCTGTCCAATCCCAAATCTTCTTCAGGAATTAGAATTTCTTCAGCTCCGCCTGCAATACCCGCATTTAAAGCAATATGACCTACATCTCTCCCCATAACTTCAACAAAAAAAAGCCTGTTATGTGAGCTTGCTGTATCACGAATTTTATCTATGGCATCAACCACAGTATTAAGTGCCGTATCAAAACCTAAGGTATGGGATGTTCCAACTATATCATTATCAATGGTACCAGGTATTCCCATTACTGGAAAACCAAACTCTTGATTTAATATTAAAGCACCAGTAAAAGAACCATCACCGCCAATTACAACCAAGCCGTCAACATTTTTCTGAACTAAATTATCAAAAGCTTTTTGACGACCTTCTTTAGTTCTAAACTCTTTAGAACGTGCAGATTTTAGTATGGTTCCCCCTTTGTTTATAATTCCTCTAACGCTTCTAGCATTCATTTCTTTGAAGTCACCTTCGATTAACCCTTCGTAACCGCGGTAAACCCCAATACATTCAATACCATGAAAAGCACAAGTTCTGACAACAGAACGAATGGCTGCATTCATTCCTGGTGAATCCCCTCCAGAAGTTAAAACAGCAAGTTTTTTTATTGTTTTTGGCATTAAGTTAATTAGTTTATTAGGTAAAATTAATAAACAAATGGCATATATCTATAGCATTTGCAGGTTTTTAATAGGAGATTTAAAACTATAACGTTTTAGTTGATAAAAAAAACTTATTTATAAAGAAATCATGCTTTATTGAGATTATTTATTTGAAGATGACTTAATTGTGACGTATTCTGGTAAAGCTCCTGTTGGAGTTTCTTCTTGCTTTTCTTCTGTGATTTCTTTTTCCTCTTTAGCCTTTTTAAATAGTTTCTGAAGTAATTCTTTAAAAGTATCAAAATCTACATTATATGAAAGCCCCAACCCTTGGGTATAACCAATTCGATCACCAAAATTCTGAATGCTATTTTCCCTATTGAACACATTGGCAGTTAAAGTACCTTCTTCATTTAAGAGGAAACTTATTTCAACATCACCAGCAATAACTGTTTCTGTGGCGCCTCCAACTGGCACACCTACTTTACCATTAATTAATACACGGTCACTAATTTGAGTTTGAAGCGTTACACCTACCCGATCATCGGTTTGATAATCTGGCCTATTTTGACCAGCTTGATAATTTAAACCAATATTAAGTTTACTATCCCCACTAGTGAAAATTCCATTTATAATACCATTAAGTCTTTCAGCAATGGTTCCTGAAAAATTTAATTCGTTTAAACCTCTTGAAAAAGAACCAGTAGAAATTAAGTATAAAGCTTGATTTTGTCTATCTTCTTCGGATTCTAATCGATACTGAAGTTCAGATTTTACTGTAGAGCTTACATTTGGAAAGTCGAAACTAAACTCAGGATCTGGTTGCTCTAAATTGCCCGTTATAGAAATATTAAGTTCTACAGGGATGCTTCTGTTTATTGGATTATCGAGAAGTGGAGATGGGTTTGCCTGGGTTTTATAAATAGCCAACATATCAATTTCTGCATCTAATGGATCACCTTCCCATGCAATAGTACCACCAGGTTGTACAATAAACTCTTTTTGAATAATGCCGCCATACGCAAAGTTATAAACCCCTTCAAATACCGCGAAATCACCCCACATATCAAACTTCCCATTGGTATTGATTTCAACCAGCAAACCTCCTATACCTCTTCCTTTAAGAGAGTGTCCTGTGCTTTTATCGATTATTATTTCTACTTCTGCATCTTCGGTAACATCGAGATCAAAATCTAATTCTAAACCTTTTATCTCATCAAAAACAATGTCTTTACCTTCTTTCCTAGCTTCTTTTTCTTCTTTGGTTATAAAATGTATATAGGAGTTGTCGCCAAAAGATTCAGCATCACTTAAAGGAATTTTAAATACCGTTCCTCGCTTAGTTTCACCAATAACATTTATTACCAATTGGTCTGTTGGACCAGTTAAAGTAGCTTGACCTCCAATAAAACCCGTACCATAATACAATGACTCTTCGGTTTCTTTGGTATCTAGAATCAATAGTCTTGGGGTAGTTATATTTAAACCCAAATTCCAATTTGAGAAATTAACATGACTTAATGAGCCATTTAACTGTCCTTTTGAGTTGTACTTCGTATCAGTTAAATTGACATTGTTAAAAATGAAACTTTGATTTTTAAGAGTTATGGAGGCTTTGCTGTTAAAATTGTAATCGACATTAAGATATGGAATACCCAGACCTGCATTATTTAAAGTTAGTTTTCCATTAATATCTGGCAATAGTAAACTACCAACAACTTCAACATTACCTGTTGTCTCTCCTCTAATATCGCTCAAAACACCATCTAATAAAGGATTTAAGGGAAATAGATTGAAATCATTAAAATCTAGTAGAACATCAATTGTTGATTGTTTACCAGACACATAAATATCGCCTTTGGCACTAAAAGATTTTGAAATATCATCCTTTATGGTAGCATCAACTTTGTAATTGGTGAGTGTTTCATTACCCGTTATGGTTGCATCAAATGAGCCCAATAAAAAATCATTCACCTTAAAATCATCAATAACAATATTGGAGTTTGTCAAATAAATGCCATTTTTTTGCACAATATCTAGTTTTCCATTTACGTTGCCAGCAAGCTTAAGACTATCAATATCTGGGGTGATTTTAGCTAAATCTACATTGGTGAAGTCTAACTTAATATCTTTTTGTGTAGAATCCTGTATAAATCCTGATAGTCTTATTTCCTCATTATTGTGATAAATTTTAAACTTATCTATGTTAAACTTTGTTAGTTTTTTATTGAATGAAATTTTATGAAACCTATCTTGTTCCTCATTAATATACCATTTGTTGTTTTTTATGGTAATATCAGATTCTTTAAAACCAATTACCGATTCGTTTTCTTTATTAATGGTGTGGTAAAAACTTAAATTGTAAACATCACTATTGTTTTCCCCTCCATTAAACTCTGAACGCATAAATAAGGTGTCGTTTACTGTAACGTTAATTAAATTGAATTTAGAAACATTGTAGTATTTGGTGTTTAAACTGTCTATCTCAACGTATGTATTGAATACAGGATTGCTATTATCTACCTGCAATTCTATATTGTTTGCAAAATAATCCAATAATTTAATTTGGGGTGACTTAAACGTAAGTTTAAAATTTTCTTCCTCGCTTTCAACCCTACCCCGAATAAAAGTATTGGCACCCAACTCAATATCTGGATAGATAACCTCTACAATTTTGTTGTAAATTTTAAAGTTAAAATCGATACTTTGGTTTTTCTCTACTTTGTGCGGCATGTAATTGGTATAAATATACCCTATGGAGTTTTCAAAAAGCTTTTTTAAGTCTTTTATAAAAAATCGTCCTTTAAATTCGCCTTCAATAATATCTGGTGATGTGAATTTTACATAACGCATGTCATCTTCAAACCTTGAAGATATATCAAATGAATCAAAATAGTAGGTGTCATTTTCATTTTTATAAACTGTGTTTTTAAATGCTATTTTACCATAAGCATCATCAAAACTACTACTGTTCATATTCATTTTAACACTACTTGAAAATAATGAAATACTATCTTTCTTTACAAAGTTAAGGGTATTTAAATTTGCATAATCAACAACTGCTTCAAAATCATATTTTTTTACCTTTTCAGAAAAATCAACCAGCCCGTTAAAATTTAGTCTCAAGTTTTTATCGTTAACTATTAAGTTCCCATCAAAGATTTTGTTTTTTATAGTACCAGCTACTTTAGTACCTGTATAATTGTAGTTGTTGTATTCAATTTCAAAAATATCTCCATTTACTTGTGTATTAAGCGTTTCTGAAATAAATCCTTTTCCATTTACATTAAAGTTTAAAGAGCCTATCCCTATTTTTGAGTCATTTAAAAAAGTGCCAAAATCAAATTGTTCAAAAATGACGTTCCCTTTATAATCTGCATTATCTATATCATTAATTTTACTTATTTCTAGATTGGAATACACATAGCCTAAATCGGTGTTAATTTCAATATCTGCTTTAACGGTTGAAGTTGTTATTTGTGAGTTTCCAACTATGGTAAACTTGCCCAGCCTATCAAACGAAGTAGGTATGGCATCTCCCAATACATTAGGCAAAAGAGATTTTAAGTCGGTATAGGTAGATGTTAAATCTCTAAAAACTCCATTCATGTAAAAGTTGTTGTCCTCTTTATTAAAAAGGTTTTTAAAGTTAATATCGCCATAAATCTTGGTTCTTGTACTTGTAGTTAATTTTAAATTATTGGCTTGTAAATTGTTTAAAGTACCTGATAAATCTACATTCAAATTTGCCGATTGATCAACACCAAATTCATTATAAAATGTATTGAGTTCATTTAAAAAAACTTTTGAATCATTAAAATTTGCTGTAACTAAAACCTTATCGGTAAAATATTGCATATCTTCTCTAACATATGAGAATTTTAAATTACCATTTAAGATAGAATTTGGTGTTTTTATTTGCAGATTTGCAAAGGTCATGTCAGTTAATGTATAAGTAAAATCAGCCATCAGGTTTTTTACTTCAACACCTCTACTATCCTTAAAAGCAAGTGTATTTATACGGGCGCTTACATCGCTTCCATTAATTAAAAAATTAGTAGCATTAATATTTAAATTTTCAAAATGAAGCACTTTTGTGGTTTCCCTATTTTCATCAGATAATTTAAAAACACTATTGTAAATAGATACATCATTAGACGATAATAAAAAACCGCTTTTTTCTTTTCGGGGATTATCGTCTTCAAACTTATTTACAAAAACATCAAGATTGGTTTCTGTTGCACCTTCATAAGTTTTGATGTTAAAAAAAAGATTCTCTATATCAATATCACCAAAATTCAACTTTCCGTTAATTAAATTCCTAACATTAATTATGGATGTATTTAACTCTTTGATACCAATTAATGTGTCCTTTTTATAATCCTCAATAAAAATTTCTTTGAGCTCTACATCGCCATTAAACTGGAGACTTACTTTATTAATATTGATGTTGGTTTTCAAATCTTCGTTTAATTGTTTTGTAACATAATTACCAATACCTGTTTGAACAAATGGAATAGAAAGTATCAACACCAAAATGATGAACAACATGAGTAAAATACCCACTATTTTGTATAGTATTTTGAAAAATTTCTTGATAATCTTTAAAGTTATGATTTTATTGAGAATAAACTACATTTCCTCAGCTCATTTCTATTGTAAATTAAGGTCTAAGGTAAACTACATTAAACCAGATTACTCATACATTAAAAAAAATAAATGAGTAGATTTGTATTTACGAATAAATTGCGTTAACAGACGTTTATTCGTTTTCAAAATTAACAATTATTATGCCTAATTTTCATTAATGGTTTCACAAAATATTTACATACTTGGGATTGAATCATCTTGCGATGATACAGCTGCCTCGGTAATACATAACGGACGCGTTTTAAGCAATGTTGTTGCAAATCAAAAAATACACGAGGCATATGGTGGTGTAGTACCAGAACTAGCCTCTAGAGCTCACCAACAAAACATTGTGCCAGTAGTGCATCAAGCCCTAAAAAAAGCTAATATAAACAAAGACCAACTTCATGCCATAGCATTTACAAGAGGTCCAGGTTTAATGGGAAGTTTGCTGGTAGGAACCTCTTTTGCAAAATCGTTGGCTTATGGATTAAATATTCCATTGATTGATGTAAATCATATGCAAGGTCATATTTTGGCACATTTTATTGATGAAGATGGTTTTGATAAACCGCCTTTTCCTTTTATTGCGATGACGATTTCTGGCGGACATACCCAAATTGTGAAAGTTGATAATTATTTTGATATGACGGTTATTGGTGAAACCATTGATGATGCGGTTGGTGAAGCCTTTGATAAAAGTGGAAAAATTTTAGGCTTAGGTTATCCTGCAGGACCAGAAATTGACAAACGTGGAAAACTTGGCAACCCAAAAGCGTTTAAGTTTACCAAACCCAAAGTAGATGGTTTGAATTTCAGCTTTTCGGGTTTAAAAACGGCTGTCTTGTATTTTATTCAGAAAGAAACCAAGGCTAACCCAAATTTTATTGAAGAAAACCTAAATGATATTTGTGCCTCTATTCAATATACCATAATTAATATTTTAATTGATAAACTAAAAGTGGCATCAAAGCAAACAGGCATTAAACACATCGCTATTGGTGGTGGCGTTTCGGCAAATTCTGGCATAAGACAAGCTTTAAAAGATGGTGAAAAAAAATATGGTTGGACCACTTACATTCCTAAGTTTGAATTTACAACCGATAATGCTGCTATGATTGCTATTGTTGGTTACTTGAAATATTTAGAAAATAATTTTGCTGAACAAGATATTGCAGCATCAGCAAGGTTGAAAATATAACGGATGCAACTCTTTTACAACCCAGAAATAACAGAAGACACTACACAATTTTCTTTTGATAGAGAAGAAAGTAGACATATTGTAAAAGTATTGCGAAAATCTGTTGGTGATGAATTATACATTACCAACGGCAACGGTTGGTTGTTCAATGCACAAGTTTCTGTAACTAATATCAATAAATGTACTGCTGAAATTATTTCAAAAAAATTACAACTAAAACACCAATACAATTTACACTTAGCAGTGGCACCCACAAAAATGAATGACCGCTATGAGTGGTTTTTAGAAAAAGCTACTGAAATAGGTATTGATACCATCACACCCATTATTTGCGACCACAGCGAACGAAAAGTTATAAAAACCGAGCGTTTTGAACGTATTTTACAATCCGCTATGAAACAGTCTTTACATTGTTATTTGCCCAAATTAAACGAAGCAGTATCGTTTAACGATTTTATAAAACAAGATTTTAGAGGCGATTTATTTATCGCACATTGCGAAGAAACCGATAGAAAATCATTAAAAAGCCAATTAAAACCAAAAACAGACGTAACCATTCTTATTGGACCAGAAGGTGATTTTTCTGTTAAAGAAATTGAAATGGCACTTCAAAATAATTTTATTCCCGTAACTTTGGGAGAAACCCGATTACGCACCGAAACCGCTGCCATTGTTGCTTGCCATTCGGTATCGTTTATTAACGAGTAAAATGAAAAAAATACTTTTACTATTAACTATTAACTTGTCACTATTAACTGCAACTGCACAGGATTTAGCAGTTTTAAAATACAAAGGTGGTGGTGATTGGTATGCAAACCCAACTTCGCTACCAAACCTTATTGCATTTTGCAATGACAATATCAACACTAAAATGAACACCAAACCAGAATCTGTTGAAGTGGATAGTCCTGATATTTTTCAATATCCGTTATTGCACATGACTGGGCATGGAAATGTGTTTTTCAGTGAAGCCGATGCCGAAAATTTAAGAAACTATCTACTCTCTGGTGGATTTCTTCATATTGATGATAATTACGGCATGCAGCCCTACATAACCAAGGAGTTAAAAAAGGTGTTTCCGGACAAAGATTTAATTGAATTACCAAGCAATCATTCTATTTTTAATAGTGCTTTCAACTTCCCGAATGGGTTGCCAAAAATACACGAACACGATCGTAAACGCCCGCAAGCTTTTGGTATATTTAATGATGATAGATTGGTTTTGTTATTCACTTTTGAAAGCGATTTAGGTGATGGTTGGGAAGACCCCGAAGTACATAACGACCCTGCTGATGTTAGGGAAAAGGCCCTTAAAATGGGGGCGAATATTGTTAAATATGCTTTTGAGAATTAAATCAATTGATAATTGTAAATTGACAATTAAAAATGCAACTCACCCACTACAACACACACTTTAAAAAACAAAAATTCTCCATTATATTGGTTTGTGATAATGTAACCAATGCCACAAATATTGGCAGTTTGTTCAGAATTTGTGATGCTTTTGGTATTGAGAAATTAAATCTCTGTGGCGAAGTGTCTTTAGGTAGAAAAATGACTAAAGCATCTAGAGCTACAGAAAAAGTAGTGGATTTTGAAATATGTGAATCTGCTTCAATAGTTGTTAAGGATTTAAAAACTAAAGGGTATCAAGTTATATCCCTTGAAATTACTGAAAACAGCAAACCAATACATACGTTTCAATTTTCAAAAGAAAAACCTATCTCACTTGTTATTGGTGATGAAAACTTTGGGGTTTCAGAAGAAATTTTAAAAATTTCTGATAACATCATTCATATTGATATGTTTGGTCAAAACAGCAGCATGAATGTGGTACAAGCCACCAATATTGCTTTGTATGAAATGACTAAACAGCTTTTGTGATTTCATTTCGAGAAGCGTCAAGAAACAGGTTAGCCTATTTAATAAAGCCTTCATTCAATTTGAAAGATTACTTCAGTCATACTTCCTTCGTAATTACAAATTATTATATTTACTAAATGAATTCTAAAACCATTTCTAACGGCATTTTAAGGGCTGTCGCTATAATTTTAGGTATTGCTCTTGTACTTTATTTTCTGTATAAAATACAGTCTGTTATTGGATACATAGCCATAGCTGCGGTTATTTCGTTAATTGGAAGACCCATAGTATTATTTTTAGAGCGAAAATTAAAGTTTAAAAATACCATTGCGGTTATTGTAACTATGTTGCTTTTACTAGGTGTTTTTGCAGGTTTGGTAGGTTTGTTTATTCCGCTGATAATCAAGCAAGGTCAAAATTTATCCTTGTTAAACATCAACGAATTGCAAAGTAATATTGAAAATTTATATGCCGAAATTATTACCTATTTTGATTTGCACCAAATTGATGTTGAGCAATCTTTAAAAGACTCCAACTTACTTTCAAAAATAGATTTTGCTTTAATTCCAAACTTTTTAAATTCTATAATTAGTGGTTTAGGTAGTTTTAGTATTGGGTTGTTTTCGGTGCTTTTTATATCGTTTTTCTTCTTAAAAGACAGTCGATTGTTTGAAAGCGGCATTATGACTTTTATACCAGATGACAAAGAATCGCGGTGGAAAACATCATCAACAAAAATCAAGGATTTATTATCGCGTTATTTTGTTGGCTTAATTTTTCAAATATTAATTCTGTTTATTATTTATACCATTGGTCTTTTAATTATTGGTGTTGAAAATGCTGTAGTTATTGCTTTTTTATGTGCCTTGTTAAATTTAGTCCCCTATGTTGGCCCTTTAATAGGTGTATTTTTAATGCTTACGCTTACCATGACGAGCAATCTTGGTGAAAGCTTTAACAATGTCATTTTGCCTAAAACGTTTTGGGTATTTATTGTTTTTATAATTGGACAGTTAGTAGATAATTTTATAAGTCAGCCGAAAATTTTTTCAGCAGCTACAAAAGCGCATCCGTTAGAAATTTTCTTAGTTATATTAATGGCTGGTATCTTATTCGGTGTTTTAGGGCTAATTATCGCCATACCTGCATATACTGCCATAAAAGTGATTTTAAAAGAATTTCTTTCAGAAAATAAAATCGTTAAGAAACTTACCAAAGATTTATAGTTTCAATTGAATCACTCTGTACTAAATACTGAAATTCAAGAATTTATAAATAAAAATTTGAATTCTGATGTGTCTTCAATTTTGTTAAAAGGAACTACCTTCAATACTGTTGAAACTAAAGATATTATTGAGCAAATTGAAGCAAAAATACGTTGTGAAAAAAAATTACCAACTTGGTTTCATGCTCAAAACATTTACTATCCAAACAAGCTGAATATTGAGCAAACCTCATCAGAGGTTACTTCAAAATATAAAGCTGGACTAATTAAAGGCGAGGCGATTATTGATTTAACTGGTGGGTTTGGTGTGGATTGTTTTTACTTTGCAAAACAATTTAAAACAGTAACTCACTTTGAGATTGATGAAAAACTCTCTAAAATTGTTGCGCATAATTATCGGGAATTAAGTGTTAAAAATATTCAAACCATTAATAATAACGGAATTGAGTATTTAAAAACAAATTCTACACAATACGATTGGATTTACATAGACCCTTCGAGGCGCCACGATACCAAGGGAAAGGTATTCTTTTTAAAAGACTGCTTACCTAATGTGCCCGAGCATTTAGAGTTATTATTTAAACACTCCAAAAACATATTAATAAAAACTTCTCCCTTACTCGATATTTCTATTGGAATTAGTGAGTTAAAGTTTGTGAAAACTATCCACGTTGTGGCTGTAAATAATGATGTTAAAGAGTTGTTATGGATCTTAGAACAAGATTTTGAAGGACAAATTAATATTGAAACGGTTAACCTTAAAAGTAAGAATACAGAATATTTCAAGTTTCCATTAGAAAGAGAAAAACAAGGAGAAGCATCTTATAGCTTGCCTCACATATACTTGTATGAACCAAATACAGCTATTTTAAAATCTGGTGCTTTTAATGAGGTTTCCAATCAGTTAAGTATTTTTAAGCTCCACAAACATTCGCATTTATACACCAGCAATAATTTAATGGATTTTCCAGGTAGAACATTTAAAATTGACACCGTTATACCATATAACAAAAAAGAATTAAAGAAATCAGGAATTAGAAAAGCAAATATTACCACCCGTAATTTTCCTGAGACCGTTCAAGAAATCCGTAAAAAATTCAATATCAAAGATGGTGGTGAAACTTATCTCTTTTTTACTAAAGACCTAAATGACAATAAAATTGTAATTATTGCCAACAAAAAA
>JBMTVT010000013.1:0-39410 GCA_049451635.1 Tamlana sp. | reverse complement strand
TTTTTTGTACCCTGAGATCAACTGCAACGACAAAGTATTTATCATCGGCACTGAATATGGCGCGCTCACCATTGAATCCAAAAACACTTTGGCTATCGGTCAACCTTTTGATTGACGTACTAAAGACGGGGTCATTATACGATCCACCTAGAGCCGGAGGACTAAAGGTACCATAATCTGGTGGTATGAGCGTTCCCGTAGAAGTTGTGTTGTCGTTTTGGCTTATCAGCAAATGAGGGGCAAGCAAAAACAAAATAAACCATACAAATATTGATTTCTTTTGAAACAACTTCGATGTTTTTAATGATTGCAAGATGGATTTAATAATATTAATTTTTTACAAACTGCCCAGGCAGTTTGTCTAAATAGGTTTTTAATTCATTGCGCATTTCAATAAGCTTTTCAGCATATTTAGGATCGGTAGCGAGATTGATATTCTCATCAGGGTCTGCTTCCAAATTATAGAGTTGTTCTACCTCGAAAAAGGCTGGTTTTTTTCCGAAGGTGTTTTTTTCGGCACCTCCTCCTCCGGGATAAAGTTCCAGATGGCCATAGGGCAACGTCGGATCTAGGTTGATCGCTTTACCACCAAAGGAACGCCTCATCTCGTTATAATCATCTAACATTTTTGTGCGTTCTTCTAGGGTTGCATTCTTAGCGTATTCTGGATAATTGAGTTTTAAAAATTTAAACTTCCCTTTTACTACCGCACGGGCATAGCCCAATTCATGATACATACTTTGTCGTTGGGTATAGTTAACTCCTTCCAAAACCGCCTTGAAACTTCTTCCGTCACAAACGGCATCAGGAGATTTGTGCCCTGCAAAGTCAAGCAGCGTAGGTAAAAAATCGATATTAGAGACCATCACATCACTTGTTGCACCGCAAGAAAAGCCCGAACTACGCCATACAATGCTTTGTGAGTGAATACCACCTTCGTATAGCGTACCTTTGTTGTGCTGCCCATGATCTGTAAAAAACAGGATTATGGTGTTATCTAGGGTGCCAGTTTCTTCCAATTTATTCAGCAGTGCCCCCAGCGCATCGTCCAGCCATAATAAATTAGTGACCTCTTTACCTTCCAAACCAGCCTCTTTAATTCGGCTCTTGAGGGTTTCACGTGGTGGCAGTACGTTTAAAGGTTCATCCAAATAGCCTTTAGCCGTAATTCGAGGATCAGCATCATATGAATTTTCAGGATTTAATGGGTCATGAGGAAGTGTTGTGGCAAAATACATAAAGAAAGGTTCATCTTTATAGGTTTCTATAAACCGCAATCCTCCCTCAGCTATCCAATCCATGTTCTGGGCGTTTAATGCTTTTACGCCCAACCAACTTGGGTTGTTGTGATATAGGTTGTCTGCAAAATCGAAACCGCAGTTTTTAATGTCTTCCTGTAGTAAATAATGTCTGTGTTCCAGTTCTGCTTTCACCTTTGGGTCATTAGGGTCTGCGTAAAGATCTGGTTTGTCATCATCATTAATTTGAGAAAGGCTTTCCACCACATGGTTTTTGCCTACAAATCCTGTTTTATAGCCTAAATCCTGAAAATAGCTTCCCATGGTTTTGTTTTTTCCCGGGACGATAAACGAATTAAAGTTAACCACTGTCTGCCCTTCATTTTTTTTGGTATCTCGGATAAACTCCTCATTAACAGCTCTACTCGCATAATTTCCTGTTAACGAATTATACCGACTCGGCGTACAAACCGGTGACACAACGCGCTGATTGGCCATAAAAACACCCTCTCGTGCCAATCGATCAAGATTGGGGGTTAGGTTTTTACCTTTTCCCTCTGGTAGGCTGTTAAACATTTCAGGGGTCATGTCATCTGCAATAAAGAAGATGATATTAGGTTTCTCTTCTTGTTTTGATTCCGAAGACAAAAATACAAGACTGGCTATAGTTATAGCGATTGCCAATCCGGCTACTTTATATATATACTTTTTTAAATTCATCTTTGTTTTTAATTTGAATAGTCTTTTCCGTTAATCGTTATATTTTCGAGCACGACTTGGTCATGCTCATGTATTTTCACAGCTGTCTGGGCTTTCTCTATGGTCACATTTTTGATGTGTACATTTGTGATTGGTGATTCTATATGCCCTTGCACTCTAATGCCATAGCCAGTTTCTTCACATGCAACATTCTCTATATGAAAGTTTCGGAAAGTGGGTGGAAAATGACCCCCACGAAAGCTGTGGTAATCGGTTTGAAAATAAATTAAAGCTTTAGTCGCCTGCCCTACCTCAATATTCCTTACACTTACATTCTCAATCATGCCACCACGGTCAAGATTGCTCTTAAAATAGATCAGATGACGTCCGCTTTTGATGGTATTGTTTTCGATAAACACATTGCGTACAGAGCCAGACATCTCGCTGCCAATCGCTATGCCGTTATGTACTTCAAGGCAGGTATTGTTACGAATCACTATATTCTCCGAAGGTCTTGCTAACTGACGTCCTTCATAATCGCGTCCGGATTTAATGACCACAGCGTCATCTCCGGTACTGAATGTACAGCCCTCAACCAATGCGTTTGTACATGAGTCTAGATCGATACCATCGTTGTTAAGACGAAAGCTCTCAATATGCAGGTTTCGCATGACAATATGAGAAGAATAGACCGGATGAATAATCCAGAATGGCGATTCTATTACCTTAACTCCCTCCATTTTTACTCGGTGGCAATTGATAAACTGAATAAAGGATGGCCGCAACCAATGTCCCTCTCCAAAAATCCGTTGTTCAACAGGGACTCCTTTATCGCCCATATCACGCAAATTATTTTGATCTGGTGTTTGTTTTTTCAACCAAGGAGCAAACGTATCTTTCGCATTCCCATCAATGGTACCCGCACCGGTGATGGCAATATTTGTGCAGTTATTCGCATAAATAAAAGGGGAATAATTAAATAGTTCCGTGCCTTCCCAACGGGTAAAAACAAGCGGTAAAAAGTCAGCAGGTTCTGCACTAAAACGAATAGTACTGCCCTCGCTTAAATACAGGTTTACATTGCTCTTAAAATGAATGGGGCCTTCTAACCAATAGACCCCTTTTGGGACCACAACCCTTCCGCCACCTACTTGGTTACAGATGTTAATCGCACCTTGTATTGCCGGTAAATCGTTGTGTTTTCCATCTCCTACAGCACCCAATTCACGCACGTTAAAACTACGGTTGGGGAAGGTAGGCTCTTGAATACCGTCTACAATTTCTTGTGCCTTTTCCCATCGCTGTGCCGTCGCAATATGAACACTCGAAAAGATAATCCAGAGTATTAAAAGCGATGTTTTTTTTACGAAATAAATCTTCATATCTCTTATTTTTAATTTTTATTTACATTCAGGTATATTACCGGTTGGCTTGTTTTATAGCCAATACGCTTTGCTCTAGCCACCATTTTCTGACCGACTTTTAGTTTAATAGGTTCATTATATAGCATCCAACGGTTTCCACCGATCTGATCATCGATCTGATAACCTATCGAAGCACCTTTGGTAGCAGATGATAAAACAATGCCTTTATTGCTTTTAGCCACCATAACATCCTCTGTTGAGGGTTGAATTAGGTTAGGCCAAAACATCTGTACAAGGTTGTACTCATCTATCAAACCTTTATCTCCAATTGCCAATTGCCAATCTGCCAATTGTTTTCTCATTTTTTGCAATTGCTCCTTGTAAGCAGGATCATGAGCCAAATTGTTCACCTCGTAGGGATCGTTTTCTAAATCGTAAAGCTCCTCAACTTCTCTGGTATCCTTAAAAATATAGGCAGCACCATCAGTCAGTTCTTCGTTTTTATCCATTTCAATAAGAACACTGGTCATTTCAATCTGCTCTCGATACTGGTTTCTGTAAATCAATGGCGTGCCAGGATCTAAATTTCGAATGTATGAAAACTTGCCATCTATGACCGAACGGGAAAAGTCATAAATCTCATCAAAACGATCGGCAGAGCCAAAAACAGCTTCTCTTTTTTCATCTTTATACGCTCCTAAAAATGCTTTACCCTGCATGTGTTTCGGTGGTTCTATTCCTGCCAGTGATAACACTGTTGGTGCTAGATCCATTAATGAAACTAAATCGTCATTCACCGTTCCGGCATCTTTTCCATCGGGAAATCTAACGATTAATGGCACATGTAAACCTGTATTGCCCACAGCTCTTTTCTGACGTAATAGAGGTCCTCCATGATCGCTCCAAAAGAAGATGATTGTTTTATCCAACAAACCTTCTTTTTCCAATTTATCCAAACGCTCTCCAATTAAGGCATCCAATTCAACGATGTTAGAGTATTTCCTTCCAACATCTTTTCTAACCACAGGCATATCCGGATAATAAGCCGGTATTTTAATTTTCTCAGTATTGACTAACATAGGGTCATTAGCCTTCATCCAAATTCTTGACTCATGAGACACCTCATGATTATATACTGAAAAAAATGGCATTCCTTCAGGAGCGTTTTCATAATCGGCTGTTTTACCATTCTCATCCCATGCTGTAAATGGAGGATAGAATTGATAATCGCATTTGGCATTATTGGTACAGAAATAACCGGCATTACGCAGGTATTCTGTAAAACATTTTACTTCGGCAGGCAGAACAGCTGAGTAGGCAGGAATATTGCGTCCGTGCTTTCCGGTAATGGCCTGATTAGAAGGATATGTCTCTCCATCAACCCCATTGTACAACACATGCTTGGCTGTTCGCATGTTATGAGTGCCAATACTAACCGGATACATACCAGTGATAATTGATGAACGACTTGGCGCACAAACACCCACTGTTGAATAGGCATTGGTAAATTTGATTCCCTCCTTCGCCAAACGGTCGATATTAGGTGTTTCTATGCCTTCTGTTCCGTAACAAGATAAAGTAGGATCAATATCTTCGCAACTAAGCCATAGAATATTATAAGGTTCCTGTGCCTGAACAAAAGATGTATGTAATAAAAGGGCAAATACAATTAAATACCGCGTGTTCCTCATTAAAATATCTTTAAACATTGTATTACATTTTAAAGTTTATTAGTGTCCGCCTACCAAACCCAGATCTGCATCAGTCATGGCGCGCATAGCGTTTAGCGACTTATCAATACCTAATTTGTTCTGATGGTTCACAATATCCATCTTCATCTCCTTAATTATTTCTGCATAAACAGGATCAGCAATGGCATTATTCATTTCATTTGGATCTTTCTCTAGATCATAAAATTCCCACACATCCATATTATAATAAAAATGAATCAACTTATATCGTTCATTTCTAACTCCATAATGAGGTTGCACATGATGCCAGTATGGATACTCGTAATACTGATAATAATAGCTTTTAGGCCAATTGGCAGGAGTCCGGCCTTGTAGGTTCTCAGCAAAGCTTCGACCTTGTATTGCTTCAGGAGTATCAACATTAGCAAAATCGAGCAATGTTGGTGCAAAATCGGCATTGGTAATGATATCGTTACTTTGAGATTTAGCTTTTACTTTTTCAGGGTAACGAACAATGAATGGCATTTTAGAGGATGTTTCGTATATGAACCGTTTATCAAACCATCCATGTTCACCTAAATAGAAACCTTGATCACCGGTGTACACCACAATGGTATTCTCGGCCAAACCGTTCTCATCTAAATAATCCAATACACGCCCTACATTGTCATCAACCGACTTAACACAGGCCAGGTAATCTTTAATATATCGCTGGTATTTCCATTTACGAGCCTCTTCCTGTGTTTTACAACCTTCGGGTAACCATGCTTCATCCGGATTGTTTCCATGTGTTTTCCATTGCCATAACTCTTTAGCTTCGAGTCCTTCCGGAGGTGTTAATTTCATATCAATTCGATTGAAATAGTCCATGGTCATCCAGGTATCACCGGCAGTAAGTTCACGTCCTTTATAATCATCATTAAAATTATCGGGATAGGGCATCTCTATGCCTTTGAACAAGTCTTTATACTTTTCTTCAGGGTTCCAGGGACGATGTGGTGCTTTGAAATGAAGCAAAGCTGCAAAAGGCTTATCCTTGTCACGTCCATTCTCCAGCCAGTTCAAAATAAAGTCACCGGTTAGGGTCGTTGCATAACCTTCCTCTCTGACGTTTTTTCCATTCTCATTATACAAGGGATTATAGTAATCACCCTGCTGATTTTTATTATTGTGATACTTGAAATAGTCAAAACCAACCGGTTCCGAACCAAGGTGCCACTTTCCAAAGAGTGAAGTCTGATAGCCATTATCTTTCAAGGACTTTATAAAAGTCCATTGTTCTCCATCAAACTGTCCGCCACTTTCATTTTTAAAGTAACCATTTACGTGGCTGTATTTTCCTGTAAGAATGGTTGCCCTGCTAGGACCACATATGGCATTTGTACAATATACGTTGTTAAATATCATACCTTCATTTGCCAAACGATCAATGTTTGGTGTGGTAAACAAATCGCCAAAAATGGTTCCATAAGCCGATATGGCTTGTGATGTATGATCATCTGCCATGATAAATAGAATATTCGGACGTTTCTCTTTTTGTTCTTTTACAAAAGAGAGAAATAAGACAGATAAAAATCCGATGGCTAATACTCCTAAAATTATTTTCACTTTCATGACAACTCCAATTTTCAGGTATGAATAAATATCAAATGCGTTAGACTGTCACTCGTGCACTCATCATATACCACTACTTAACTTCGAATTCTACTTTTCTCAAATCCTCATTACGCGAAGAGCCTCCGATCATGGCAATAAAAGTTCCCTTTTCGATTCTAGGATTCATGTCTATATCTAAAAACGACAACATATCAGGCGTAATCGTAAAACTCACTTTTTTTGTCTCTCCTGCTTTTAAGGCAATGCGTTTAAAGTCCTTTAGCTCCTTTACAGGGCGAGCTACAGAAGCATATTGATCCTGGATATACAATTGAACGACCTCTTCACCATCAATATCCGATGAATTGGTTATCTCAACTGAAATTTCAATGGATTCATTTTTATTGATGGCAGACTTTGATAACACTGGTTTAGTGTATTCAAAATTACTATAAGACAAGCCATAGCCAAATGAAAACAAATCCCCGGTTTTGTTATTGACATACTTGCGGAAATAATGCGATGGCTGGTGGTTGTAAAACATCTTTATCTGCCCTACACTCTGAGGCACTGTTATCGGCAATTTTCCTGACGGGTTTACATCGCCATAAAGAATCTCTGCAACAGCCTGCCCACCGAAACAGCCGGGTTCCCATGCTTCAATCAATGCAGGAACATGATCTGCAATCCATGTTGTTGATAATGGTCGCCCATTAACTAAAACTACAATAGTGGGTGTGCCGGTATTATAGATGGATTCAACCAACTGCTGCTGCAAACCTACCAACTGTAGGTTATCCCTGTCGTAGTTTTCGCCACAGGATCTTTCTTTCCAGTCTTTCATCCATCGTCCTGAGTTTTCGCCAACCACCACAATAGCTAAATCAGCTTTCTGAGCCATTGCCGTAGCTTCAGTTACTTGTTTTTCCGACTTCTTGCGAAAATCCCACGCATAGTCATAATGCATTATGTTGGCCTGATCGTCTATCTGCTTTATCCCTTCAAGGATGGTGGTAACATTTTCATCCGGCTGCTTAAAAGCCCAGTCGCCTAAAATAGTTTGATTATTGGCATTTGGACCGGTTACCAATATGTTTTTGTATTTCCCTTTCGTCAGCGGAAGTATTCCTGTATTTTTCAAAAGCACTATTGATTTTCTGGCAGCCTCTAAGGCCGTTTTTTGATGCTCTTCAGCAAAAAGAGCTTCGGAAGTTTCCTGCTCTGTTACTTGCTGTTTTTCAAAAAGACCCAGTTTGAATTTAGCTTCTAAAATTAAGCGGACACTTGCATCAATACGTTCTTCAGAAAGCTTTCCTTCTTTAATCAGCTCTAATACCGGTTCTAAAAATCCCGGGCCGTGCATGTGCATATCCATTCCGGCCTCAATGGTGATAAAACACGCATCTTTTTGAGTTTCGGCTATAAAGTGTATGTTTTTAAGTCGCTCAATATCCATCCAGTCGCTCACATAAAAGCCATCAAAACCAAATTCATCACGCATTATATCCTGCATCAACCATTTATTGGCATGACATGGAATTCTGTTTAACTCATTATGAGCAGTCATCACCGTAAAAACACCGGCATCAACAGCCGCTTTAAAAGAAGGCAAGTGCAACTCGCGTATGGTTCTTTCTGAGAGATCAGTTGGTGTGGCATTAATGCCGTTAATGGATTCACCTCCGCCCAGCAAATGTTTTCCACAAGCCAATACTTTATCCTGTCCGGTAAAATCACCTTGTTGTAAACCATCAATCATTGCCACACCCATTGCTGCAACTAAACAGGGATCTTCGCCAAAAGTCTCTCCTACTCTTCCCCATCGGGCATCTCTTGCCAAATCAATATTGGGTGTAAAATTCCAATGCGAACCTGTGGCTCTCATTTCCCTAGCCGTTTCAACTGACATTTTTTTTACCAGTGCTGTATCCCAGGTGCTGGCCAAAGAAATTGGCGTTGGGTAAACCGTTGTTCCATTAACCAAAGCACTGCCATGAATGGCATCTATACCTAAAAGCAAAGGTATCTTCAACCTGCTTTTCTGAGCCAGAGATTGCAGGTAGTTCGCTTCTTTAACGTCAAGAACGTGTAGGAAGGAACCAACCATTCCCTGTTCAACCATTTTTGCTATTTCCGAAGAGTGAAGATCCGGATAATACCCATCGGCATCACTTTTGGCCATCTCTTCTTTAGTGAGGTTTTTCTCTGCTTTTTTGATATGCTCCAAACCCACATACTGACACATTTGGGCTACCTTTTCTTCAAGCGTCATACGACCCATGAGGTCATTTACTCTCTCTTTAACAGGAGCTGATGCATCCAAATAAAGTGGATTTTCATTTTTATCAGTGCCTTTACAAGCAACAATACCAATTATTGCTAATAGAAATATTATTAACTTTTTCATTCTTTATATTAGTTTTGATCTTACTTAGTAGATTCAAAAAAACAACGTACTATTCATACCACAAAACCGAAAAATCACCTGTTACCTTAGTTTCTGAATCCACAATCCAGTATTTGGTAATGTCTATTACGATTCTGTCAAACAGTTTGCCATTTTTACTCTTACGTGTTAACTGTCGCAATACAACATCTTTTGAGTTGCTAATGACCACAATTGCACGATCGGTTTCTCTGTCCATATAATAATTACCTGAACCCCCAATTACTTGTATGCTTTCAGAATCAACTATATTAAGATGCTCTGCCGGACCTTCGTATTTCATCCCGAATATTGTGGTGTTCTTAGCATTTTTAATCATAATCGATGGTGAATGCGGGTGATGCTCAACACTAAGCTGGTAGAATGTTAGTGGGTTGAATGTATTATTAACATCTACAATATAATAGCCTGAAACCGGAACATCGGAACGGTAACGATCGGCAAGCGCAATATGGTCTGCTGAGATGTGATAAACCTTACCTCCTGCATTTTTAGAGAATTCAACGTATGCAGCGCCTTCTCTTTTGTTGTTTTTCCAATTGTCGGCTTGCGGCCAACCGTAGCGGAATTTATC
This sequence comes from Tamlana sp., assembly GCA_049451635.1. Classification (GTDB taxonomy): domain Bacteria; phylum Bacteroidota; class Bacteroidia; order Flavobacteriales; family Flavobacteriaceae; genus JBMTVT01. The sequence goes on along the minus strand of JBMTVT010000013.1, from coordinate 29,802 downwards.
TTCGGTAACAATATCCCGAACTATTGTATTTGCGCTCTGCACACGCAGATAGCACATACGAGGATGCCCCATAATTGTAAAATCGCTGAGAATAATATTTCCTTCGGCATCGTCATCCGTAGTAACAATAGCTCCGTCTTTATAATCCCAGGCTGTTTTTGCCACCAATGTGGAACTGTTTTTTGCTGTACCAATTAGTTTTGTTCCTTTTTTTACAAAAATGGGCTGCGCTAAGTCGAAGTTACCGCGAGGAATCAACACTGTTTTTCCGAAATTCTTACTCTTTGGATCTGAAACATCGTCAAGTGCTTTCTGAATGGCAATGGCATCGTCATCATCTCCATTTTCATTGGCGCGAGTTGCTCCATAATGGGTGATGTCAACAATATCCGGGTCGTTAAAATCAGGAATTTCGCCATACGAGTGTTTGCTGTACATAGCTTCTTTGGGCGCTTCATCGACTAATTTCTCTGAAAAAACATAGTTATTGGTTCTGTCGTTCAGCTCTTTTCCAGCAACAACTACCGATGCTTTGTCTAAACTTGAGGTAAACAGATATTTAGTGATTTTTTTCCACTGGTCTTTGTCGCCTGCTATATGCGAGTATGGCGCTGTTGTTAGCCCGCTTTCGATCAGCTTATCTGCTTTAATATATACATTCACCAAGGTAACGTCCTGCGAACCGTTTGAAATGGCAATGCCCCCTTCATAGGGCACCTCAATGCTGCCATCTGTAAGGCACAAATCGGCAATGGCGTGATGCAGCGCTCCTGACTCCTTAATATCACCATAAGGATTGTTCAGGTATATGGCTCTATAATTGGCAGAAGCATCTTGTGGAGCTGTTATTTTAAACCCGGCCAATACTAATGGCCCTCTTACATTTTTAATTTTTATACCATATTCTTTTTGTCCCTCAAGAACCAAACCCTCAATGGTAGGGTTGGCACGATGCTGGTTCTGATCAATTCCAATATCGCCGCCCACAATATGTATGTTTACACAACCACCGCCAGAACCGGGCAAATCTTTAATCCCTGCTTTAAATGCTTTGCCATAAATTTTAATATCTTCAAGAACACATTGCTGCGCACCTGCTGACATAACACCTATAGCTTCTGGGTTGTTTCCCATGTCAATATGAACATTCCTTAAAGTGAATCCGTAATGACTGGCTGGGGCTGTTCCTTTTGTGGGACTATTCAACTGGAAAAACAGCAAAATGTTATCATCTATAGTGCTTCCATCTTTTAATCGGATAATGGGTTTTTCACCTTTTTCAGCACCGATTAACTGATGGCCGTATTGTCTAGTTTCCAATGGAGCAATTAATTTGAGCTGTTTCGATACTAAAAATGTTTTTCCAGCCGGCAGATATACCATAAAACGATTGGGGTAGGCATCGTCAATGGCATCCTGAATTGCCTGAGTATCATCCGTTACACCATCGCCTTTGGCATTGTATGGGTGACAGGTTACATCAATAACTCCCTTATGTGTTTTATCGGGGTTTTTCTGTGCGTATTGTTGTAGTCGCTTGTTAAACTCCGAAACAGTTGTAGAGGTAGTACGGTGTTCAACATTTTGGGCATTTACAGACTGAACCGCCATGACAATGAAGAATATAAAGCCAAAGGTTTTTGATTTGGTTTTTAATGAGCTCATATAATTTGCTATTGTTTTATACATTTTTTCTATTTAAAGGTCTAATTCGATCATATATAAATCGTGTTTGGCGTCTTCTGTGAAATTATCCATGTTGCTCCTAAAAAAGAGGCGGTCGCCTGCATGATTGATCCATTGTTCTGGTTGGTTCCAAAAATCAATACCCCCTTCTACATCTCGACAACGATGATGCGCCAGACGTATTGGCTTAACCTCTCCGGTTTTAAGCGGTATCAAAATCAGCTCTCCAAAATAGGGGTGCCATTCTTGGGTAGGATTAAGTTTATGCTCTCTCATGGCCAAACAAACATATTTCCTGTTGGAGCCAGCCACCGCAGAAACCATCGGGCTAAACCATTTGGTAGTCCTTAACAATTCGAATATCTTTCCATCTGACAGACGTACAGCCAGAAAGCTACCATTAAACACGCCATGCTCTGCCCACCATGATCTACCATCATTTTCTTCAGGAATACGGGAAACCAAACACTCCTCAGCGCCATTTAAATACCCAAAATCCAAATGCTCATTGTTAGGCAAAATTCGGCGCTCAGATTCCCAGTTGCGGGTAAACAAATACTGTCCACCTTCTGTATTGGCTAATATGTAGTTTCCACTGGCACTGATTGTACAGTAATTCCAATCATATGCTGACATATCCTTCTTTGGCCCTTCTTCACCGGTACGAATATTATACGCAAACATGGTGTGTCCCATGTTAAGAAGTAGCCATTCGCCAGTATCATCAAAGTCATTGCCATCGCCACCACATAAACGATTCTTATTTCCTTTTCCTAATTTTTCAGGAAACGCTTTTAGGAGGGTTTCTTCATTGGTCTCCACGTTATAAGCCATTAACTCGTTCTCCTTAGGGTAAACCAACATCTGCGGATCATAGCTCCATCTTAATTCAGATTTATCTATACCCGATATAGGCAAATCTCTAAGAAAATCACCTGTTCTGCCATCGAACAAACCGATTGCATCAATATAAGTTGAGGATCCGTTTGGGTCACTTTTACCAATGACAAAATATTTATCATCTGCACTAAACATAGCCCGTTCACTGTTCCAACCGTTAATGTTTTGTTCATCTGTTAAGCGTTTGATTTGCGTTCCAAAAACCGGATCCGTAAACCATTGCCCAGCAGCGGGTGGCTTAAAATCCGCGTAATTAGGAGGTATAATTATAGCAGGGTTTTTCTCAATTTGGGTTGTTTCAATGATATCTCCGTCATCATCCTTGGGATCAATGTCAGCGTTGTCGCCGCAACCAAAAGTCACAAATACAAGCAATAAGAACGAAAGAATTTTAAATGTTTTCATTTTCTGATTTATTTAAGATTAGTATTATCAAGCAGTTCTGCGGCACACCACAAAAATGGCGCTTGACCATGTAGATCACCCACCACTCTAGATCTGTTCATATAGTGAGTTCTGTTGTCTCCAACATTTGTACCTTCACAAACTTCTGTCAGGTTATCTTCTTTGTTAAAATAATTAGTTAAGGCCAGCCAGCCGCTTCGGGCAGCAAGACCATAGTTTTTGTCGTTGAGCCATCCGTGTTTCACGCCTGCAATTAGCGCATACGTAAACATAGCTGTTGCCGATGTTTCCTTCCACGAATCCTTATCGTCAATAAGTTGGCGCCACATTCCATCTTCAGCCTGATATAAAAGTAAGGTATCCATCATTAAGAGATATCCTTGCAGAATACGCTCTCGGTGCGGATTGTTTTCAGGCAGAATTTTTAGCAATTCAGCCATCCCTGCAGCCATCCAACCATTGCCCCTTCCCCAAGCAAAGGGAGCGTCGGGTGAGTGATGAAACAGGCCATTTTCCAATTGGATTTCGTCCAGATACAATACCATCTCTTTGGCTGCACGATCAATGTATTTGAGATCGCCAGTGGCGCGGTATGCTTGTGCTTGAACGGCGGTAATCATAAACATATCATCAATCCAAATTCGGGTTTGCCAAGAATATCCTTTCTCGGCATAATCTTTTTGGGCTGGTGTAACATCTGATGGCACTTCCCACTGGGTGTCGGCATAGTAAAGCCCAAGCTTTAGATAGGGATTGCCTTTTCCTTGCAGAAATAGTTCCAAGGGCACTGCACCAAAAACATTGTTATCAACATGGTTTGGTTTTGGTAGCAAATGGCTTTCTTCAACAAACAAAGGAAGAAAACGTTCTTCAAGTTGGGTGCTTAGGTCTTTGTTACCAAGCGCTTTAGAAAATCTAAGAGCTCCTAGCCAAGTGCAGACATCAGGGTAGGTAATGCGGTTCGCTGCCTTGCTATACTTGCCCCAATGCGAATGGGGAGAAGACAGGTATCTGTTAACAATTCGAGTGCCAATTTCTTTGGGGGATTTGCCCTTTGGCCATTTTTTAAAGTGATTCAATTGAACGCCAAGAGAATCTGGGATTTTTGCTGATTGACAATCTAATCGTTGATGGGTTTGTTGACCCTTTTGAAAAGAAATTAAATGAGTTGTCTTCGCCTGTAAATGACTTGAACTCAAAAAAATCACCATAATTAGTAGCCAAATTTTAGTACTGTAAAGCATTGTTTTCATTTAAATTAATTGTTTTTTAATGTATAGGATATCATATTCAACACCAACTGTTTTGAAGCTTCGTCTGTACGAATCCCGTATAAACCTTCTTTGCCAAAACCATCAGCCAGTCTTCCGCTGGTGAGTAGTTGTGAAACCACCAGTTGTCCTTTGTTTTCTCCAAATTGTATCAAAGCAGCTGGAGTTCTGGTAAGTCCTTTACCACATTCCACAAGGGGTATGAAATTTACAGCTCTTCCGCTTTTGGCTTGTTTGAATTCATCATGTAAATTTCTGATTTCGATCCTACCATTAGGGTCTAATGAGGTTGCCAGAGCTGGCGCATCTTCCATTAAAAATCTTACCTTATCTCTTAATTTTGATTTTGTCTTGGAGTCATTTTTCTCAAATGAAAATTCATAATATCCATCCAGTTCATAAGCATAATAAGGTTTTGAAATCAATTGAGTGTTGTCGGCTCCTTTTTCAACCCACTGCTTGATAAACGCATTTGAATTGAGACCAGATACCTCCATGTCATGCGCAGGGACAACCAAACCACCCCGGTATCCGTTCCATAACCAGCCAGCATCTTTGGGGAGGTGATCCCAAAGGCTGTTATTTTCTTTTGCTGGGTGAATGTGGCTTTCCGATTCCACAACTTCTGTGAACTGTAGGCTTACGCCTGCAAATAAATCATATTTGCTCGACCTAGTTTCTTTAAGCTTCTCCGATCCTTGTAAGTTACCGAGAACTATATTGCCTTCTTTAGGATAACCTTTCCCCAAGGAACGATCGCCAACATCTAACATCACGACCGATTTTCCACTCTCAATGGCCTGGGAAAGCATTTGCTTAACCGCCAGATTATTCTCCACTATTTTTTCCCAAGTATTTAAAGAAGTAATTATCACATCAGCCTCCTGATCTTCTGCACCTGTAACATCCAGGTTAAGTTCTTTCAGAAATGCCTTCAATTCCGGTTCATTATTTGGCACACCGATTTTTACAGAAGCAATATTATCGGGTACGTTGGCTTGCAATACATTGATATCCCATGCTGAATAAACCGGGTATTTCACTTCGTTAGGTGGATTTAAAAGTGTTGCATTAATAGTATATCGGCCAACAGTTGAAGGAGTTCTAAAGCCAACCTTTTCGATTACTGTCTCAAAACCATTTACACGTGTTGTTATCACTTTTTGATTTACGACAACACCTTCTTCATTCTGAATAGTAATATTGACTTTAAAATCTGAATTCTCAGCTTCATCATTTATAAGATAAACCGGTAATTCAATACTTTGATTAGGAGTATAATTTCTATCCCATATTTCCAAGCTCACAGACTGAGGCGAGAAAACAGGCGTCAATTCCTCCCAAACTGGTTTGGGATTACCTTCTTTTAAGGGGCCTATAAACCAATGGCTACCGTCTTCATGACTACCCAAAGCGCAAAAAGGTGAGACACCTGCAGCACCCATTCTTCTCCAGTATTCTGCCACTTTTACGTTTGCCTTTGATTGAAAGTCCAATCGTTCCTGAGCTGAGTGCATTCTGCCAAGAAACCTTAAGAACGCTTCCTTAACTTTTGGATAACCTCCAAAGTTTCCATCGGCGTCCAAATAATTTCCCCCAAACTCATCTACCATAATCGCTTTTGGAAAGTTATCGTAGCTGTCGTAATAAAGACCTAGGTTTTCAAACAAACTCCACCAATATTTGTGTATGTGTATGACGTCTCTTTCTTCCATTACCAAAGAGGGGTAGTCTTTGACAAGTTTATTTAGCGCCGACCATGCAGTATCCAGTTGTTTGCCATAGGTTTCATTGTATGGGTGAATCAAAGCTACTGAGGGATGTCGCATGGCCAAATCCAACCAATTTTTGTATTGCAAAAGCAAGCTCTCTTCTGAGGCAGGCATCCCATGGAAAAAACTCCATTCGTATTGAACAATTAAGCCATGTTCATCGCATAAGTCAAGAAACCGTTCAGGTGGCAATCCAAGATGAAAACGAAGATAATTACCGCCAAGATCTTTGGTTCGTTTGATGATGTTTTCGTAAAACCATTGCGTATCATAGCCAAGTTCACGTCCTTCGTCTGTACGCATCCATCTAGGCCAAACTACGGTCACACCGCGTGCAGTAAATGGCTTGTTGTTGAACAAAAACTTTTTGTTTTTTACTTCGAAATTTTTAATGCCAAAATTCATCTCTGACACGTCCAACAACTCGTCTTTCTCACTAAAGACACTTAGACGTAGTGTATAAAGGTTTGGATCGTCAGACGACCAGCTTTTCAGTTTGTCTTTATAATCAAGCATCATTGAATTGCGATTACCTTCAATAGGACTACTCGATGTAAGCAACTGATTTCCGTCTTTATCGAAAACCACAACTTTGGCTAAACCTGAAATACTTTTGGGAGAATTCAGTTCAAATTTGATTTCGGCATTTTGATCGTCGTAATTTATAAAAGGAATAATCCTATCAATTCTGACGTCTTTATGAAAATGTAAGACCACATCGTCCCATAAAGAAGAAGAAACATTGGATCGCCATTGGTCTGCAATAGGGATATAAGAAGCATCCGATTCGGGGACATCGTGTAAAGAGGCCAAGGCAATTTCTAAGGTGATATTTCCACCTGGCTTTATGTTCTTGTGTTTTAATGGGAAAAAAAGTGGTGCCATTCCTCCCTCCTGAGCACCAAGGGAGATGCCGTCAACAAAAACTTCTGGTCTGAAACGAGCCCCTTTTAATTCAAGTGTAACTCGGTTCCATTGTCCCTTTGGCAGAGTAATTTCTTTTTTATACCAAAGCGATTGATCAGGAATTACGGTAGGATCGTTGTGGGTTCCTGGTACATTTACTTGCTTTGTATAGTGTTGATTATACCCCATTTCCCATTTCCCATTCAGGTTCAAGTCATCAGGTAGTTTTTCATTAGCTTGAGCCATTGAAAATAGGGTAACGAAGAATAAGCATGTAGTATTAAAAATTTTCATTGTACTTTTTAGTCTGTATATTATTGTTGAGGGATTACCATTGACGAACCGTTTCGTTCATGTCACTTATCCAATTTGCTGTTTTTTTATAGTAAAGGTTATGCTGATCGTATAGGTACAAATACATTTCGGCTGAATTTTGAACCGAATAGTCAAATCCAGGTTGCCTTTCATCTCCATAGCGGTTTTTTATTGCCTGTGCCAAATACGTAAAATCAGGGGCAATGTCTGGCAAATAGATCAATTGTTGCAATGCATGATGAGCAGCATATTTGTCATTACCCACTATGCAATTAATTAATGTGCCTTTCGCCTCTGAATTTTGGTTTGTTTTATATAACAAGGTTGCAATCTCAACTTGGACATAGGGCGATTCGTCTTGTAGGTATTCAATAAGTTCATCTTCAAAGCCCTCTGTTTTTCCAAGAAAGTTTAATCCTACTGCTGCCCAATAACGAACGGTTTTGTTTTTATGCTTCAGAAACTTCATAAAAACTTCAGGGTTCGATTCGCGTCCCACCCGATCTGCTACTTCCTGAATTTCTTGTATGGGATGAATTTCCTTATTTTCCTTCAATGCAAAGGCGGTGGTTCCTTCAGACAATTTGATCATGTCTCCCTCCGGAAGAAAATGAATATCGTTTGTTTCTATGATGCGCTGCTTCATCTCTTTGCGAAGTCGCAACAACTCATTTATATATTTCGGATCGGTAGCGAGATTATTTACTTCCCATGGATCAGATTGGATATCATACAGATATTCAATGGCTCTGGGTTGCTTTAGTAATTCTGATTGGATATCATTTAATACTCCCGCAGCATTCTCTTTTCGAATGGTTTTAACGATTTCACTAACCTCTCCATATTTTTGATAACGTAGCACAGGCAAATGTGGATGAAAGTTGCGTGAATACACAAACCTTCCGTCAAAGACTGTCCTCTCAAGACCAGGCGATTCGTCCAATCGGTTGCGCGAACCGTAAACATATTTTCTTGGGCTTTTCCTTTTTTCCCCTATAAATGGACGTCCTTTCATGTATTGAGGAATTTTACAGCCGGTCAGACTTAGAATGGTAGGCGCTAAATCCTCTAATGATATCAATTCTTCTGTGACCACTTGTGTTCCCCACGGGGAGAGGTGTTTGTATTTTTCGGGAAACCAGATATAAAAAGGCACCCTATGCCCAAAGCCAATAGAATGTGTTTTTCCTCTTGGAATACCTTCGCCATGGTCGGCATAAATAAAAATGATTGTGTTTTCTTTCAGCCCATCATTTTCAAGTCTTTGTAGAAGCTCTTGAATTTCTAAATCGGTTTTTCGAAGTGAATTTGGCACTCGTGACAAGTGCTTTCTCATTTGGTTTGAGTCGTTTAAAAAGGGAGGTACCTCGACTTCTTCGGGACTAAATTGAAGTGAGTCGGGTAATTGATCGAGAATCATTTCTTGATAAGCAAGCCATGGAAGGCTCATCGTACGGCTTTGGTGGCAGGACATGTAATTAAATACGGCAAAGAAAGGTTGCTTATTTGCTCTGTTCCACCATCCGGCCTTATTGCTAGATTCATTCCAAGTTTGTTGTATAAAAGCTTTTTCGTCTTTTATGTTGTAGTCTGTTTTTGAATTGTTTGTGGTGTAGTAACCCGCTTTTTGCAAGTAATAAGGAAAACCTTTGATGAAATCGGGTATGGATTGCTTGCTCCGATGATTGCCCGTTCCTAGTACTTCTGTGGTGCAGCCCGTAATAATCGTATTTCGGCTGGGAGAGCAAACAGCGCCCGTAGCATAGGCATGGTTAAATATCACACCTTCCTTTCCTAATGCATCCAAAGTTGGGGTTGTAAGCAGTTTGCTTCCGTAAGGTGCCAAAAATTGTGGCGAGGTATCCTCTAGGGTAATCCAAAGAATGTTAGGTTTCTCTTCCTTTTTATGGGAAGATATAAGTACAAAAGAAAGGAATAATATAAATAGAACTATCCTACCAAAATTTCGTTTTTTTTCAATAATCATGCTTGATGAAATGCAGCTGTGGCTTATTGTTTAGTAAAACAGAATCCAGTTTTAAAAACTGGATTCTGTTGATAAGTGTTGTTGTTTAAAATCTTATGTTATAAAACCCTTTTCAGATCATTAATTGATAAGCTCATTTCCATCAATTTCATTAAGAGGTATGGGCAAGTACATAACATTTGCTTCATTGGTGTCTAAAGTAACATCAACACCGTCTTTACGTGCTGTATTGTGTGGAGTGATTATATGGTCTAAGAAATATTTATAACCTCTACGTCTGTTGTTGAACCAAGCGTGACCCTCAAAAGCCAATTCGAATATGTATTCCCTCATAATGGCATTTCTAAAGGATTCTTGATCTCCGTAATACCCTGCCTGGGGTGTTAATCCTAACCTGGTTAATACTTCGGTAACATAGCCCAATTGTTCTCCGTTTTGTAATTCATTAGAAATTTCGGCCAACATTAATAGCAAATCAGAATATCTGTAGACTATAAAGTTTTTATTGCTAAGGGTTGTTACGATACTTTGGTCTTTTTCACCTAATTTAATTACGTATGGAAAAGCATTGTTCATGTTAGATCGCCAAGTGACATCTGGATAGCGAGTTGATAGAGACCCGTTCTGTTGGTTAATAAAATTACCAATATATGTTGATGCCAGTCTAGGATCACCTGGATAGGTGTTGGCGTGTGAATCATAAATAGGAACATTGACATAAAACTTTCCCCAAGTAGGCGTTATAATGTATCTGTGTGAGGGTGTAAACTCCTTGACGTGACTCAAACTCGTCTCGTCAGACGACTCAGACGATTGAATTTCAAAGATAGATTCCACTGTGTTGTCACTAGTAGCTGTTTCAAATAAAGACCCGTAATTGCTTACTAAAGCATACTGATTACTGTCATATACTTTTTTAGCTTCATCATACGCCATTTGCCAATAATTTAAACCTGCCTCTTGATGTTCTGTTGGCGCTTCAGCTAAGGTCATATATACCTTTGCCAACAACATAGAGGCTGCCTCCGGTTTTACGGTACCGTTACCAACCTCTCCGTTCATTAATTCCTGGGCTCTTTTTGTGTCGCTAATAATTTGAGCATAAACATCTTTGATAGAAGATTTTCCAAGATGAATTTCTTCTTTGGTAGTAGGAACAAGCCTTAGTGGCACCTCTCCCCACATTCTCACAAGGTTAAAGTAATTAAATGCTCTAAAAAAATAAGCTTGACCTGCAACATCATTGATTACCTTTTGGTCATCTGTTGTAGGGTTTTCTGAAACAATAGCCGAATTTATCGCGTCGTTTGATCTCGAAATAGAACGGTAAATACCAGTCCAAGAGTTATTAATATGATCGAATGCGCTTGTTGGTTTTAGAGAAGCAAGTGTGGTATTAGGAACGCTATTAATGTTATTACCTCTATCTCTTGTTACTCCAATACCAGAATTTAGATTTGCTATATATATAAAACTATATCCATAATAATTTCTCTCTGCAAAGCTTGCGTAAATGCCTGTTAGGGCCCTTTTGGAGTCTTCACTTGTTGAAAACACGTTTTCGTTTGCTAAAAAAGGGGGTTCCTCTTCTAGGTTACAGTTTGTAAAGGCTAAACCTACGATTACAAAAAGTATGTATTTATAATTTTTCATTTGTATTTTATTATTTAATTAAAAACTTAAGTTGATGCCAAACGTTATAGTACGTGCATTAGGTGCTCCCAACCAATCCACGCCAAGAATATTAGCATTGTTTAAAAAACTGGTAATTTCAGGATTGTAGCCACTGTATTTAGTAAACGTAAATAGGTTAGACCCAGAAACGAATACATTCGCTCTACTAAAAGTGTTAGAGTTCTCTACAGGAATGTCATACCCAAGTGTAATGTTACTGATTCGTAAAAAACTACCGTCTTCTACTTGCCTATCACTAATAGCATCTTTACTATCCCATGTGTATCCCATTCGTGGATACGTATTGGATGGTGCGTCTGGTCTCCAAGCTTGGAAGTAAGCATCTCTTCTTACATTGCTAAATATACCTTGAGCATAATCAATCATAAGATCTGTTCCATTAACAATGTCGTTTCCGTAAGTACCATTTAGAAGTACATTTAAAGTTAGTCGCTTATAACTCATGTTTAAATAACCTCCATAGATGAAGTCTGGATTCGGGTTACCAATAACTGTTCGGTCGAAAGGATCGATTACACCATCCTCATTAATGTCTATAATTTTCACATCACCAGGCACAGCACCACTTACATTAATGACGTCGTCTGTTTGGTAAATCCCATCTGTTTGGAATCCGTAAAACAAACCTACTTGTTCGCCTTCAATAAAAATATTGGCAGGATATCCGAAATAATTACCCGTAGCTATATTGTCACCTACATAAAAAGAGCGTTGTTGTAGTGTGCCATCAAGATAAACATCGGATTTTGGAATGCCCAAGTCTTTGATTTTATTTCTGCTAAAGGCGATATTACCTCCTACTTCAAGATTAAAATCTTTCTTATCCACCAAAACACCACTCAATGTTAATTCTAAACCTTTGGTTTCCAAACTTCCTCTGTTAATTAATAATGATCCAAATCCTGTGGATGTTGGTAGTTTTTGTATTTGCAATAAATCATCGGTTTGTTTAGAATAAGCGTCTATAGAACCAAAAAGCCTGTCGTTAAATAAACCGAAATCTACCCCTACATTAATTTGTGTCGTTGTTTCCCAACGTAAATCTGAATTACCAATGTTGTCAGGTATAAATCCAATTTCCGTTCCATTTCCAGGTGTACCGTACAATACACCACTGTAGTTTGCAAATGTTTGGTAGGGGTTAATGGCCTGATTTCCTGTTTGACCCCATCCAGCTCTTAATTTCAAGTTGTTAAGGGTTTCTGAGTTATTTAAGAAGTCTTCATTACTGGCCGTCCATGCAAAAGAAAATGAAGGGAAGGCACTGTACCTATTTGTTTCTGAGAATTTTGAAGACCCATCCACTCTATAAGTTCCCGTAAAAATATACTTATCATCAAAGGTATAATTCACACGAGATAAGAAGGACAATAATTGGGTTTTTCTTGGAATCACAGTGTAGGGTAGATTTACATTTTGCCCATAATTTGGTAATTGAGCTCCAAACAATAATGTTGAAAAGTTTGAAATTAGATAAAGATCATTACTCACATCGCGAACATCATAGGTTACCCCCGCGACAGCATTGAGTCTGTGTTTTCTTTTGAATGTTCTGTTATATCTTAACAAGTTATTGATCTGGTATGATTTTGAATTGAATCCAGAAATGGCTAATAATCCATTAATGTTTCTAGCTCTGTTTGTTGTAAGCCCATAAAAACGGCTACGTTCTTTATCACGAAGATCGCCTCCTGCCTGAAATTTGTAGCTTAAACCTTTGATGTTAAACTTATATGTTAGACTAAGAGAACCTCTAAAACGGCTTTCTTGTGAAAGGTCTTGAAAGTCGTTGACCCAAGAAAGTGGAGTAGCCACTTGAACTTGGTCTTCGAAATCACCTCCTTCACCACCTGTTAGAGGGTTAAATCTAAGAATGTTATTTATAAAACTGCCGCCACCGCCAGTGTTATGTCCATCTTGGGTAAAACTACCATCGGCGTAAAAAGCATTAAATCTTGCATCTAATTTTAATTTATCAGATAAATCCTGAGTGAGATTGATGCTTACATTTCCTGATTGAAATCTTTGGTTATCAACAACACCTCCTTGATCGTTATAAGTTGCAGAAACATAGAAGTTGCCATTGTCAGACCCGCCACTAAAAGTAGCACCGATACTTTTTGAAAAACCAATCTCAAAGATATCTTCTTGCCAATCATTTTGGATTAGCGCTTTATCTGCTATAACAGGAGCCGTGTCTGGGTTAAAAATTTGAAATACCTGACCATTATCACTTATATGGTATATTGGAAAATTTTCGGATTCATTTCTATATTGAGCATACTCTGTAGCACTCAACATGTCTATTTTTTTATTAATCGAAGAAGCGGAAGTGTTTACAAAAGCCGTAACTGCCATTTTTCCTTTAGTACCCTTCTTAGTGGTAATCATAATAACGCCATTTGCACCTCTAGAACCATAAATGGCTGTAGCTGATGCATCTTTTAAAACCTGGACACTCTCTATATCCCTTGGATTGATTCCATTGAGTCCATTTTGACTCTGTTGCGAGCTGTTTCCAAGGTCCGCATTTTGAGCATCTTCACCAGCAGAAGCAATAATAACACCATCTACAACGTACAAAGGCTCATTATTCCCTCTTAAACTACTGGCACCTCTAATTTTAACGGAAACTCCCGAACCTGGACTCCCAGCGTTTTGAGTAACCTGAACACCAGCTGCCCTACCTTGTAGCAATTGATCTACGGTGGTATTCTGCTGAGCAACTGTTTCGTTAACAGTCACAGAGGTTATGGAGCCTGTTAGGTCTTTTTTGTTCAACTCACCATAACCAACAACCACTACCTCTTCTAGTTGGCTTACATCCTCCATCAACATTATATTGATTTCAGTTTTTCCAGAGACATCAATCTCCTGGGTCGCAAAACCAATGTACCTATACACTAAAGTGGCGCTCTTTTTTTTGGGGGTTAGTTTGTAATTTCCATCAAAGTCGGATATAGCTCCATTAGTGGTTCCTTTTTCTAAAATGGCCACTCCCGGTAGGGGTTGCCCTAGATTATCTGTTACTTTACCTGTTATAGCTTGTTGTGCCATAACAAAACTAGGTAACAAAAAAATCAAGCAAAATTTCATAAATTTAAGTTTTTTCATTTGTTAATTTGTCTGTTTAGTTTATTAATTTTGTTGTTGTGCCATGAACTAGTTTGTCTATAGCTAGTTCATGAACATCCAAATTTATAAAAAAGAGATGTAAGGCTTTTTAAAAAAATACTTTTTACAGGTAAAATAATACAGATTGCTATTTTGTCCTTTTTTAAAAACTCACTAAGTATTTGATTTAAAAAATGTACAATTTTGCAGGTGCCTGAATTATTTTATTTTTTTAATTGCCTTATAAGCAATATATTTTTTTAATTTTGAATTAATGAAACATAAAACAAAATCTACTTTTTTTTCAATATTTTTTATTGCTTTCAGCATCTTACCCGCTCTGAGTCAAAATTCCATTAGCTTCAATAAAATTGGGATTCAGCAAGGACTGAATCAACTTTCTGTTCTATCCATTCACCAAGATCATTTAAATAGAATGTGGTTTGGAACAAGAAGTGGTTTAAACATGTGGGATGGTGAGAGAATGCAAACTTTTAGCAATTCAGAAAATAACACATCTGGACTTCCTGGATATGACATCTTAAAAATCGTGCAAAAAGACAATTTTTTATGGTTGTTGTCGTTGGAAAATGTGGTTTGCCGCTTAAACTTATCTACCATGGAAGTGGAAAGGTATACTTTGGATCGGCACAACGATGTAATTATTTATAACAATAAGGTTTTGGTTTCTACATCGCATGGTCTCTTTGAATTTGATGAAACTAATAATGGGTTTAGTAAAACTACATTTTACAAAACAGAAAGTGAACTGACTAAACTCTACACAGACCAAGAAACTAACCTATGGATATTTAATCAAACCGACAACAAAATTATCAAGCTTAATTCGCAAGGGGAAGTATTGAAGGAGATCTTAGCTCCAGAAAACATTAATGTTACTTGTTTATTGGCTGAAAATGATGAGCTATTAGTAGGTACAAGAAAAAAGGGGGTTGTTAGATGGAATTTTGAAACGAATATTCAAGAATACATTACATCTGATAACAATTCACCAAAAATTTCCAATAATAGTGTTTATTCCATTTTGAAATATGAAAAAAACAAATATTGGGTTGCCACTTTTGATGGGCTAAGTTCTATAGATTTAACTCCTCGTGATAGTAAATCAATTAAACCCCAAAAAAGTGAACATTTTTATTTGAAACAAAATGCCATTGTGAGTTTGTTTATTGATGAAAATAATTTTTTATGGGCTGGTTCATATTTTGGTGGTGTCCATTATGCAAACTTATCTTCTACTATATATAGAAAACATGAATTCCCAAAACAAGATGATAATACCTTTTTACCTATTGTAGGTGAAATGGTTTCGGATAGAAATAATACTCTATGGATAGGAACTGAAGGAGGAGGGTTATTGTATTTAAACAAAAAAGAACAAAAGATTCAAGAATACAAGTTTAATAAAAGCAACACAAATAATTACCCTTTAGATATTAAATCACTTTGCTTGGCTGAGGATAAGCTGCTTATCGGCAAAAGAGATGGTGGAATAGGCGTTTTAAATTTTAAAACAAGGATTTTAAAAGAGCAAAAAATTAGTCCCGATGATGTTTCTCGAGATCCAATTCATGCTATAGTCCCATATAACGATGATTTTTTATTAGCAACGTCACACGGGCTCATTCAATACAACATCAATGGATCACACAAGTTATTAATAAGCCCTGAAGAACTTAACATAAATCAAAAGTATCTCTTTATTACGACGGTCCTTATAGATAGAAAAGGAATCGTTTGGTTTGGTGTTAAAGGAAAAGGATTATTTTCTTATGACAAAAAAAACAATATAATAAAAGATTATAGTAAGAAATCAGATTTTGCAAATCCAATAAAAATTCATGAAGTCAGTTATCTTTTTGAAGATAACTATAATCAATTATGGGTGGGAACTATTGCAGATGGATTGTTATTGTTAAATAAAAAAGAAGAAGATTTCACAGTATTTAATAAACAAAACAGCAACATATCGAGCAACTTTATTTATGGCATAGTTGAATCTAGATTTGGAAATATATGGGTTTTAACAAGAAACAGTCTAAGCCGTTTGGATGTAAAAAAGAAAACGTTTTTTAATCATAGTTTTAAATTTGGTTTTCCTCTTACGGAGTTAAATTTGAATTCTATTTTTCTCGAAAATGATGGAGAATTATTTGTAGGTGGTGTTGATGGATTAATTTCGTTTAAAGAAGAAGCGCTAATTTACAACTATGAAAAGCCTAAAATTATTTTCACTTCTCTAAATGTTAATAACAAAGATGTTTCGGTAAATGATAAATCTAAGCTTTTAACCGCTCACATTTCGGAAACAAAGGAACTAACACTAAACCCAAAACACACTTCAGTTAAGATAAGTTTTTCGTCTTGTAATTATAACTCTGAGCTAAAAAATAACTATGAGTATAAACTCGAAGGCTTTAACAGCAATTGGATTAGTTCTAATGGAGAGCACACAGTTTCTTATACAAACTTAAATCATGGCAAATACACTTTACTAGTTAGGGCAACTGACACAGGAGGTTTACCAATATCAGAAACCGCTTCTCTTTCAATAATAGCAACCCCTCCTTTAACCAAAACCTGGTATGCCTACCTTTTTTATATACTACTGATAACTACTTTAATAATTCTCATAAACAAGTTTTATCTAAAACAAATTAAATTGGTTTATCAGATTAAATCTGAAAAAGAGGAAAACAAAAGAATACAAGATTTAAATCAGTTTAAATTAACTTTTTTCACGAATGTTAGCCATGAGTTTATGACACCCCTTACAGTGATCCTTAATGCTATAGAACATTTAATTTTAAAAGAAAAAGTTCCCGGAAAATTCCTCCCATATTTGCAACAGGCATATCGAAATTCCAAACGTTTAAAGAACCTGAACCGCGAACTTCTAGATTTTAGAAAAATAGAACAAGGTCATTTGAAATTAAGTGTACAAGAAAATAACATTGTTGCTTATATCAATGAAGTTTATGAAACTTTTAAAGAGTTAGCAGAGGAAAATTCTATTGACTACAGATTTATTAAAAGTAATCAAAATTGTTTGGTCTATTATGACGCTACACAAATGAATAAAGTGTTTTTTAACCTTCTTAGCAATGCTTTCAAATTTACTAACAATAAAAATGGGAAGATTACAATAAACCTTACTGAAACCCCTGAAAATGTATACATCGAGGTTACTGACAATGGAAATGGAATTCCTGAAGATGAAATTCAAAAGGTTTTTGATCGTTTTTACCGATCTGACAATAAAACACAAACAGGATATGGTGGTAGCGGTATTGGTTTAGCACTATCAGAAGCCATAGTAAAGGCACATGATGGATCTATTTCTTGCTCAAGTGAAATTGGAAATGGAGCAACCTTTACGGTTGTTTTGAAAAAAGGAAAATCACACTTTCAAGAAGATGAAATATCAGGTGACAATAAAAACATTCATTTCTTACTTGATAAAGATTTGATTCCAAAAAACGATTTTAACCTTGCAAATAAAAACTCAAGTCTTTCAACAAAAAAAGATGAACAAAAACCAACCTTACTCATCGTCGAAGACAATGTTGAAATTCAATCTCTAATCCATAATTTGCTGATAGACAGATTCAATGTTGAACTTGCCAATAATGGTGAGGAGGGGCTACAAAAAGCTTTAGAAATCCAACCTGATATAATCATATCTGATATTATGATGCCCGATCTGTCTGGAGATAAAATGTGTGAAAAACTAAAACGAAACATTAACACCTCTCATATACCCATCATCATCCTAACTGCGCTCTCATCTGATGAAGACAGAGTTTTGGTTTACAAATCGGGCGCAGATGCTTACATCACCAAACCTTTTAGCTCAGAAACACTTATTGCAAGAATTGAAAATATTTTTAATAGCCGTAATAAACTTCAAGCCATATTTAAAAAAGACTTAAATGCCCCTATAAAAAGCATAACCAAAGACGAAGTTGATCAAGCTTTTATTGAAAAAGCCGAGGAGATTTGTGAAAAAAATATGTCGAATTTTAATTATGATGTTACTGAATTCGCAAGAGAAATGGGGATGAGCAGAACGCTTTTCTTTTCTAAAATTAAAACGATTACAGGACAAACTCCAAATGATTTTATTAAGACGTTACGATTAAAAAAAGCAGCAAAAATGATATCGTCAGATATTACAAAAAATATTTCTGAAATTGCGTATGAAGTAGGATTTAACTCACCCAATTATTTTAGCAAGTGTTTTAAAACCCACTTTGGCATAAACCCTAAAGATTACGGCAATTAACCATTAAATAATGGTATTATTTGTCCATAAAAACGAGACCTTAAATGCTGGTACAGTTTATATCAAAACAGACAAAGACGAAAGAGAATAATACATCGATAGAATCCACGAATCCTTAGTGATAAAAGCAACTTTTAATAAGGAAAGAAATTTTGGAAGGACGGAAAAAACAAAAAGGGAAATCACACAAAAAAGCGAAACCGAACTTTCCACTTCGTGGATTTGTCATGTGCCCAAAATGTGATAAGCCGCTTGTAAATCACTAACAAAAAGTGTACTGATTTAAGTCAAAACTAAGAGAGTGTTTTCTAAATAATTAAATTTGAATTATTAACTAAATACTCTCTTAGCAAAAGTACACTTTAGTTTGAAGACGTTCACTCTAGTATTAAAGTAGTTGATAGTGTTGCGTTTGAATTCCCTCCTACATACACATTAAATTCTCCAGGCTCTACAATAAATTCACCATTTTGAGAATAAAAACCAAGTTCTTTTTCTGTGAGCATCAACTCAATTGTTTTGGTTTTTTTAGGTTCTAATTCTACCATTTCAAAACCTTTTAATTCTCTTACTGGTCTTGCTAAAGAAGCAAATTTATCTTGAATGTAAAGTTGAACGACCTCTTTACCAATTACTGTTCCGGAGTTAGTTACATCAACCATAATTTTAAATTTACTATTAGGCAATGCCTCAATTTTTAAATTTTTATAAGAAAAGGTCGTATAACTTAAACCGTGACCAAATGGATATAACGGTTTATTAATTTCATCGCTGTAATGTGACCAAAACACGACATCACTATTTTTGCCATGTGGTCTCCCTGTATTTTTGTAATTGTAATAAATAGGGATTTGTCCAACATTTCTAGGAAATGTCATTGGAAGTTTTCCACTTGGGTTATAATCTCCATACAATACTTGAGCAATAGCGTTTCCGCTTTGTACCCCTAGATGCCAAGCCTCTACAATAGCAGGAATATTATCGTCTGCCCATGTAATAGCTAAAGGCCTACCGTTAGTGAGTACCAAAACAATATTTTTATTAACCTTATACACTGCTTCTAAAAGTTCTTGTTGAACCCCAGGAAGGTCTATTTTGGTTCTACTTCTTCCCTCACCTGTTTGATACCCATGTTCTCCCAAGACCATAACAACTACATCTGCTGCTTTTGCAACGTTAATAGCTTCTGAAAAACCTGTTGTATCCGTCTCGTTTATTTTAAGCTCGTTTACAAAAGTAATATTAGAACCTGGTGACACTACATCGGCACCTTTGGCGTATGTTAAGGTATTACCTTTGTATTGTTGTAAGCCTTCTAGAACAGAAACTGCAGTACCGTCATCTCCTGCAATTCTCCAACTGCCTAACGGACTGGTTTTATCGTTTGCTAACGCACCAATTAGCGCTATTTTTTGATTTTCTTTTTTTAGAGGCAATATATTATTTTCATTTTTAAGAAGTACGATTGATTTTTTTGCAATATCTAAAGCATCGTCATGAAAGGCTCTTTTCCCTACAACATCTTTTTCATGTTCTTCATTACAGTATAAATATGGGTTGTCAAATAAACCTAACTCAAATTTCACCCTTAGAATCCGTTTTGCAGCGTCATCGATGAGTTTTTCATCCACTTTTCCTTCTTTAACCAAATTCGCTAACTCTAGTACATAGGCGCTAGATTCCATATCCATATCAGACCCTGCATTGGCAGCCAATTCTGCCGCATGTTTAATATCTTCCGCATAGCCATGTGGAATCATTTCTGCAATAGACCCCCAATCGGATACTATAAATCCATCAAACCCCCATTCATTCTTTAATACCTCTCTCTGTAGAAATTCGTTACCCGTTGCAGGTAAATCATTTAGTATATTGAAAGAATTCATAAAAGTTCTTACACCAGCTTCATTAACCGCTTTAAAAGGAGGGAAGACAACATTATACAATGTTGAAGTACCAATATCTGCTGTATTGTAATCGCGCCCAGATTCTGCAAAACCGTAGGCTGCAAAATGTTTTGCACATGCCGCTATAGACTTAGGGGATGCTAAATCTTCTCCTTGGAACCCTTGTACTCTGGCTACACCAATTTTAGCACCTAAATACGGGTCTTCACCTGCACCTTCCATTACACGCCCCCAACGAGCATCTCTTGATATGTCTACCATTGGAGCAAAAGTCCAATTAATACCCGAGGCTGCTGCTTCTTCCGCCGCATTTTGAGCTGCTTTTTTTATGGCTTCTAAATCCCAACTCGCAGATTCTGCTAATGGAATGGGACCTATAGTTTTATAACCATGAATAACATCAAACCCAAAAATTAATGGGATACCTAATCTAGTTTCTTCAACTGCTATTTTTTGAAGTGCTCTAACTTGTTTTGCTCCTTTTACGTTAAGCATAGAACCCACTAATCCTTTTTTCAAATGCTCATATTTTAATGCAGCTTTTTCGTTGGATTTTGGAACTGGTCCGGTAGCATCCCAGAAGCCATTGTATTGATTCATTTGACCAATCTTTTCTTCCAAGGTCATTAGTTTCAATATGCTATCAACTGGATGTTCTATATTTAAATTATTAGAACTATTATTTGAATTCTTTTGAAAAGTGTCTTTATTACCTGTTGACACTTTACATGACAAACAAAGTATAAAGCAAATAAAGATTAATTTTTTCATGCTTTAGTATATTACAGATTGTATGGCGCGTGGTTCAATTTGTAAAGAAATCTCGCTATCACCTACTATTAAATTGTAGTCAATTATATTATCTGTTTTATTCATTACAACAGTTACAATTTGCCCATCTGAATTTTGAAACGATGTACTTTCAAGAGTGCTTCTGCTTGAAGTCGTACTTACTCTTAGTGCTCCTGGATTTATAAACTTTGAAAAATGACCTATGTAGTAATACGAAGGCGTATAGATTAATTCTCCTGTTTGCGTATCGGCATGTACCGGCGCAAAACATAAATTGCCAACATGATTAGGCCCTCCTGTTTCGTCTAATAATATATTCCAATCTGTCCACCCTACTACACCACTGTTAAAGTCATTGATCATTGAATTACCATAGCGTTCTGCATTAGACCATCTATGGTATTGAGTTTCATCAAAAGCTTCTTGACATCCCTCTGTGAACAATAAGTTTTTAGTTGGATAAGACTCTTTTATGTTTTTAAGGTTATCGTACATAGGGTTACCTCCTGTCCAAGTTTCATACCAATGGAATCCAATACCCCAAGCATATTTTGCTGCTTCAGGGTCATTAAAAATCGTATTGGCTCGATGAGATATTAAATCCCTGTTATGATCCCATACCACTACTTTTTTATCGCCCATACCCGCTTTTTCCAATGTTGGACCCAAAAAGTTCTTTAAGAAGTCACGCTCCTCTTCGGCTGTATAAATACAAGATTCCCAACGTTGTACTGCCATGGGTTCATTTTGAATGGTCAACCCCCATACCGGTAATCCTTCGGCTTCATAGGCCTCAATGAATTTCACGTAGTAATTTGCCCATGCTTGATTGTACTGCGGTAACAATTTACCGCCTTGCAGCATATTATTATTGGTTTTCATAAAGGCTGGCGGGCTCCATGGGCTTGCATAGAAAACCATATCGTCTCCTATGATGTTTGCCGCTCTTTTAATCATAGGGATTCTAAACTCCTTGTCATGTTCAATAGAAAATGTCTTTAACTCGGCATCGCCTTCTTCTACATAAGTGTGACTGGCAGAACTAAAATCGCAACTATGGATACTGGTTCTTAAGATATTGTAATTAATGCCTTCTGCCCCGAAATAAGACTGCAACAATTGGTTTTGCTTCTCTGGGCTTAAGGTTGCAAAAACCTCAGCTGAAGCATCAGTTATAGCACCTCCTATTCCTAAAAATTCTTGAAATGTTTTTTCTGGATTTACAAAAATTGCAATTTCAGTTTCTAAAGGTTGTTTTTGCTCTTTAAAAACATAAGCTCCTGTTTTGGTTAATCTAAGTTCAGTATCCTTTGCTGTTGTAAAAACTTGAAGTTTTTTGTCAGTATAACTTTTAACAGTATTATTTGTAGCAGTCACTATATTATTTTCTCCTGCTTTCGATTTAGTTTCCGAACACGACAAAATTAAGGATAGAATAAAAATTACTGAATATTTATTAATCATACTTATTAGGTAGTTTATTATGTTAACTTCTTGTTATTTTCGGTATTCATGTTTTACCCAATCTACTTCCATTACCCATTCACCTGTCATTGGCGAATCGGTAATTTTGGCAAAATTTAGAATGGCAAACATGGGTTCAGGGTACTTATCTCCTTGCCCTACATTACGGTATACTTCTTTTCCGTCAACACGATAAACTAAATCGCTTCCTTGCCATTCTACTGAATATTCGTGAAATTCGTTTAAAGTAACTTCAAAATCCTTACGCAGGCTCCACCAATCTCCTTTATCACATTCACCTAAGTTTTTTATTGCACCTGTTGTAAAACGATTTTTTTGATGATCTCCATGGTGTTCAAAAATGTCAATCTCTCCAGAACCTGTCATTGGCCAACAAACAGTTTCATCGGTCTCTTGTACAGGTGGTTCGTTGTTTTGCGCACCCAGCAACCACCAAGCCGGAAACATACTAGGCTCTCCATTGCTTGGTAGTTTTAATCTTGCAGTCCATTTTCCTTTTATGAATTCTTTTTTATTTTTGGAAGTGATTCTTCCGGCAACATATTCAGTATCTGGATGTTGTTTACCATGTTTATCAAAATTATCACAAGGACGTTTCTCTTCAATATTAACAACTTTTAGCTTTAACGTTCCATTGCTTACTTCTCGTGTACCAAATTCACCATCAGGTACATAGCAATGGGTTTCATTATTTACCCATATGCGTTGGTCTTGCCAGTTATTGGGCTCAAACGTATCAAACTCATCAAAAAAGTCTACTTCCCAACCAGCGGATACCTTTACTTTATTTGAATATTCTTTATCTGCTTTTTTGCAACCTATTACAAGAGTTCCAATTAATATGAAACCACATATAATGTTACAATATTTTTTTATCATAATTCCGTTATTTTATCCAAGTCTAGTTTACTTTAAATTGAAATATTTGAGAGTGTGACTCATTTCCAAGCTCATCAGTTGTGATAACTTTCCAATAATAGACTTGCCCAGAACTAACCGTTACATTTAAACTATTGGCACTTGAATTTCCAACTTCTGTAGCTGGTGCACTGGAAGTATCCAGTAAAATAGTATAGGATGCAATATCATCATCAACGTCTGTAGCTTCCCATTGCAATAAAACAGTTCCTTGGTCAACACTTACCCCCATTTTTGGACTTACTACTTCGGCTGGAAATGGTGGATGACTTTCTTCTGGCAGACCTGCATTATAAAACTTCCAAGTTTCACTATCGGCGGTGGCATTTCCAATACTCGCTTTGGATTTTACAACCCATGAATAAGGTGTTCCCCTTAAAATCCGAATTAAAAATTCGTTAGCAACGGTTTTAATCTCTCTAGAAGAGCCATCATTCAAATTGGTAAGTGTTAATATATAAGAACTTGTGTTTTCCGATTCTTCCCATTGAAATAGTACATCGGTTTCAGTATCTGAAACTATATTACCTTCGTTACATTCTGTATTGTTATGTGGGAATATAAGGACCGCTGCACTAGGTAAATCTTCATCAATAACATTAGCTTTTTCATCATCACTACTGCATGAAGTAGCAATAGCTATTGCTAATAAGCATAGTGGAATTATTTTTTTGAACCTATTCATTATTTTATAATTTTATAGTTAAATGTATTTCCATTTGATGCAATTTTCAATAGGTAAATCCCTTTAGGCATGGTAGATACATCTATTTTTAATTGACTAGCTGTAACATGATATGTTTTAGAAAACAGTAATTTACCTGTTAAATCATAAATTTCAACCGGTATGTCGTTTTCATAGAAATTAGCAGAACTAATATTTATTGTATTATCTATTATTGGGTTTGGAAAGACAATGGGTTGACTATTAAGCATAATAGTTTCGTTATAAATCCCTTGACAGTCTTTATTGGTTTTAACACTTAAAGTATTTACGCCTTGAACTAATTCTAACTCTATAATACTCTCACTAGTAATAATTGTTTTGTTGTTCAAGGTTACATAATACAATTCTCCACCAGATAATGAAACCGTCATATTTTTGCTATTATTAACCTTACCTGTTTTAGTATTACCATTTTTATCTGTAGTTGACACTGATAGCTCATCTGGTTCTGTTACAATAATAGTAAAGCATTGTTCGTAATTAGAAACTCCAATAATTGTAATGCACAAAGTATAGGTTCCAGCTGATAAACCTTCAAAACCAATTTCTGATGTAAATGATTTAGTTTCTGAATAATTTTCACCTGTAAGTGTTACTGAATAATCGTAATTTTCTATAGCTATTATGTTTATACTTCCATTGTTTTGAGATCTACAGGTTTCACTAGAAATGGTTAACACATAATTGTCTGCGGGTATAGTAAATAATTCACATCCATTGACATCAACGGTTGCTCCTTCAATTGTATTAGGACACAAATCATCATCATCTAAAACACCGTCTCCATCGCTGTCAGGATAATCAAATTCAATCCAATTAAGATTGAAACCACCTGATAATATTTTCATCCTTAGTGTATGAATACCTTCTTCGATAAAAACATTATCAGAGGTAGTTACCCAAGTTTGCCATCCATTTGTAATGACCGTATTAACAACAACTAACTCAGTTTCTACGTCATTCTTGTCTACAGAGTATAAGCCTATTTGGCCTACATTAAATCCAGCAACTCTAAATTTAATACCATAATGACCTGATTGCGGTACAAAAATGGAATAGTCGGCATAGTCTCCGGGGTCTGTAAACCCTAAGTTTTGGCCGCCACCTTCATCGGTTGTATCTTCAATTCCCAAACCTATCATATAATCATAATCTTCAACTTGAATCAATCCGGGTATTACAACACGGTCTGGCGATTCATTATTAATAGGTAAATCTATAAAGGTATTTAAAGTTTTACCAGACTGGGATTGAATGGCCGCACCTGAATAACTTACTTTAATATCATCACTTTTAATCAAATATTTATCTAAGGTGAGTATAAAAGTCCTATCTTTTGAAGGGTTTTCAGCAATCGATGTTATGACTCTTTCTTCTCCATTTACAAATACTGTAAATTGGTTTAAAGTACCATCAAGCGATGATGCTAATAAAGCTTCACTAATTGTAATTTCTATAGACTTTTCGTTTTCTCCAGTATTTCCATTTAATGCATTTAACGCAACATCGTTAACCTCTCCTGTTTTTTCAAAGGACATACTAGTTACATTAAAAGGAATATCATTATTGAAGTGTAACTTTAAGCTATGCTCGCCTGCCGTTAACAACACATGTGAAACCTCAAAAGTGGTGTACTGTGTCCAGCCACTAGTAGAACTAACAGTTTGAATTGATGTTATTGCTTGATCATCAAGAGAAAGATAAAATTCTCCACCATTTTCTTGTGTTGCTAATCTAAAAGTTGCTTTATATGCCGCCGTTTCATCAATTTGTACCGTGTATTTCGTCCATTCGCCTTTGTTTACAAACCCTATATTAAATCCATTACTATTTGAGGTTTCGCTATTCTTTTCAATATCAACTCCATCATTTCTGTACGACCATCCTTTGTTCCAAGCTTGAAATCCACCTGTTGATAAGTTATAATCGGCAACATCTGTATCATAATAAGCGTGATTGTTTTTACCTAAATCAAAATCAGAAGCATACACTATTCCGGGAATAGGTGTTGGGGTTCCATGATATGGTCTAGTGTCATTTGTTTGCACTTGTCTAATAATAGCATCAGGAACATCTTTTCTATAGCTGCTGTTATCAACTAAAAGGTTTTCTGCCAGTTGCATCATGGCATCAAAAGTTTCTTGTTCGGTTGGCCGTGGTCCTTCACCTTTCCAATAATCAATCACTTTTTGGTAACCTTGATTAATATCGACAGCATATGGACTATCAATATCTCCAATTTTTCGCATGGTCCACCAGGCCCATCCTATGTTATTATTTTCAAAAAGGGTAATAGCATCTGTAAACCAAGTGTTGGAGTTTTCTCCCGCTTCACCCATCCATAAAGGTACATTGTGTTCATTTCTTAAGTCTAGAACCCATTGAATTGAAGCAGTATCATTATAACTCCAATATTTATGAAAGCTATAAACCATATTATCATCCCATGCTGGGGTTAACGCATTGAAATCATTAGCGTACCAGTTACCTTCAATAAATAGTATATGATTAGAATCTACACTGCGAATACCCTCTGTAATATCATCATAAAGATTTCTTAAAGCTGTATTTCCAGGTAAATCCCAGTGAGTTTCATTAATTAAATCATACCCCCCTATCCATGGATTGTCTTTATACCTATCTGCTATCCTTGTCCATAATGCCACGAGCTTATCTTTGTTTTCCTGACTTTCCCATAGCGATGGTTTTGTAGGGTCATAATCATTAATTTCGGAACCTCTTCCTTGTCCGCCCGGTGTGGCATGCATATCTAGAATAACATACATGCTATAAGGAGCTGCCCATTCAAGTACATTATCTATTAATTCAAACCCTGTTTCTATCCAAGTGTTTTCACCAGCAATAGGTTCCTCTTCAATAGGTAGTGTAAACAAATTATAATGCATTGGAATACGAATACTATTAAAACCCCAAGCGGCTAAAGAATCGACATCACGCTTGGTGAAGTGATTTTCTCTCCATTTATTAAAAAAGGTTTCTGTATTAGCTTCACCCATCAAATCGATTAATTTCTCTTTAATCTCATGCTGAGAACCTGCAAAACCAGACGTTTGCATCATATAGCCTTCCATAATCTGCCAGCCTCCAGGACCCATACCTCGCAAAAGAACTTCTTCTCCATTTGCATCAATGATTTTTTTTCCTTCTGCTTTAAGAAAACCATTGCCAGAATTGGTTTGTGAAGCTATTTCAAACCAATTGATGTTAAATTGGTTTGAGAGAGACTTGATTCTAATACGTTGGGTTCCAGCAGTTAGATTAAAACCATCAGAAATTACTGTTTTCCATGTTTGCCATCCACCTGTTATTGGGGTCTCAACCGTAACCAGAACCTCTTCGTTTTCATTTATCAATTCAATTTTACCTTTATTCAATTGAGATGCTGCCCTTGTATGCAAGTAATATGAACCATCTGATGGCACATTTATGTAGTACTCTAAAAAATCACCTTCATCTATATAGGCCATATTGAGTCCACCGCCTACATCCGTGCAGGTTTCAGTTACCATTCCTTCCATATAAACAAAATTCTCTGCTTCAATTTTACCTGGAATAGTGATAGGCTGAATATTTTCAGTGGTTACTTCGATACTAACTTGGTTTGAAAAATTTTCTGCAAAATCTTTAGCTTGAACACTAAATGTATATGCTGTTGATGGGTCTAGGTTTTTTGGAATATAACTTAGTCGAGATGTTGAGTCGATTAATACCCCATCTTGATAAATATAGTATTTATCTACATATTCATTATCCATTGATTTATTCCAAGAAAGCTCAACATTAAGTCCTTCTACTTTCGCTTGCATATTGGTTGGACTTGAAGGTGCAATTGTATCGCCATCACCAAACTTAAAATCATAAACCCTCACATAATCAACCATCATTTGTTGAGGCCACTCTCCATCATGGTTTATTACTCCACCTAAACCACCTCCTACAGCCACATTAAGAATTAAATGATGAGGAACATCAAAAGGCCACTCGGCAAAGGTTTTATATTCGTTGTTAAATGAAAAAATAAGTTCATCATCATAATACCAATCCAAATGATCTGGATACCATTCTAAAGCATAGGTATGGTATGTATTAACTACATCACTAAATACCTTACCTCCACTTTTTTGCGTATCTTGCAAATGGTTATATGCGCCCGTATGAATGGTACCAAAAACATAATTTAAAGAATTACCTGTGTGCTCCATAATATCAATTTCACCAGCATTTGGCCAATTACCATAAACCCATTCTGTAGGCAATGTCCATATAGCAGGCCAAGTTCCTCCAGTTCTTGGTAATTTGGCCTTTACCTCAATTCTACCATATAAGAAATCACCTTTACCAGATGTATTCATACGAGATGATGTATAATTATTACTTCCAATGGTTTCTTTTCTAGCTTCAATTATTAAATTTCCATTGGAAACACTAGAATTTGTTCCATTTGTATAATATTGAGCCTCCCCATTTCCCCAACCATTACCACCGACTTGAAAATTCCATTTGTTTTGATCTACCTGAGTTCCGTCAAACTCATCAAACCAAACCAATTCTCTTTTACTGGAAGTTGTAGAGGCAATTACCTGAGTTGATGGAGATTGATTGCCCGCTAAATCGTAGGCGTGTATATCAAAAACATACTCTTTCTCGGGAAGAAGATTATTTAATTTAATACTATTATTTCTTGTAAAAGCTACAAAATTACCATTGTTGTATATTTTATAACCTGTAACTGGCGTGGTAGCATCATTGCTACTATTCCAATATATTGATACGGAATTTTCATTTGAATACGTATCTACTATACTTGGGGGTGTGGGTAAATCATTATCAACTGGATTAGACAACCTAATTTCAAACCAGTTTAAATTAAATCCACCAGTCGAAGCCAATAATCTAACTCTTTGTATTCCTGCTTCAAGGATAAATTCTCCACCTTCAACTGTTTGCCAGTTTTGCCAGCCTCCTGTTGATGGAATATTAAAGTTACCTAATGAATTTCCATTATTTATAACCCCTAAAACACCACCACCAATTTCACTAGCAACTCGAACACTAATAATATAGTTTCCTTCTACGGGTATATTAATATCGTATTCCATCCAATCTCCATCATCAATCCAACCAACATTTTGCCCTTTTCCAAGATCGGAAGTGTTTTCGGTTTGAACGCCATTCATTTCAACAAAATCTTCGGCCTCATTGAAAATTTGACTATAGGCTGGTAAGTTTATTAAACCTAATAGCACCGAAAAAATTATTACTTTTAAGAAAGTTAATTTCCGTTTGTCTTTTATACCCATTAATCTATATATTTAACTATTATACCTTTACTCAATAAGTTTTTAATTTTTTATAATATCAGTTGTTTTAAATAACTTTCATTTTCAAATTATTTTAAGCCACTAACACAAACTAAACACCGTAATATGTATCAAACCATGAAGAGTTTTATTATAATCCGTATTGTTAACCATAAAAGATAACATCTCCTGTCAAGTTTTTTGATAGTACAAAACGGCTTAATTTAATGTGCTTCTACTGGTTGTTATTAGCGAACCAGTAGAATGCACATTATTTTAACTAAACTCAAACAAA